>CAZKZQ010000008.1:0-31899 GCA_964557235.1 uncultured Nocardioidaceae bacterium
TCATGGACTACATCTTCCGCCGCCTGGCGCTGGACTACCTGTCCTTCGACGACCGGTCGATGCTCGGCATCTACTCCGCCGAGGAGCGCCAGCGCCAGCTCGAGACCGGCTCCTACGAGCCGCTCCCCGAGGTGGAGGAGGTCAGCGAGGTCGAGGCGCTCAAGGAGCACGGCTCCGACGACGCCGAGGCTGCCGAGACCCCGGTGACCAAGCCCGTCGAGGTCGAGGTCAAGGCCGCGGTCAAGGAGGCTCCGGCCGGCGCGCACACCAGCGCCGAGCTGATGGAGAAGATCACCGGCACCGCGGTCGACAGCCCGCTGTGCTTCACCTGCGGCACCAAGATGCGCCCGGCGGGCTCCTGCTACGTCTGCGAGGGCTGCGGCAGCACCAGCGGCTGCAGCTGATGTCGAGGTGCACGGACCTGGCATGTGGCAGTTGCACGAACTGGCACTGATTGCATCCGTGCCAAACGCTATGACCTATCAACCCGATAGGCGATAGCTGAGAGCACGACCGCCGGCCCGGTCCCCAATGTGGGGACCGGGCCGGTGTCCCTGATCAACGGCGCGAAAGCGATGTCGGACAACGCCGTACGCCACTGGATCGCGGTGCGTGCGCTGCAGGTTTGTACCGACGGCTACCCCAGTGCTCTTCCCGCACTGCGGTCACAGATGAACTTTGCCCGGGCGCGGGACGACGACCCGATGGCCACGGCCTTACGAGACGTCATGCGGTACGTCCGGCTGTGTGGCACCGGCTCAGCCGACGAGGCCGATACCTCCGCCGTCGACGGACTGTTGGCCTTCGTCCTCTCATCCCCTCCGGAGTTGCCCTTCACTGCCAGCTCTGACGAGGTTGTGGCCGCCTAGGTCGTTCGCGTTCCTGCGGTGGCCCTCCTGCGCAGCGGTGTCCGTCGTCACCGTGCGGGGGCAAGTCTTGGTCCGAGTGGGGCGGCGGACGACCTTGCTCCGACGAGGCTGCGGGAGCGTCTGGTGGAGTGCCACGAGCAAGGGCGGCCCTACCGACGGGGTGAGAGGGCGGTGGCTCCGAGACCTGACGCGCCTGAACCGGCTCAGGTGGAGGCGCGCCCGCCCGGCAGCCCGGCCAGCATGAAGCCGAGTGTGAGATGCGTGGTCGCGGTCGAGCCGGACGTGCGCACGTGCCCCCACCCGGGGAAGACGTGTGCGCGGCCGTCCTGGACGCCTGCCGCCGTCGCCTCGAACAGCTCGCGACCGTAGAAGTGGTCGTCGCTCCCGCCGATGACCAGGGTCGGGGCGCTGATGCGCTCCAGGTCGGCCGACAGGTCGAAGGCGTCCTCCGCGTCGATGGTGACCAGCGCGTCCGTGGGATCGGCAGGCACCATGGGTCCCACCGCCATCCGGAGCAGCGGGCGCGCGGGACGGCGGAGCCGGTCCGGCAGCATCACCGTCGTCATCATCATGGCCCAGGCGTCGCGGGGGCTCCCCGCGCGGATGAGGCGGGCGACCTCCGCCTGCAGCTCACGGCCCCGAGTGCCCAACCGGTGGGCCGAGGCGATCAGCACCAGCCGACGCACGAGGTCGGGCCGGTCGAGGGCCAGTTGCAACGCGACCGATCCACCCGTGCTCGTGCCGTCGAGGAACACCGGATCGCCGATGTCGCGCTCGATTGCTGCCGCCACGTGGCCGGCGAGGTCCGACATCGACTGGCCGGCTCGGAGACCGCGTCTGCGGTTGACCACGTAGACGGTGAAGTCCCCGGCCATCGGCGCCGCATGAGCCAGCGCGAAGCGGCGCTCGGCCCCCGTCGGCACGTCGTTCGCCGGGGTCAGTCCTTGTACGGCGACCAGCGGCGGTCCCGTGCCGACCTTGAGGTAGGGCACGTCGCCGTGCAGGAAGCCCGTCGTCACTTGTCCTGCCACTGCAGGTCCTCCTCGGCTGTGCTGGTGCGTCCCTCTCAGCCTGCGTCCGGCCCCCGGGGTGCCGGGAGGGCCGGACCGCCGGAGTTCAGGTGACCACCTGCCCTGGCGGTGGCCGCCGGTCCGCCCTGCTGTGCAAGATGGACAGATGGCTGACGACGAGCAGCAGGGCGTGGTGTTCCCGGCCGATGCGCAGGGCCGCCGCAGCACCTCCGAGGTGGGTCGCGCGGTGGTGGCCGACGCGTTGCGCGCAGTCGACCCCACCGGTGCCGGTGCCGCCGAGCGGGAGACCGGGTGGCGCTCCGGCTACCCGGCGCACTACCGCCGGCTGGTGGAGGCCGGGCTGCCCGACCCGGAGGCCGCCACCTCGATCGCGCGAGCAGGCCTGGACTCGCTGCGCGACCGGATGCGGGTCGCCACGCCCGACGGCGAGGTGGCAGTCCCCGACTGGCCCGACAGCGGTGAGCGGCTCGAGGGGCTGGAGGTCGCCGGCACGGGGGAGCGGGTCGAGGAGCTCGTGCTGCCCTACCGCGGGCAGCGGCTGCGCGGGAAGGAGGTCCGCCGCCAGCTGGAGACCTGGGCTGCGGCAGGGGTGGTCGAGCCGAGCGTGGTCGAGGCGGTCGACCTCGTGCTCGCCCATCCCGAGTGGCTGGCTCTCGAGGGCCACACCGTGGCGGTGCTGGGGGCCGGCGCCGAGATGGGGCCGCTGCCGTCCTTGCTGCGCTGGGGGGCGCGGGTGGCCGCGGTGGACCTGGCGCGGCCGGACGTGTGGAGACGCCTCCTCGCGCTGGCGAAGGACGGCGCCGGCACGCTCGTCGCGCCGGTGGCGTCGGGCCGGAAGGGCGAGCTCGACGAGGTCGCGGGAGCGGACCTGCTGGCCGCCGTACCGGCCGTGGAGCGGTGGCTGGCCGACCAGCCGGGGAGGCTCGTGCTGGGCAACTACGTCTACGCCGACGGCGCCGGGTTCGTCCGCCTCGCGGTGGCGGTGGACGCGCTCACCACCCGCCTGGCTGCCCGGCACGACGACCTCGCACTGGCGTTCCTGGCCACCCCGACCGACGTCTTCGCGGTCCCGGGCGAGGCCGTCGACCACGCGACCGCTGCCTACCAGGGGCGCTCGAAGCGGGCGAAGACGCTCGGCCGGCCGCTGCGAACGCTCAGCGGCGGGCGGCTGCTGCGCCGGCAGTACGTCCCCGGCACGGCGCCCGGGATCAACGACTCCCTGGTGCCGCAGCAGGGCCCGAACTACGCGCTCGCCAAGCGCCTGCAGCGGTGGCGCGCGACGGTCGCGCGCCGGGACGGCGGCCTGGTCTCGCTGAACGTCGCGCCGCCCACGCGCACGCGCTCGGTCGTGAAGAACCGGGCCCTCGCCGCGGCGTACGCCGGAGCCCACCGGTTCGGCGTCGAGGTGTTCGAGCCGGCGACCTCCAACGTGCTGATGGCCGCGCTGCTGGTTCACGACCTGCACACCAGCGGCGGCCCCGCGCACGACCACCCGTGGCAGGACGAGGCGTACGCAGCGACCCACGGCGGGCTCTGGCGCAGCGCCTACGCCCCGCGCAGCGCACTCGGTCTCGCTGCCCTGCTGGGCTACGGCGGGACCCGAGCCTGAGGGCCCCGCGGCTCACGGACGCAGGCTCGTCCGGGGCGTGCACGAGGTGCTCTCTGTCTCCGCGGCCCGGCGGCCACGGAGGAGGTCGGCAGGGCCCGGCCATGGCGCGGCCCGCGGCGCCTACGCCGAGTACGTCGCCACACCCCGGGGCAAGGTCGTTCCCCAACCCGCGGAACTGAGCATCGAGGAGGCCGCGGTGCTTCCTACGCGGCCCCCGCAGGCTACAGGCGGTCCGCGACCACGCTCGGGTGCAGCCCGCGAAGGCGGACGGCGTCGAGGTCACAGGTGTCTGGGACCCCCGCGCAAGGCGCTGGTCACCTCGTTCGGCGCCGACCGCGTCATCGACTCACCCGCGAGGACTTGCGCTGCGGCGCCTGCCGAAATGCCGTAATCGGGAACGTCCTCGTGGCTGTTGGACGGACATGGGATGACCGTTCACAGCTGATCGGTCTGCGTCTCAGGCCGGGCTGATGCCCAACCGGGCTCGCAGGTCCTGCTGCACCTCGTCGACCGGCCGATCGGCGTCGACCTCGATCAAGATGCCGCGCTCGCGGTAGTAGTCGACCAGTGGCTGCGTCTGTGACTCGTAGACCCGGAGACGGTGCTCGATCACCTCGACGGTGTCGTCCGTCCGGCCCTCGCGCTCGGCCCGCGCGAGCAGTCTCTCCTTCAGCACCGAGTGGGGTGCCGTGAGGTGGACCGCGGCGTCGGCGACCAGGTGCAGCTCGACACCGAGCTGCGCCGCGCGTTCGGCCTGCGGCACCGTCCGGGGGACCCCGTCCAGCAGGAACCCCCCGGTGTCACGCGCGGCTTCGACGACGACCGGCAGGAGGATCTCGAAGATCAGGTCGTCCGGGACCAGGTCGCCGCGGGAGGTGAACTGCTCCAGCTGCTTCCCGAGCTCGCTGCCGCGGGCGATCTCGGCTCGCAGGACGTCGCCGGAGGAGACGTGGCGGACGCCGGTGGCCTCCGACAGCAGGGTGGCGTGCGTGCCCTTGCCGGCACCGGGCGGGGACAACAGGATCAGACGCATGTCCCGACGGTCCCGCACTCGGCCACGGAACGCCACCGCCGTCCAGCTGGTCGCCGCGGCGGCAGCCGCTGTCCGCTAGCCCCCGGCGCCCACCGTGGCGTAGGGGACGTGGGAGATCTGGTCCCAGAAGAACGTCACCGGGGCGCCACCCGCCGGCACGGTGAGCGCGACGTTGCCGCCGCCTGCCGCGCCGCCGGCGCCGTAGTTGACGTCCCAGCTGTCGTCGATCGCGACCTTCCACTCGTAGCTGCCCTCGGGGAGAGTCCAGGTGCCCTTCCACAGCCCGTCGCTGTCGTCGAAGGTCAGGTGGGAGGTTGCGCAGTCCGGCTGCCAGTCGCCCGGACAGCCGATCTCGCTCTGGACGCTCCCCGCTGCCGTCACGCTGCCGACCAGGGGCTCGGGCGCGGTCCGCGTGACCGTGCGGACCGGGCTGACCACCCGGGTGCCGTCGGGCTCGGTGAGGATGCCGCGATAGCGGATCGTGCTGCCGACGGGGATGTCGCGCACGTCGTCCCAGACGGCGTAGGCCGGCGACGTCCGGTCGACGCGCAGGGTCTCCCAGGCGCCGTCGTCGACGCGGCGCTGCAGCCGCACCACGTGGGAGGCGCGCTCGGGGTCGGCCTTGAGGGCGACCTGGATCGTGCCGAACACGTTGGCTGCATCAGCCGGCGAGGTGAAGGTCAGCCGCGGCCTGGGCACCGTCGCCAGTCGCCAGTCGCTGAGCCGGGTGTGCCCGGCGTTGTCGCGCACGACCGCGCGGTAGCGCACGGGAGTGCCGTCGTCGATGCGGCTGGTGTCGTGGTAGACGCGGTAGGGACGCGAGTCGTCCGTGCCGATCGAGCGCCACCGTCCCGCGCCGACCTTGGCATAGAAGGTGACCTCGTTGAACGAGGCGCCGCCGACCAGGGCCCGCACCCGCATCCGGGACGGCGTCACGTCGGTGGGGCGCGGACGCTGCAGCCCGATCGACGGGGCGCGCTTCGAGGCGGGGATGCGCTTCACGGACTCGTAGACCACGGTCGACAGCGCAGGCACGGTCAGGCTCAGCCGGCTGCGACGGTCGGTGGTCAGGCTGCGCGGCCCCGCGCCGTACACCTTCTGGAAGCCGCCGCGCCTGACGTACGTCGGGACGGCCGCGGTCTTGGCCGAGGTGCTGTTGTTGAGCGCGACCACGAACTCGCGCTGGGCGCCGCGGCCCATCCGCGAGAACGCGTAGATGCCGGCTGCCGGGCTCGACCAGCGGTCCTGCTGCGCGCCGTTGCGCAGGGCGGGGTGGGCCCTGGCCACCGCGGCAAGCTTCTTGATGTCGCGGTAGAGCGGGTGGGTCGGGTCGAAGCTCGCGGTGGCGTGCGTGCGGTCCGTGCCCAGCAGGTTGTCGTCGAGGTAGTCGCCGACCTGGCTGGCGAACATGTCCTGGCGGGCGACCTGGTCACCGCCGCTGCCGGTGAAGCCCTGCTCGTCGCCGTAGTAGATGACCGGGTTGCCGCGGGAGAAGTACATGAGCTCGTGGGCCAGGCGGTCGCGCCGGACCAGCTCGGGCTCGCCCGCGGAGGGGTTGTCGCTGCTGAGGAAGTAGCCGATGCGGCCCATGTCGTGGTTCCCGAGGAACGTGGGCAGCTGGTAGGCGTTGGAGTCCGCGTCGGTGTACCAGTCGTCGTTGCGGAAGAAGCTGCCCAGCCGCGAGGTGGCGCCGCCCTTCGAGGCGAAGGTGCGGGCCTCGTCCTGGAACGAGAAGTCCAGCACGGCCTGCATCTTGTCGCGCGTGGTGAAGGTCGAGGTGAACGGACGGTCCAGGTCGAAGACCTCGCCGAACATGAAGAACTGCTTCTTGCCGAGCGACCGGGCGTAGGACAGGACCTCGGGCCCGAAGCGCTGCCAGAAGGCGTCGTCGACGTGCTTCATCGTGTCGATCCGGAACCCGTCGATGCCCATCGTGCGGATCCAGGTCTTGTAGACGTCGATCATCCCGTTGACGACCTTCGGGTTCTCGGTGAAGAGGTCGTCGAGGCCGAAGAAGTCGCCGTACTGCGAGTCCTCGCCGGTGAAGGTGGTGTTGCCGCGGTTGTGGTAGAGCCGCACGTCGTTGAGCCACGCGGGGACCTTGAGGTCCTCCTCGCCGGGCTCGAGCACCGGCGTGTAGGGGAACGACGTCTCGGGGTCGAGGGTCGGGAAGCGTCGGGTGCCGGCGTAGTCGCGGTCGTCGAACGCCTTGCCCGAGGCGTCCTTGTAGGCGCCGCCCGGCTGGTCCTTCGCGACGTACGCCGTGCGGGCGCCCTCGTCGTAGCCGATCACGTCGGCGGTGTGGTTGGTGATGATGTCGAAGTAGACCTTCATCCCGCGTGCGTGCGCGGCGTCGACCAGCTGCTTGAGCTGGGCGTTGGTGCCCAGGTGCGGGTCGATGCGGGTGAAGTCGGTGACCCAGTAGCCGTGGTAGCCCGCCGACGGGCCGTCCTCGAGCTGCACCGCCTTGTTCTTGAAGCTCGGGGTCAGCCAGATCGCGGTGGTGCCGAGGCCCTTGATGTAGTCGATCTTCTGGCGCAGGCCGACCAGGTCGCCACCGTGGTAGAACGCCTTGTCCGTCGGGTCGAAGCCGTGCTCGTTCTTGCCTCCGGCGATGCCGCCGGTGTCGTTGGACGTCCGGCCGTTGGCGAAGCGGTCGGCCATGACGAAGTAGAAGTTCTCCTTGGTGGCCGCGGCCCGCAGCGAGTGGCGGGCGGGGAAGCGTGGTGCTCGGCGGGCGGCGACCGGCTGGGCCACCGCGACGGGCGTGACGGCCGTCGGGGGAGCAGCGGCACGAGGTGCAGCGTCCGCGGGCAGGGCGAGCGAGGCGCCGGACAAGGCGAGTCCGGCGGCGAGCAGGGCGAAGGGGACTGCGCGAGGCAGACGACGAGACATCCGAGACTCCTGAGACGTGGCGGGGGCAACCAGGTCTCAGCAGACTCCTGCGCACCACTGGTGTCAAGGACGGGGCGCTCAGACCTCGGAGGTGACCAGACGGCTCGCCGCCGCGGCGTCGTACGCCTCGACGAAGGTGGCCAGCAGCGCAGGGAAGTCGGGGCGCGCGTCCTGGGGGAGCGCCGACAGTGCGTGGTCGAGGACGCCGAGGTGGCGCTCGAGGTCGCGCTCGAAGGCGGCGAGGCCCTCGGCGGTCGCCTCCAGGAGGTACGCCGACCGGCCCTCCTCGCGGAACCGCCGCAGCAGGCCGTCGCCGAGGGCGGCGTTGACCTGACGGTTGACCGTCGACTGCTCGAGCCCCAGGGCCTCGGACACCTCGCGCAGGGTGCGCGGCACGTGGTCGGAGAACAACCACATCAGCCGGCCGTCGGCGACGCCCAGCTCGGAGCCGGCCTCGGCGGTGCGCTGGGCGCGGTCGAGCCGGGCGAGCGAGGCGGCCAGGCGCCACCCGGGGGTGTCGGGCAGCGGGCGGATCGAGGTCGACATCACAGCTCTCAGGGATGGAGGGACCAGCGGTGTCGTGTAGTCTACATATCTTGGGTATGTAACCTACACAATCGCACCGACCGAAGGGTCTCCATGTCCTCCACCTCCGGGCGCGGGTTCTCGCCGCGCCTCGTGCTGGCCGTGCTGTGCCTCGGCAGCCTCTCCGGCGCGCTCATGCAGTCGCTGGTCATCCCCATCCAGAGCGAGCTCCCTCGCCTGCTGCACACCGACGCGGGCTCGTCCTCGTGGGCGGTCACCGCGACCCTGCTCGCCGCCGCCGTGACGATGCCGGTCTCGGGCCGCCTGGCCGACATGTACGGCAAGAAGAAGGTGCTCGTCGCCTCCGCCGCGATCCTGGTCGTCGGCTCCGCGGTCGCAGCGCTCTCGAGCACGCTGGCGCCGTTCCTCGTCGGGCGGGCGCTGCAGGGCGTGGCGATGGGCTACATCCCCGTCGCGATCAGCATGGTCCGCGAGGTCGCCCCGCCGGAGAAGGCCGCCGGCGCGGTCGCCGCCGTGAGTGCCACCCTCGGCGTCGGCGGCGCGCTCGGCCTGCCGCTCTCGGCGTGGATCGCCGAGGACTACTCCTGGCACGGCCTGTTCTGGCTCTCCACCGCGCTCGCCCTCGTGATCCTGCTGCTGACGGCCCTGGTCGTGCCGGGCGTCCACGACGAGCACCCGGCGCGCCTCGACCTCGTCGGTGTCGCCGGCCTCGCGGTCGGCCTCGGTGCCGTGCTCGTCGCGGTCAGCAAGGGGTCCGGCTGGGGCTGGTCCGACGGCCGCACCCTCGGGGGCATCGTCGGCGGCGTCGTGGTCCTGCTCGCGTGGGGTCTCTACGAGCTGCGCCACGACGACCCCCTCGTGGACCTGCGCACGACCGCCAGGCGGCCCGTGCTGTTCACCAACCTCGCGGCCCTGCTCATCGGCTTCGGGATGATGGCGCAGGCGATCGTCGTGCCCCAGCTGCTCGAGATGCCCGCGGCGACCGGCTACGGCCTCGGCCAGACGATCCTGCAGGCGGGGCTCTGGATGGCGCCCGGCGGACTCATGATGATGGCCTTCGCCCCGGTGTCGAGCCGCCTGATCAACGGCGTCGGGGCCCGGGTCACGCTCGCGATCGGCGCGGCCGTGATCAGCCTCGGCTACGTCGTCGCCCTCGCGCTCATGGACGCCCCCTGGCAGCTCATGGTCGCCTCGCTGGTCGCGTCCGCGGGCGTCGGCATCGGCTATGCCGCGATGCCCACCCTCATCCTCGACAACGTGCCGGTCCACGAGGCCGGCTCCGGGGTCGGCGTCAACGCCCTGATGCGGTCGGTCGGCACGACGGTGGCCGGTGCGGTCATGGCCGCGATCCTGACCAGCCGCACCACCAGCCTCGCGCCGGGCGTCGTGATCCCCGACGAGAGCGCCTTCCGGCTCTGCTTCCTGGTCGGGGCGGCCGCGGCCCTGGCCGGCGCGCTGGTCGCGCTGCTCGTCCCGCGGCGGCCCGCTCCCGAGAGGCAGCAGACGCCCGCGCGGGCGACGTCGTACGCCGCGGCGCAGCCGAGCGCCTGAACGCAGACGACGGCCCGGCCCCCGAGGGGGGAGCCGGGCCGTCGTGCGTCGCGGGTCAGGCCGCGCCGGTGTTCGAGGTGATGAAGCTGCGGATGGAGGGGTTGTTGACCTCGCCGTACACGCCGGGGAAGCCGGGGGTCGCGCAGCCGAGGCCGTAGGACACGATGCCGACCTGCACGCGCCGGCCGTCGGCCAGCGTGCCGAACAGCGGGCCGCCGGAGTCGCCCTGGCAGGAGTCGCCGCCGAGGGCCTCCGCGCAGATCTCGGTCGGGCCCTGGAAGCCCATCAGGCCGTTGGTCGTGCAGTTGGCGTCGGACACGACCGAGACGCCGACCTGCTTCATCTTGGAGGGGATGAACGGCGAGCCGAAGAACTCGGTGCCCCAGCCCGAGACGGTGAGCTTGGTGCCCTGCTGCTCGAGCGTCTCGTTGCCCGCCGGGTTGAGCGCGATGGCCGGCGCGCTCATCGCGGACGTGACGTGCACGAGCGCGGCGTCGTGCGTCCCCGTCGAGGCGTACGACGGGTGGACGAGGATGCGGTCGACGGTGAGGGTCTGGCCGCCGGCGGCGTTGAGGTCGGTCTTGCCGACGACGACCTGGATGTCGCCGGGGGCGGTGTCGACCATGCAGTGCGCGGCGGTGAGCACCCACTGCGGGGCGATCACGGAGCCGCCGCAGAAGTGGCCGTTGCTGCCGGTCGAGCCCTTGGTCTGCAGCGACGCCATGAAGGCGTTCTGGCCGGTCGGGACGGTGGAGCCGCCGACGATGGCGCTGGAGGGGGAGGCGCCGACCGAGGTCACCGCGAGGGCGGCGACGGAGGCGGCGAGGGCGAGGCGGGTGCGGGTGGACAGGCGCATGGTCTCTCTTCCGGACGGGGTGGGGTCTCGTCGGAAGGCCCAACGACGTGAACAGTCGTCGGGTTACGGGGCTCGATCGGGTCAGGCGCCGGTGTTGCGCGAGATGAAGCCGCGGATGGAGGAGTTGTTCACCTCGGCGTAGACCCCGGGGAAGCCGGGGACCGCGCAGCCGAGGCCGTAGGACACGATCCCGAACTGGACCCGGCGACCGTCGGCCAGCGTGCCGAACAGCGGGCCGCCGGAGTCGCCCTGGCAGGAGTCGCCGCCGAGGGCGTCCGCGCAGATCTCGGTGGCCGGGTTGAACCCCATCAGGCTGTTGGTCTGGCAGTTGTCGTCCCCGACGACGCTGAGCGCGACCTTCTTCATCCGCGAGGGGATGACGGGGGAGCCGAAGAACTCGGTGCCCCAGCCGGTGACCGTGGCCTGCTTGCCGTCGCGCTCGAGCGCGTTGTTCCTGGTGCCGACGAGCGGGATCCGCGGCACGTCCATCGCCCGGGTCGTGTGGAGCAGGGCGGCGTCGAACGTGCCGGAGGCGACGTAGCGGGGGTGCCGCACCACGCGGTCGACCCGGACGACCTGGCCGCCCTTGGCCGCGAGGTCCGTGCGACCGACGACGACCTGCAGCGTGCCGGGCTTGGTGATCGAGTCGTCGTCCTCGGTCATGCAGTGCGCGGCGGTGAGCACCCAGCGCGGGGCGATCACCGAGCCTCCGCAGAAGTGACCGTCGCTGCCGGTCGAACCCTTGGTCTGGATCGAGGCCATGAACCGGAAGCCGCCGTCGGACACCGACGAGCCGCCGACGATCGCCCCCGACGGGGAGGCGGTCAGGACCGTGCCGACCAGCGCCGTCGTGGCGGCGAGGACGGTGGTGCAGAGGGCCGTGGCGAGCCTCGTGGGGGTGCGCATGTCGCTCCTTGGGTTCCCGAGTCCGTGGTGCAGGTCAAACGAGGCTCCGGGTGTGATCGTTACGGCGGGGGCTCCTCGCGCACCTCGTCGCACCTGCCATCCTCCTCACCATGACCGAGCTGAACGGGCTGAAGATCCCGCGAGACCGCACCGACGACTACTCCCTCGAGGCGGTCTCCGCGCGTCAGGAGCACGTGCGGACCCACACCGGCGCGTCGCTCGAGCACGTGGGGTCCTACTCCCTGGACCCGTCGACGCTGCCGGGCAACGTCGAGCACTTCGTCGGGGTCGCGCAGGTCCCGATGGGGCTGGCCGGCCCGCTGCTGGTGAACGGCGAGCACGCCCAGGGGGAGTTCCTCGTGCCCCTGGCGACGACCGAGGGGACCCTCGTGGCGTCGTACAACCGCGGCATGAAGCTGTGCCGCGACGCCGGCGGCATCACCACGACGGTCCTCGACGACCGGATGCAGCGCGCGCCCGTCTTCAGCTTCGACAGTGCACGGGAGGCCCGCGACTTCGCGCAGTGGCTCGGTGAGCACGAGGCCGACGTCGCCGCGGCGGCGGAGGCCACGACGAGCGTGGGCAAGCTGCTCGAGATCCAGAAGTTCTCGGTCTCCAAGCTGCTCTACACCCGCTTCAACTACAGCACCGGCGACGCGGCCGGCCAGAACATGACGGGCAAGGCGACCTTCGCCGCGTGCGCCTGGATCAAGCAGAACTACCCCGGCACGCTGCACTTCCTGCTCGAGGGGCAGTTCGCCACCGACAAGAAGACCTCGGTGGTCAACATGCTCCACACGCGCGGCAAGCGCGTCGTCGCCGAGATCACCCTGCCCGCGGCGCTGGTCGAGGAGCAGATGCACGCCACCACCGACAAGCTGTACGCCGCCCGCATGCGCGGCCAGCTCGGCGCGATCATGTCGGTGACGAACAACAACGGCAACCACTCCGCCAACGGCCTCACCGCGATGTTCATCGCGACGGGCCAGGACGTCGCCAACGTCGCGGAGTCCTCGGCGCTCTACGGCTTCTCCGAGCTGCTCCCCAACGGCGACTTCTACGCCTCGGTCACGCTGCCGTCGCTGATCATCGCGACGTACGGCGGCGGCACGGGCCTGGCGACGCAGCGCGAGTGCCTGGAGATGATGGGCTGCTACGGCCGGGGCAAGGTGCTCAAGCTCGCCGAGATCATGGCCGCGACCGTGCTCGCCGGCGAGCTGTCGCTCGGCTCGGCCGTGGTCGCCGAGGAGTGGGTGCAGGCCCACGACGACCTGGGCCGCAACCGGCCCTGAGGCTCACGCGACCGCGGGCAGCGGGCTGAGCAGCACGACGTCGCTGGCGGCCGAGGCGAGCCGGGCGCTCAGCGAGACGCCGTGGGAGACCACGGTGACGTGGACGCCGCGGGCGACGAGGTCGGCCACCGCCTCGGCGAAGATGCCGTCACCGCTGGCCAGCACCACGCGGTCGTAGCGCTGCGGCACGCGGTCGGCCAGCTCGGCGAGCAGCACCAGGTCGGCACCGTCGTGCCCGTGCCCGGGCAGGCAGCGCGCACCCTGCCAGGGCCAGGCGACGCACGCGAGGCCCGACTCGTCGACCGCGACCGTCACCTGGTCGTCCGCCGCGAGCGCACCGCAGTCGGCGAGCCGGCGCCGGACCCACCGGGCCGCGTCGGCGGTGTGGCACGGGCCGCCCGCGACGTTCTCCAGGTCGACCAGCACCAGCCGGCGACCCTGCCCCCAGCACACGTCCGTGCGCGCCCGCCGCGCCGCTCCGCGACGCCCCCTCTGCCCGATCATGACGACCCCCCTCGTCGAGCCCACCGTGGGCTCGTGGAGGGAACCTAGGCGCGACCTCCGACACAACCGCTGTGAGCCAGGTCGCGGTGCGGCGACGAGGACGGACCGTTAAGGTTAGGCATACCTAACTGGTCTCGACGGGCTCGACCGCCGGGACCCTGGGGCTCGATCATCGATCTTGGAAGGGACACCTGTGCGCCGTCGACCTGCTCTGCTCGGCCTCCTGGTCGCCGTCCTCTGCTCGCCCGCGCTCGCCGCGTGCGGCGGCGGGGACGAGCCCGACCTGGTCATCTACAACGCCCAGCACGAGGAGCTCATCGACGTCGTCGCCAAGAAGTTCGAGAAGAAGACCGGCCTCGACGTCGAGCTGCGCAACGGGTCGGACCTCGAGCTGGCCAACCAGCTGGTCGCCGAGGGCAAGGCCTCGCCGGCCGACGTCTTCCTGACCGAGAACTCCCCGGCGATGTCGCTGGTGCAGTCCAAGGACCTCCTCGCACCGCTCGAGGCCAAGACGCTCGAGCACATCCCTGCGCAGTACCGCCCCGACGACGGCTCGTGGACCGGCTTCGCGGCCCGCTCGACCGTCCTCGTCTACAACACCGACGAGGTCAAGCCCGCCGACCTGCCCACGTCCCTGATGGACCTGGCGAAGCCGGAGTGGAAGGGCAAGGTCTCCTTCTCGCCGACCGGCGCGGACTTCCAGGCCATCGTGAGCGCCGTGCTGCACCTCGAGGGCGAGGCCGCCACCAAGGAGTGGCTGGCCGGGCTCAAGGCCAACGGCGAGGTGTACGACGGCAACAACGTCGTCCTCCAGTCGGTCAACAAGGGCGACGTCGAGACCGGGATCATCTACCACTACTACTGGTACCGCGACCAGGAGGAGTCCGGCGACAACAGCGACTCCTCCCAGCTCTACTTCTTCGGCGACCAGGACCCGGGTGCCTTCGTCAGCGTGTCGGGTGCGGGCGTGCTCAAGGCCGGCGACCACCAGGCCGACGCCCAGAAGTTCGTCGACTACCTCACCAGCGCCGAGGGCCAGCAGGTCATCGCCGACTCCTACGCGCTGGAGTACACCCTGAACCCCGAGGTCGACCTCGGTCGCGGCGTGAAGGGCCTGAAGGACCTCGCCCCGCCGGACGTCGACGTCTCGGACCTCAACGGCCCCGAGGTCGTCACGCTCATGGAGGAGGCCGGCTTCCTGTGACGCTGACGGCGGAGACGACGAGCACCGGGGCAGCCCCCGGCGCTCGCACGAGCAGCACCCGGCCCCCGTGGGCGCTGGTGCTGCTCGGTGTCGTCATCGCCACCGGCGCACTCGTCCCGATCGGCTACGTCCTCTGGTACGCCGTCGACCTCGGCCCGTCGGCCACCTGGGAGCTGCTCGCCCGGCCGCGCGTCGGCGAGCTGCTCCGCAACACGCTCTCGCTCCTGGTCGGCGTGGTCGCGCTGAGCACCGCCCTCGGCACGGCCACGGCGTGGCTCGTCGAGTCCTCCGACCTCCCGGCCAAGATGCTGTGGCACGCGCTGCTCGTCGCCCCGCTCGCCGTCCCGGCGTTCGTCAACAGCTATGCCTGGGTCTCCACGACCAGCTCGGTGCAGACCTACGCCGGCGCCGTGCTCGTGGTCTCGCTGTCGTACTACCCCCTCGTCTACCTGCCCGTGGTCGCGACGCTGCGGGGGCTCGACCCGGCGCTCGTGGAGTCCGCGCAGGCCCTGGGGCTGAGCCGCTGGCAGGCGTTCTGGCGGGTGACCCTCCCGCTCCTGCGCACCGCCGTCGCCGGGGGAGCGCTCCTCGTCGGCCTGCACACGCTGGCCGAGTTCGGCGCCCTGCAGATGCTGCGCTTCCCGACCTTCACCACCGCGATCTACGACCAGTACCGCTCGGCGTTCAACTCCGCCCCGGGCACGGTCCTGGCCGCCGTGCTCGTCGCCGGCTGCCTGATGCTGCTGGCGCTGGAGCTCATCGTCCGCGGGCGCGGGCGCATGGCCCGCGTGGGCGCCGGGTCCGCGCGCGACGCCGTACCCGTGGAGCTCGGGCGGGCACGCGTGCCCGTGCTGGCCGGGCTGGTCGGCCTCGTCGTGCTCAGCCTGGGCGTGCCCCTCTGGGCGCTCGTGCACTGGCTCGTCGTCGGCTCCTCGCGCGCCTTCCCGGCCTCGGAGGTCGCGCACGCCGCGGTCAGCACGATGACGCTCGCGGCCCTCGCCGCCGCCGTCGCCGCCGCCCTCGCCGTGCCGGTCTGCTGGCTGGTCGTGCGCTATCCCAGCCCGGTGTCGGTGATCGTCGAGCGGGCGACGTACTCCGCCCACGCCCTGCCCGGCATCGTCGTCGCGCTGGCGCTGGTCGCCGTGTCGATCCGGGTCGTGCCCTCGCTCTACCAGACCCTCCCGGTGCTGCTCATCGCCTATGCCACGCTCTTCCTGCCCCGCGCGATGGTGAGCGTGCGGGCCTCGCTGGAGCAGGCGCCTCCGGTGCTCACCGACGTCGCCCGCTCGCTCGGGCTCAACCCCGTGCAGGCGCTGGCCCGCGTGACGCTGCCGCTCCTGCGCCCGGGGCTGGGCGCCGGCGCCGCCCTCGTGTTCCTCGCCGTCGCGACCGAGCTCACCGCCACGCTGCTGCTCGCGCCCACGGGCACGACCACGCTGGCCACCGAGTTCTGGTCCGCCTCGTCCGCCGCGAGGTACGCCGCCGCGGCGCCGTACGCTCTCCTCCTGGTGGCGGTTTCTGTCCCTGCCACAATTTTCCTCGGTCTGCAGGCCCGACGAGGACTCGTGAAGGGAGGCGAGGCGTGAGCGACGTCCAGATCTCCGGGGTGACCAAGTCCTTCGGTGACACGCGGGTCCTCGAGTCGGTCGACCTGTCCGTGCCCGACGGCGGGATCACCGCGGTCCTCGGCGCCTCCGGCTGCGGCAAGACCACCCTGCTGCGCCTCGTCGCCGGCTTCCTCAAGCTCGACAGCGGCGAGATCCGCCTGGGCGGTCGCGTCGTCGCGGGCCCGGGGGTGTTCGTCGCGCCGCAGAAGCGCGGCGTCGGCTACGTCGCCCAGGAGGGCGCGCTGTTCCCGCACCTCGACGTGCGCGGCAACGTGCTCTTCGGCCTGCCCCGCGGCGAGCGCACCGAGGCCCGGCTGCGCGAGATGCTCGACCTCGCCGAGCTGCCGTCGCGCGTCGCCACCTCCTATCCCTCCGAGCTGTCCGGCGGCCAGCAGCAGCGGGTCGCGGTCGCCCGCGCGCTCGCGCCGCGTCCGGGGGTCGTGCTGCTCGACGAGCCCTTCTCCTCCCTCGACACCGCGCTCCGCGAGTCCGCCGGGCGCGCCGTCGTGCGCGTCCTGCGGCACGCGGGCGCCACCGGCCTGCTGGTCACCCACGACCAGAACGAGGCGCTCTCGCTCGCCGACCAGGTCGCGGTGATGCGCGCCGGTCGCGTGGCCCAGGTGTCCTCGCCGGTCGACCTCTATCGCGCGCCGCGTGACGTCGACGTCGCGCTCTTCGTCGGCGGCGCCAACCTCGTCTCGGGCACGGCGACGGGGGAGCGCGCCCTGAGCATGCTCGGCGAGCTCGACCTCCTCGCCCCGGTCACCGGCGAGGTGCGCCTCGTCGTGCGCCCCGAGCAGGTGCTGATCCGCGACGAGTCGCTCGAGGGCGCGAGCCGCGGCACGGTCGAGGAGGTCTCGTTCTACGGCCACGACGCGAGCGTGCGGGTGCGGCTCGACGCACCGGCCGACGGCGTCGTCGTCGCACGCGTGACCGGACGCGACATCCCTGCGCTGGGCGACCGCGTCGGGGTCGTCGTCGACGGTGCCGTCGGGGCCTATCCGGTGACCGCGCCGGCCGAGGAGCACCTGGAGTCGAGGCCGTGACCTCAGCGCCCGCCCGCGGTCGGCAGCTGCTCGACCGCGGCACGGCCGGGCGCCGCGAGGACCCGCTGGGCCTCGCCGTCACGGCTCGCAGCGCGCCCGGCCGCACCGCCCTCGTCGAGGGCTCGCGGACCGTGACCTACGCCGAGCTGGAGCGGCTCGTCGCGGCGAGGGCCGACGAGCTGGGGCCGGGGACCGGCGTCGAGGCGGTCGTCGCGACCCGCAGCGTCGAGGGCGTCGTGGCCCTGCTGGGCGCCTGGCGCGCGCGACGGGCCGTGCTGCTCCTGCCCGCCGACGCCCCGGCGCAGCGCGACCGCCTGCTGCAGGCCTGGCCCCCGGCGGCGTACCCCGACCTGACCGTCCACCCCGACCTCGCGCTCCTGCTCAGCACCAGCGGCACGACGGGGGCCGCCAAGCTGGTCCGGCTCTCGCACGACAACGTGGCGAGCAACGCCGCCGCGATCGCGGACTACCTCCGGATCACCAGCGACGACGTCGCGCTGACGACGCTGCCCCTGCACTACTCCTACGGCCTGTCGGTGCTGACCAGCCACCTGCTCGCGGGCGCCTCGGTCGTGCTGAGCGAGGAGTCCGTGACCCGCTGCACGCTGTGGGAGCTCGCCGCACGCGAGGGCGTGACCTCCTTCGCCGGCGTGCCGCACACCTTCGACCTGCTCGAGACCTCGGGCTGCCTCGACCGGCTGCCCGCGACGCTGCGCTATGCCACCGTCGCCGGCGGGCGCATGGCGCCCGACTCCGTGCGCACGTGGGCCTCGCGCGTGCCGTCCTTCGTCGTGATGTACGGCCAGACCGAGGCCACCGCCCGCATGGCCTGGCTGCCGCCGCACCTCGCCGCCGACCGTCCCGACGCGATCGGCGTGCCGATCCCGGGCGGAACGCTGCGCCTCGACCCGGTCGACGGGATCGACGGGGCCGACGACGGCGTCGGAGAGCTCGTCTACGCCGGGCCCAACGTGATGCTCGGCTATGCCACGTCGCCGGACGACCTGGCGCTCGGCCGCACCGTCCACGAGCTGCGCACGGGCGACCTCGGGGTGCAGGACGAGGACGGACTCTTCCGCGTGGTGGGCCGGCTGGCCCGCTTCGCCAAGGTGCTCGGGCTGCGGGTGGACCTCGACGACGTCGAGGCCCAGCTCGCAGCAGCAGGGGTGAGGGCGCGGGTCCTGGAGCACGAGGGCGGTCTTGCGGTCCTCGTGCGCTCCGGGCCCGCGCCTGCCCGGCAGCGGGTCCTCGACCGGCTCGGGCTGCCCGGCCACTTGATCCGCGTCGTCCCCGTCGACGACCTGCCGGTCGGCCCGACCGGCAAGCGCGACGACGCGCCCCTGCGTGCGCTGCTCGAGGCCCCGGTCGACGGCGCCCCGGCCTGCGCCCCGGCCGGCGCCCCGGCGTCGGGCGGGACCGCCGAGCAGGTCCGGGCGACGTACGCCGCGGTGCTGGGACGCCCCGACGCGCGCCTGGACCAGTCGTTCGTCGACCTCGGCGGGGACTCGCTGTCCTACGTCGAGGCGGGTGTCCGGCTCGGCCGGTTGCTCGGTGAGGTGCCGGCGGGGTGGGCGACGATGCCGGCTTCTGCGCTGGGTGACGTCGAGGCTCGGCCGAGCTCGTCGGTTGAGGTGCGAGGCGCTGGCCGAGCCTCGAAACCGTCCGGCAGGTGGTCCATGGTCGACACGTCCCTGCTGCTGCGGGCGATCGCGATCGTGCTCGTGGTCGGCAGCCACACCGACCTCTGGGTCGTGCCGGGTGGCGCCCACACGCTGCTCGCGCTCGTCGGGCTCAGCCTCGTGCGCTTCCAGCTCCCGGCCGCCTCCACCCGCGAGCGCTGCCGGCGCATCGGCCGCACCCTGCGCGGCATCGCCCTCCCGGCGGTGCTCGTCATGGGCGCCGACGCGGCGCTGCGCGGCACCTATGACTGGACGACCGTCCTGGGCCTCAACAACCTGCTCGGCGCCGACCACTGGACCGACCAGTGGCGGATGTGGTTCGTCGAGGCGATCGTGTGGGGTCTCGTCGCCGTGCTGGCCCTCCTCGCCGTGCCGGCGGTGTCCCGGCTGGAGCGCCGCCGCCCCTACGCCGTGCCGCTCGTCCTGGTCGGGCTCACCCTCGTCGCGCGCTGGTCGACGATCGGCTGGACGGCCGACAACCCCGAGCGCTACTCGATCCCGTTTGCGTGGACGTTCCTGCTGCTGGGCTGGCTGGTGGGTCGCTCCACCACGACCCGGCTGCGCCTGGCCACGACGGCCGTCGCCGCGGTGGCGACGGTCGGCTTCTTCGGCGACCCGGTCCGCGAGGGCGTCGTCCTCGGCGCGCTCGTGCTGCTCCTGGTCGCCCCGCAGGTCCGCGTGCCGACGCGGGTCCTCGGCGTGGTCGGCGTGCTGGCCGCGTCGTCGCTGTGGGTCTACCTCCTGCACTGGGAGGTCTATCCGCCGATCGAGGAGGTCAGCGAGCCGCTCGCGCTCCTCGCCTCCTTCGGCGTGGGCGTGCCGGCCTGGTGGGCCTGGACCCGCGCTGAGCGGGCGCTCTCAGCCCGCCGTCGTCACTCGCAGTAGTCGCAGATCCCGCTCGGCGGCAGCACGGTGAAGTGCACCGGGCAGGTCTTGAGGGGTGCGGGCGGCGGGGCAGCGGCCTTCGGGGTCGCCGTGCGCGTGCGCGTGGCGGTCGCGGCGCGGGGCGCCCGGGGTGCCTTGGGCTCGCGCGCGGCCCGAGGGACCGGCTGGGTGATGAAGACCGTCGGCTCACCGCCGTCGTCGGGCAGGGCCGCGCCGAACTGCACGTGGCACGACAGCCGCTCGCGCGCCGCGTGGGCGTCGGGGTCCTCCGGCGTCTCCCCGCGCAGCACCCGCACGGCCGTGGCGTACGACGCCCCGACGCGCCCGCGACCGTCGACGCACAGCGCGGAGAGGAACGGCTCGCCGCGCTCGTGGCACTCGCGGGCCACGCGACCGAGCACGTCGCCCAGCCAGCTGGTCGAGCTGGCGGCGGAGCGGATCTGGGAGCGGCGCTGCACGAAGTCGGCCAGCTCGGTCACGGTGACGGCGGTGCGATAGGCCTGCGCGGTCTCCAGCAGCCGCTCACGGGCCGCGAGGGCCCAGGTGGCGTGGGCGTGGTCGGTGCCGACCGTGGCGGCGTTGGTCCAGCGGATCGGAGGCAGCGCGGGCCCGTCGACCTCGAAGCCGAGGCCCCTGAGCAGCAGGGCGCAGTCGCGGTCGGTGAGCATCTCGCCGTCCTGCTCGAGGTTGGCCCCCGTGGCGACCCAGTAGGCGTCGAGCACGATCGCGGCGGCGTCGTACTCCCGGTCGCCGTGGAGCAGGCGGTGGTCGCCGAGGGGGTTGGTCGGGTCGTACTCCTCGACCGACCGGTGGACGTGTTCCCTGCGGATCTGCGCGAGCTCAGCCACGGTTCCCACCCTAGGACACCGGCGGTCCCTGTCGACCCGCCGGTCGGGCGGTCCGAGGACCACCCCTCGGACTCCTTGGCACCGGGTCGGTGCGCGGATAGGTTCGCCGGATGGCACGTGAGAGCTTCGACTACGTCGTGGTGGGCGCCGGGAGCTCGGGGGCCGTCGTCGCGGCTCGTCTGAGCGAGGACCCGCGCACCACCGTCCTGCTGCTCGAGGCGGGAGGTCCGTCCGACGCCGACGAGGTCAACGTGCCCGTCGCGTTCGCCGGCATGTTCAAGACCAAGTGGGACTGGAACTACTCCACCGGCGAGCAGAAGCAGCTCAACCGCCGCCGGGCCTACTGGCCGCGGATGAAGGCCCTCGGCGGCTGCTCGTCGATGAACGCGATGATCTACATCCGCGGCAACCGGGCCGACTACGACGGCTGGCGCGACGCCTACGGCGCGACCGGGTGGGGCTACGACGACGTCCTGCCCTACTTCGTCCGGTCCGAGGGCAACGCCCGGCTCGGCGGCCCCTTCCACGGCCAGGACGGTCCCCTCCACGTCGAGGACCGCCGCTACAGCCACCCGCTCAGCACGACCTGGGTGGACTCCGCCGTCGCGGCCGGCTTCACCCGCACCGACGACTTCAACGGGGCCGAGCAGGAGGGTGCCGGGCTCTACCAGGTGACCTGCAAGAAGGGCCGCCGCTGGTCGACGTACAAGGCCTACCTCGAGCCGGCCGAGGGCCGCGACAACCTCACCATCCGCACCCACGCGCTGGTCGAGAAGGTCGTCGTCGAGGGCGGGCGCGCGGTCGGCGTGACCTATCGCGGACCCGACGGGCAGGTCACGGCGTACGCCGACGCGGAGGTCATCCTGTCCGGCGGCGCGGTGAACTCCCCGCAGCTGCTCATGCTCTCGGGCATCGGGCCCTCGCAGCACCTCGCCGAGCACGGCATCGACGTGGTGCAGCACCTGCCCGGCGTGGGGGAGAACCTCCACGACCACCCGGCGGTGCCGCTGGTGTGGCACACCAAGGACGCCACCGACCTGATCCAGTTCAACACCCTGACGAACTTCCTGCGGGCCAAGGCGACCGGCACCGGCCCGCTGGTCAGCAACGTCGGCGAGGCCGGCGCGTTCTTCAGGAGCCGCGACGACCTGGCCGCGCCCGACCTGCAGATCCACGTCGCCCCGTCGGGCTTCTGGGACAACGCGCTGCACGAGGCGACCACCTGCAAGGTCACCGTCGCCCCGACGCTGGTCAACGTGTTCAGCCGCGGGCGGCTGCGGCTGCGGTCGGCCGACCCGACGTGGCACCCCGACATCGACCCGGCGTACTACGACGACCAGACCGACCTCGACGCGATGGTCGCCGGCATCCGCCGCTGCTACGAGACGGTCCGCACCGGGCCGTTCGCCAAGCACATCGCGGCGCCCTTCCTGCCCGGCGTCGCCGACCCGACCGAGGAGGACGTGCTCGCCCACGTGCGCGAGCAGACGCAGACGCTCTACCACCCGGTCGGCACGTGCGCGATGGGCAACGGCGACAACGCGGTCGTCGACCACGAGCTGCGCGTGCACGGCGTCGAGGGCCTGCGCGTCGTCGACGCGTCCGTCATGCCGACCGTGCCCCGCGGCAACACCAACGCCCCCGCGATCATGGTGGGGGAGAAGGCCGCCGACCTGATCCGGGGACGCTCGGCTCCCCCCGCCCGCACCACCGCTCGCGAAGGAGCCCTCGCATGACCGCCGTGACCGAGTCCACCGAGTCCACCGAGAAGCTCGAGGTCCTCAGCCCCCGCACCGGCGACGTCGTCGGGATCCACCACGTGCACGACGAGGCCGACGTGGCGGCCGCGGTCGCCTCGGCCCGCGAGTGGGCGCAGTGGTGGTCCGACCTCGGGTTCGCCAACCGCCGCGACATCCTCGACAAGTGGCGCGGGGTGATCGCCCGCCGCGCGGCCCAGCTCGCCGAGGTCGTGCACCAGGAGACCGGCAAGCCCCACGGCGACGCCATGCTCGAGGTCGCGCTCGCCGTCGACCACCTGGCCTGGGCCTCCAAGCACGCCGAGAAGGTGCTCGGCCGGCGCAAGGTGCCGAGCGGCCTGCTCATGGCCAACCAGGCCGCGTCGGTGGAGTACCTCCCGCTCGGCGTGATCGGCGTGATCGGGCCGTGGAACTACCCCGTCTTCACGCCGATGGGCTCGATCGCCTACGCCCTCGCGGCCGGCAACGCCGTCGTCTTCAAGCCCAGCGAGCTCACCCCCGGGGTCGGCGTCTGGCTGGCCGACGCGCTCTCGGAGGTCCTGCCCGACCAGGGGCTGTTCCAGGTGGTCACCGGCTACGGCGAGACCGGTGCGGCGCTGTGCCGGGCCGGGGTCGACAAGCTCGCGTTCACCGGTTCCCCGGGCACCGGCCGCAAGATCATGGCCGCCTGCGCCGAGACGCTCACCCCGGTGCTGATCGAGGCCGGCGGCAAGGACGCGCTCATCGTCTCCGACGACGCCGACGTGGCCGCCGCCGCGGACGCCGCTGCCTGGGGCGCCTTCGCCAACGCCGGCCAGACCTGCGCGGGCGTCGAGCGGGTCTACGTCCACGAGAAGGTCTACGACGAGTTCCTCTCCGAGCTCACCCGTCGCGCCCGCGACCTGCACGCCGGCGGCGACCCGACGGCCAAGATCGGGCCGATGACGCTGCCCGGCCAGGTCGACATCGCCCGGCGCCACATCGAGGACGCCATCGCCCGCGGCGGCCGTGCGGTCGTCGGCGGGCCCGAGGCGGTGCAGGGCCGCTACATCCAGCCCACCGTCCTCGTCGACGTGCCCGAGGACTCGCTCGCCGTCACCGACGAGACGTTCGCCCCGACGGTCACGGTCGCCAAGGTCAAGTCCGACGACGAGGCGATCGCCCTGGCCAACGCGACGTCGTACGGCCTGGGCGCGACGGTGTTCTCCCGCAAGAAGGGCATGGAGCTCGCCGGGCGCATCCGCTCGGGCATGACCGCGATCAACGCGGTGATCTCGTTCGCCGGCATCCCCGAGCTGCCGTTCGGCGGCATCGGCGAGTCGGGCTTCGGGCGCATCCACGGGCCCGACGGGCTCAAGGAGTTCACCTACGCCAAGGCGATCGCGCGGCAGCGGATGAAGCCCGCGATCGCGCTGACCACCTTCGACCGCACCGAGAAGGCCGAGCAGACCATGGCGACGCTCGTCGCGGCGCTGCACGGGGGAGCGACCCAGCTGCCCAAGCTCACCCGGCGCGACCGGGGCCGCTGACCCTTGAGCAGGCTCATGGACCCGGCCAACAAGCCGGAGGCCCTCGACAGTCCCCTCGTGGGGCGCATCATCAAGCAGATGTCGAGGGCCAACGTGTGGCTCTATCGCCGCACCAACGGCCGCATCGGCGGCAAGTGGCGCATCGGGGCCGGCTTCCGCAAGCCGGTGCCCGTGTGCCTGCTCGAGGTGAAGGGCCGCAAGACCGGCATCGTGCGCACCTCGCCGCTGCTGTGCCTGCGCGACGGTGAGCGGGTCGTGCTCGTGGCCTCGCAGGGCGGCCGCGCGGACGACCCGATGTGGTACCGCAACCTCCAGGCCAACCCCGAGGCCGTCGTGCAGATCAAGGCCGAGCGCATCCCGGTCACGGCTCGCACGGCCGGCCCCGAGGAGCGTGCCCGGCTCTGGCCGATGCTCGTCGAGCAGTACGCCGACTTCGCGACGTACGAGGCCTGGACCGACCGCGAGATCCCCGTCGTCGTCCTGGAGCCCCGATGACCTCGCCCTACGTCGCGACCACCGCGATGACCGCGACTGCGGCCGTCGTCGGTTCGCTCGGCACCAAGCCCGACAGCGCGTGGTACGCCGCCCTCGACAAGCCGGCGTGGCAGCCGCCGCCGATCGCGTTCCCCCTGGTCTGGACCCCGCTCTACGCCTCCATCGCCACCGCGACCGGGCGTGCGGCCGCGGCGGCTCCGCCCGGACCGGAGAGGCGACGGGTCCTCGCGGTCACCGCCGCCGACCTGGTGCTCAACGCCGGGTGGAACTGGGCGTTCTTCACCGCCCGCAGCCCGCGGGGCGGCCTCGCCGTCCTGGCCGGGCTCAACACCGCCAACGTCCTGCTGGTCCGCGAGGCGGCCAAGCACGACCGCTCCGCCGCGGCCGCGCTCACGCCGTACGCCGCCTGGTGCGGCTTCGCGACCGCGCTCAACTGGGCGATCCACCGCCGCAACCGCTGAGCGCCGCTCAGAGCCGGTTGACGCCGTCGTACCCGCCCGTGGGGGCGCCGAGGCCGAAGACCGCGCCGACCGTGGGGGCGGCGTCCATCGTGTGCGCCACCAACGACGACGCCGTACGACGACGGACGAGCGGGGAGCCGCCGCCGACGAAGAACGGGATCGGCTCCGTGGCGGGGTGGCCGTGGTTGCCGGGGATCGGGTTGGCGTCGGGGCCGGGGGCCGCGGAGAAGCGACGGCCGGCCTGGCAGTAGACGACGAGGTCGCCGGCGTTGGGGCCGAGCCGCAGCGCCGAGGGCAGATGCGCCGACAGCACGCCGTCGGTGGCGAGCGCGAGCTGCCGCATCTTGGCGACGGCCGCGGAGCGACCGGACGCGGGCCCGGTCCAGTAGCAGAGGTCGGCGCCGCCGTTGTCGGCCACCTGGACCTTGCCGGCCAGCGACGGCTCGCCCTCGAAGACCGAGGCGAGGTCGACGTAGTCCTCCGGGGAGGACCAGTCCATCGAGTGGTCGGCGAGCACGATCACGACCGAGCTGCGCCAGCGACCCGACGACTTCAGCAGGTCGATGAACCGGCCGACCTGGTGGTCGGTGTCGGCCAGCGCGAGGTTGCGGGCGGCGCGCAGGTCGAGGCCGGTCCACTGGGACAGGTCGCTGTGGCCGAAGCGGTCGACGTCGCCGAGGTTGACGAACATCAGGTGCGGGTCGAACTGGTTCACCATCTCGATGGCCGCGTCCATCGTGAACTGGTCGGGCGCGTGGCCGGAGACCGGGATGACCGGGGAGGGCTCCCAGCGGTGGGTCGCGCGGTCGCCGAAGACGCCGTACAGGTAGGTCTTCGACAGCACCGTGCCCGTGCGGTAGCCGTGGCGGTTGAGCCGCTCGATGACGGTCGGGAACTTCAGGTCCGAGGCCTTGTCCATGGTCCTGACGGACCCGGCCTTGCGGTCGAAGATCGAGTTGGCCGGCACGCCCGTGCGGTCGGGGCGCACGCCGGTCATCATCATCACGTGGTTGGGGATCGTCTCCATGATCGGGAGCGACCGCGCGGCGGGGTAGTTGCGGCCGTTGGCGCGCAGCGCAGCCAGGCGCGGGGTGCGCGTCGTGGTGATCTCACCGGGCTTGCAGCCGTCGACGACGAGGACGTAGACGCGCTTCCTCGTCGTCGCCGCGACGGCGGGGGAGTCGAGCGCGCAGGAGAACACCAGCGCCGCCCCGGAGGCGGCGGTGACCTGCAGGAGCGAGCGGCGGGTCAGGTCGACCGGCGGGACCGAGGTCTCCGAGGGGGTGCACATCAGCCCGTCACCCCCTTGCTCACGGCGTGGACCTTGTTGCTGTTGACGGTGGTCGCCCAGCTCGCCATGCGGGTCGACGTGGCCCGGCGGTCGTCGCGCGCGCTGATCTTGAAGTAGTCCATCTGCAGGCGGCTCCGGTTGATGTCGACGACGGCATAGCCGTGGTCGTCGAAGTTGAGGAACTTCACGTGCGGGTTGGCCGTCGTCACCGCGGTCTCGACCGCGATGCTCGTCGTGCGCGCGGGGGTGTTGGTGATGTCCTTGAGGTTGTTGCTCGTCACGCTCGTGCAGACGAACTCGGTGCCGACGCTGCTCCCCGTCGCGGCATAGGCCAGCGCGTCGACCGGCAGGTCGCACGCCCACGAGGAGTGGATGTCACCGGTGAGGAACACCGCGTTGTTGATGCCCTGGTCGCGCAGGTGCTGGTAGAGCTCCTTGCGGTCGGCGGTGTAGCCGTCCCACTGGTCGGTGTTGTACGGCGGCCCGTCGCTGGGCAGCGGCGGGATGGCGCCGTTCGTGACCTCGTTGATCTGGTCGAGCCACTGCGAGTAGGCGTTGGGCGCGCGCACCGGCGCGATCATCACCGGGTTGCCGACCAGCTTCCACAGCGAGTGCTGGTCGTCGAGGGTGTTCTTGAGCCACGTCATCTGCCCGTTGCCGGTGATCGTGCGCGCGGGGTCGTCGATCGCCGGGTCGGCCGGCACAGTGACCATCTCGTCGCGGTAGGTCCGCAGGTCCAGCAACGAGATCTGCGCGAGGCGGCCGAAGCTCAGCCGGCGGAAGATCCGGGTGCCGTCTCCGGTCTCGGTCGTGCCGGACAGGCGCACCGGCATCCACTCGTCGTACGCCTTGTAGGCCGCGGCCGACCGTGCGGCGAAGCTGCCCTCGCCCTCGTTGTGGTTGACGCCGCCGTCCTTGAAGGAGTTGTCCATCCGCTCGTGGTCGTCCCAGGTGAGGACGAAGGCGTACTTCGCGTGCAGCCGCTTGAGGTCGGTGTCGCGCTTGTACTGCGCGTGCCGGCGCCGGTAGTCCTCGAGCGTGACCATCTCGTGCGGCGGGTCGTGCTTGCGGATGTCGACGTTGTCGAAGCCCATGCCGTACTCGCCGACGCCGTACTCGTAGACGTAGTCGCCGAGGTGCAGGACGAAGTCGAGGTCGTCGCGGTCCGCGAGGTGGCGGTACGACGAGAACCAGCCGGCCTGGAGGTTGGCGCAGGAGACGACGCCGAAGCGCACGTTGCCGTTGTCCGCGTCGTACGCCGGCGCGGTGCGCGTGCGGCCCACGCGGCTGGCCTGGCCGCCGTAGAGGAAGCGGTAGTAGTACGTCGTCCCGGGCGCGAGTCCCTCGGCGTCCACCTTGACCGTGTGGTCGCGGCCGGGGCCGGTCACGAACGACCCGCGGTCGACGATGCGGGTGAAGCGCGAGTCGCGGGCGACCTGCCAGCGCACGGTCACCCGGGGCCCCTTGCCCGAGCCGGGCTGGCTGGCCTCGGTGGGCGTCACGCGGGTCCACAGGACCACTCGGTGGGGCGTCGGGTCGCCGGAGGCGACGCCGTGGCGGAAGTAGCGCGCGGCGGGCATGGCTGGAGTCTGACTGCTCACGCGCTCTCAACGGAGCGGAACGGGTCGAAGTGACGGCCTTGCGGGAGATGGTGGCGCGTTCGTCACCTGGTGTTCACCCCCGACGCCGTCGCGGGACCCCCGAGAGGTCCCGCGCAAGGGGGGACGGCGCCCGGCGCGCGTTGAGCCCACCCGAGAGGGGTTCACCCGCGTCCGACGAGGCAGACGCCTCGCGGTGGGTGCACCGGGACCTTCCCCTCGCCCGGCTGAGGACAAACGTCCCGACCTTTGGTCTGACTGCCGGAAAGCTGGTTTGGGCCCCTGGACCGCAGGGCATGACCCTGGTGCGGGACCTGGTGACGCAGATTTCGCAGCTCTCGACGGTGACGCGAACCCCAGTCGCGATCCTGCTCAGCGCCGTCGGAACCGTGGGCAGCAGCCCGGCGGCCTGGTGACGGGGCCGTCCGGACGCCACCACTCCTCGGAGAGGCCGGGCGCCATGTGGCGCCGGGCCTCTCCCCATGTCCGGCCCAGGTCGGGGCGGCTCGCCGGGCGCCTGTCGGCGGAGCCTCCTAGGCTCGACCGCGATGACCCTCTTCGACGCCCTCGACGACGCCCACCTGCGGCGTGCGTTCGGCGCGGGCACGCTCGCGCGCGGGGAGGACTACGCCCGCTCGGGCCGGGTCAGGTCGTGGACCTCCTCGACGGGCACCCAGGACCTCGTGCTGCTCGAGGGCCACGTCGACGGCAGCGGGTCGGTGCCCTACCACGTGCACGTCACGGTGGTGGACCACCCGCGCGACCTCTGGGTCGACGCGCGCTGCACCTGCCCGGTCGTGCGCATGTGCAAGCACGCGGCTGCGGTGGTCGTCCTCGCGCGCGAGGAGTCCGGTGAGACCGGCCAGGCCTGGGAGCGACGCCTCGAGAGCGTGCTCCTCGAGCTCGAGGAGCAGACCGTCGAGCCTCCGTCGAGCCGGCTCGGGCTCCAGGTCGACGTCCTCGCCTCCCGCAGCCGGTGGGCGACGACCGTCTCCCGGGGCGACCTGCGCCTGCGTCCGCTGGTGCGCAGCGCGCGCGACCGGTGGGTCCGCTCCGGTGCCGGGTGGGGCGACCTGCGCGACCTCGGCCGGCGGGCCGACCTCCCGCAGCACCAGGTCTCGGTGCTCGACCGCCTGCTCGCCCTGCACCGCAGCGACGCGGGGCGGGGCTACTACGGCGGCGAGCCCTACCTCTCCCTGTCGAGCTTCCGCGGCGGAGTCTGGCGGCTCCTGGCCGAGGCGGTCGAGGCCGGGATCGAGCTGGTGCCCGCAGGCGACCTCGGCTCGGTGGCGCTCGCGCCGTCGCCGCTCACCGTCACCGCCGACGTACGCCGCGACGGCGGCCCGGGCGGTGAGGTCCGGCTCCACCTCGGGGTCGCCCACGACGGCACGTGGCACACCGGCGACCTGGTCGAGCCGCTCGGCGAGGACGGCCACGGCGTGGCGCTGTGGCGACGGCTCGAGGGGGCCGAGGCCGGGCGCGAGGGGCCGCACTGGGCGGTCGTGGTCGGGCCGCTGACCAAGCCGGTCGGTCCGCGGGCGAGGCGCCTGCTCGCCGCCGACGAGGGCCTGCTCGTCCCCGCGGAGTCGGCCGGCGAGCTGCTCGCCGAGACGCTGCCGCGGCTCGCTCGTCAGCTGCCGGTGGCCTCGGGCGACGCCTCGGTCACCGTGCCGGCCCAGGTGCCGCCGCGGCTCGCCCTGCGGGTGCGCTGGCGCGCTGCCGACCACGTCGACGTCAGCTGGGAGTGGCGCTACCGCATCGGACACGGACCCGACGGCGAGGGCGACGACCGGGTCTACGGCCTCGGCGAGACGCGCGGGCATCGCGGGGTCCGTGACCTCGCCCGCGAGCGCGCCGTGCTGGAGGACCTCGACCTCACCGACGACATGGCCTACCTCCTGTGCAACGAGGGGCGGCGCGCTCTCGGGCTCGAGCCGGCGCGCACCTTCACCGGCTTCCAGGCCGTCTCCTTCCACGACGAGGTGCTCGTCCCGCTCGAGCGCGGCGGTCAGGTCGAGGTCGACGAGACGGGCGTGCGGCCGCGCTTCGAGGAGGCCACCGAGCGGCCCGAGGTGTCGTTCGTGCCCCGCGGCGAGGAGGCGGGCGGGCCGTCGGCGCACACCTCGCCGCGCACCGACTGGCTCGACCTCGAGGTCGTCATCAGGATCGGCAAGCACCACCTGGGGCTGGCCACGCTGATCGAGGCGATGACCAACGGCCAGGAGCGCATCGTCCTCAAGAGCGGCACGCACATCAGGCTCGACACCCCGGAGCTCGCCGGGCTCTACGACCTGGTCATGGAGGCCCGCGAGCTCGGCGAGCAGCCCGACGACGCGGTCCGCCTGCACACCCACGACCTCGGCCTGTGGGAGGAGCTCGACGAGGTCGGCGTGGTCGACGAGCAGGCGAGTGCCTGGGTCCGGCAGTGGCAGTCCGCCGCCCGCCAGCTGCGCGACCTCCACGGACTGCCCGACGTGAAGCCCGAGGGCGTCGAGGCCGACCTGCGGTCCTACCAGCTCGAGGGGTTCCGGTGGCTGGTGCTGCTGTGGCAGCTCGGGCTGGGCGGGATCCTGGCCGACGACATGGGCCTGGGCAAGACGCTCCAGACGCTCGCCCTGATCGCCCACGCCCGCGGGTCCTCGACCAGCGGGGGGACCGACGGGCCCTTCCTCGTCGTGGCTCCGACCAGCGTGGTCTCGACCTGGGCCCACGAGGCCGCGACGTTCACCCCGGGGCTCGTGGTCCGCACCGTCACCTCGTCGCGCTCGCGCCGGGGCGGGTCGCTCGCCGAGGTCCACGCGGGCGCCGACATCGTGGTGACGTCCTACACCCTGCTGCGGCTGGAGATCGACGACTACCTCGCGCTGCCGTGGGGCGGGCTCGTGCTCGACGAGGCGCAGACGGTCAAGAACCACCAGAGCAAGACCCACCAGGGCATCCGCCGCTTCGACGTGCCGTTCCGCCTGGCGCTGACCGGCACCCCGATGGAGAACCGCCTGCTCGAGCTGTGGTCGCTGCTCTCGATCGTGGCGCCCGGGCTCTATCCCCATCCGCGGCGGTTCGTCGAGCAGGTCGCCGACCCGGTCGAGCGCGAGGGCGACGCGGGCGCGCTCGAGCGCTTCCAGCGCCGGGTCCGCCCGTTCCTGCTGCGCCGCACCAAGGACCTGGTCGCCGCCGACCTGCCGGCCAAGCAGGAGCAGGTGCTCGAGGTCGAGCTCACCCCCAAGCACCGCCGGATCTACCAGACCCACCTGCAGCGGGAGCGCCAGGAGGTGCTCGGGCTGCTCGGCGACTTCGACCGCAAGCGCATCGCGATCCTGCGCTCCCTCACCCGCCTGCGGCAGCTGAGCCTCGACGCCTCGCTGATCGACCCGGCGTACGACGGCGTGGGGTCGGCCAAGCTCGACGTGCTCGTCGACCACCTGCTCGAGATCGGTGCCGAGGGGCACCGGGCGCTGGTGTTCAGCCAGTTCACCTCCTACCTCACCCGCGTGCGTGCGCGGCTGGACGCCGAGGGGATCGCCTCGTCCTACCTCGACGGGCGCTCGCGCAAGCGGGGCGAGATCGTGAGCGGTTTCAAGGAGGGCGACGCCGCGGTCTTCCTGATCAGCCTCAAGGCCGGGGGAGTGGGACTGACCCTGACCGAGGCCGACTACGTCTACGTCCTCGACCCGTGGTGGAACCCCGCCGTCGAGGCCCAGGCCGTCGACCGGGCGCACCGCATCGGGCAGCGCAAGCCGGTGATCGTCTATCGCCTCGTCGCGACCGACACGATCGAGGAGAAGGTGATGGCGCTCAAGCAGCGCAAGCAGGCGCTGTTCAGCCAGGTCGTCGACGGCACGGGCGACGCCGGCGGCATCCTCGACGCCGACGACATCAAGGCGCTGCTCGACTGACTACAGGTCGGTGCCGACCTCCGGGTTCGCCCGGTCCGAGGCGTCGAGCGTGCCCGCTCCGGCACGGTTGAGCAGGAACCAGTCCACGCCGTTCCCCCCGGTGAGCGTGTCGCGGCTGGAGTCGTCGAGAGCCTCCACGCCGGGCCGCAGGAAGACCGACCCATTGACACCACCGGCTGTCCCGGTGAGGTGAGCGACCCGAGTCGCGTAGGCGGAGCCGCCGTTCCACTCCGCCGAGATCGCGCAGAGCTTCTGCTGGTTGGCCACCGTCGCCGCGTCGTACGACGTCGTGCCGGCCACGAGCAGGTCGTCGCCGTTGTCGCCGGACAGGGTGTCCGCCCCGGTCCCGCCGAGCAGCAGGTCCCGTCCGTTGCCTCCGGTGAGCCGGTCGTCGCCCCCGCCGCCGACCTGCACGCCAGTCGCATTGCCGCCGTTGAGGGTGTCGTTGCCGTCGCCGCCGTAGAGGAAGCGCGGGAGCGTGAGGGTCTTCTCCATCGTGATGGTGTCGTTGCCTGCCTGGCCGAGCACGATC
>CAZKZQ010000009.1:0-5297 GCA_964557235.1 uncultured Nocardioidaceae bacterium
CGGGGGAGGAGGCGGTGGCGGGGTCGGCGGCGGGGCGCCGGACGGTGAGGCCTTCGAGGTCGGCGCGGACGCGGCGGACTCGCCGAGCGGCTCCGCGGCGTACGGGTCGACCAGGCGTCGCAGCTGGTCGGCGATCGAGGCGTCCTGGGCGACGAGCAGGAGCCGTGCGTCGCACGGCTCGGAGAGGAAACCCCGGACCAGGGCGGGGACCGAGAGCTCGAGCGCGAGGTGGCCCGCCCCCGTGCCCAGGCTCGGGGAGGCGATCACCTCGACCGTCGGGTTGTCGCGGGCGAGCATCGCCAGGGCGCGCCCGATGCTCTCGACGATCCGCTCGTCGGCGTCCTGGTCGGGGCTGCGCGTCGCCGCGAACGCGAGCAGGGCGTGCCGACCCACCGAGATCGGGACGGTCCGCAGACCGCCCAGCTCGATCTCCTCGACCCGCTCCAGTCCGGCCAGGCGGGTGACCATGCCGAGCCAGGGCTGGCCGAAGGTGCCCAGTGACGTGGCGGGGATGACCAGCACGTCGGCGTCGGCCTGCATGAGATCGGTCTGCTCGACGCTGATCCGGTCGACTCTCACGGCTTCCATCGCGGCCTCCCCAGGAGTAGGCGCTTCAACTGTGCCCTAGCCACAGCGGGGCACGTCGATAGCCCGAACGGGCCAGGTGGGCGCTCAGTCCGTGGCCGCGGTCATCCGGATCGAGACCCGCACCTCGGGGATGACGGCGCCGAGCTTGGCGACGTAGCGCGCCGGCGGGTCGGCGCCGAGCACCTCGGCGTACGCCTCGTTCATGCCCGCGAAGTCGTCGGGATCGGCGAGCAGGACGCCGACCTCGACCACGTCCTCCAGCGACCCGCCGCCGGCCGCGACGACCGCGAGGCAGTTGGCCAGCGCCTGGCGGGTCTGCTCCTGGATCGTCGACCCCGCGAGCCGGCCGGTCGTGACGTCGACGCCGACCATGCCGGACACGTGGATGAAGGGCCCCGCCTTGACGCCCTGCGCGTAGAGCGGCGACGCCGGCGCAGCCTCGGTCCGTAGCACCTGTCTGCTCACTGGTGACCTCCTCGGTCGGAGCCCTGAGGGCGACTGGACCGAACCTAAGTCCGGTCGACGCGACTGCTCAACAGTGCGGGTCCCGCGTGAGTCCGCCCACGTCGGGGCCTCGGGATTCGGGCGAACCGGACCCTGGCCCATACCCTTGATCCATGTCGAGTGACGATCAACCTGATACAAGCACCACGTTCGACGACCTCGGCATCGACAAGCGTGTGCTCAAGGCGCTCAAGGACGTGGGCTACGAGTCCCCCTCCCCGATCCAGGCCGCGACCATCCCGGCCCTGCTGGACGGGCGCCACGTCGTCGGTCTCGCGCAGACCGGCACGGGCAAGACCGCCGCGTTCGCGATCCCGATCCTGAGCCAGATCGACCTGAAGCAGAAGACGCCGCAGGCCCTCGTCCTGGCCCCCACCCGTGAGCTCGCGCTCCAGGTCGCGGAAGCGTTCGAGCGCTACGCCGCGCACCTGCCGGGCCTCCACGTGCTGCCGGTGTACGGCGGCCAGGGCTACGGCCAGCAGCTCTCGGCCCTGCGCCGCGGCGTGCACGTGATCGTCGGCACCCCCGGCCGGATCATGGACCACCTCGAGAAGGGCACGCTCGACCTGTCGGAGCTGCGCTTCCTCGTGCTCGACGAGGCCGACGAGATGCTCAAGATGGGCTTCGCCGAGGACGTCGAGACGATCCTCGCCGAGACCCCGGACGACAAGCACGTCGCGCTGTTCAGCGCGACCATGCCGGCGCAGATCAAGCGGATCGCGAAGAAGTACCTCAACGACGCCGTCGAGATCACGGTCAAGTCCAAGACGACCACGTCGGCCAACACGACCCAGCGCTACCTGATCGTCAGCTATCCGCAGAAGGTCGACGCCCTCACGCGCATCCTCGAGGTCGAGAACTTCGAGGGCATGATCGTCTTCGTCCGCACCAAGAACGAGACCGAGACGCTGGCCGAGAAGCTGCGCGCCCGCGGCTACTCCGCGATGGCCATCAACGGTGACGTCGCCCAGGTGCAGCGCGAGCGCACGATCAACCAGCTCAAGGCCGGCAAGCTCGACATCCTCGTCGCCACCGACGTCGCCGCCCGCGGTCTCGACGTCGAGCGGATCAGCCACGTCGTCAACTACGACATCCCGACCGACGCCGAGTCCTACGTCCACCGGATCGGCCGCACCGGTCGCGCCGGCCGCAGCGGTGACGCGATCTCGTTCGTCACGCCGCGCGAGCGCTACCTCCTCAAGATCATCGAGAAGGCGACGCGCCAGCCGCTGACCCAGATGCAGCTGCCCTCGGCCGAGGACGTCAACACGACGCGCCTCGCGAGGTTCGACGACGCCATCACCGAGGCGCTGCAGAAGGCCGACCGCATCGAGGGCTTCCGCGACATCATCAAGCACTACGTCAACGAGTACGACGTGCCCGAGGTCGACGTCGCCGCCGCACTCGCGGTGGTCGCGCAGGGCGAGACCCCCCTGCTGCTCGACCCGGCCGCGGAGATCGCGGCCGAGCCGCCGAGGAAGGTCTTCGAGCGCGGCGACAGGGGCGACCGTGACGACCGGTCCCGTCCGGCCCGCCCGCCCCGCGACCGCGGCCCGCGCGAGCGTGCGCCGCGCTCCGACGTACCCCTGGCGTCGTACCGGATCGCCGTCGGCAAGCGCCACAAGGTCGAGCCGCGCCAGATCGTCGGCGCGATCGCCAACGAGGGCGGCCTCAACCGCGGGGACTTCGGCAAGATCGACATCCGCGGCGACCACTCGTACGTCGAGCTGCCGGCCTCCATGACCGCCGACCAGCAGGCTGCCCTCGAGCGCACGCGCATCTCCGGCAAGCTGATCGAGCTGCGCCGCGAGCAGCCCGGGCCGCGCGGCGCGTCGGACGACCGGTTCGGTGACCGGCCGAGCGGTCCGCCCAAGAAGGACTTCAAGAAGAAGCCGCGCCACAAGCACCCGCGCGACTGATCAGAGGCGGTCGCCGGGCGTCAGTTGCGGTTGAGTCCGAACTGACGGGTCAGGAGCGCCTTCTTGAAGTGCGACTCCGCTCCGTTGACCTCGGTCATCGATGCCGAGGGGTCGAAGACTCGCAGGATGCTGAAGACGAAGTCGTGCCTGTGCTTCACGTCTTTGACCCCGAGCTCCTTCAACGCCTTGTTGCCGCCGTGACCGTCCTGCGCGTACTGGGTCCAGCGGCCGAGGATCCGCTCGCTCCCATCAGCCTTGCCCACGTAGAGCTGGCCCGTGCGAGCATCCGAGATCGCGTAGATTCCCTGAACCGAGCTGAGGGCCGTCCGCCACTCCGCGAAGCGCGGATCATCGACCACTTGTCGAAGCTCGTCGTACGGGAGCAGAACGCTGCCGTAGCCGGGGAACGGCACGACGGTCGGATCGGCGATCTCGATGACGGGCAGCGCGGCTGCCGTGGAACCGCGTTTGGCCCATCGGATGGGATCCGTTCCCCAGTTGATGACCAGACGGTTCTGGAGCGACGCGAGCATCGGTGACGGGTGGATGTCGTAGGACCGAAACTCCGCACTTCGTTCGTCGCGGACCTCGCCTCGGTTCTCGTAGGCGATGTGGAAGCGGGAGTTGGTGCCGCGCTGGCCCTCGGCCATGAAGATCAGCCAGAGGGGTGGAGGGTCCTTCGGGAAGATCCTGGTCTCGAGCTTCTGCACACGGGTGTAGGCCAGCACTCCCTCGGGGGACAGGTCGCGCAACGACGTCGGGTCCTTGGGTCGGACCGTGTGGCGAATCGCTATCGCGGCGTCCGCATCCGTGATGCCCGCGGCCTGGAGCAGGTGCCCGAGAGTGAGATCGCCGGCAGGGGAGGGCTGACTGATCATCGCCCGACCGTACTGGGCGCAAGCGCTTGGGTAGGTTGGTACCGACTTGGTACCGTCCCTTCATGGCTATGAATCTGCGGCTCACCGACGAGGAGAGCGCCGCCTTGCGGGCGAAGGCCGAGCAGGAGGGGCGGTCGATGCAGGAAGTCGCCAGGACGGCGATCGCGCAGTACGTCTCTGATCGACCTCAGCGGCTGCTCTCCGCCATCGACCGCGTGCGCGCCGAGGACAGTGAGCTCCTCGATCGACTCGGCCGGTGAGTGAGGAGCAGCTGGACTTCCTCTCCGTGAGCGACCTGCTGGAGATTGCTGCGGGTGTGCTGGGCGAGGTCGCCGTTCGTGAGCCTGGCCTGCTGGCTGCGGCCGCTGCCCGGCCGATGACCACGGTCTTCGGGGAGGAGGCCTATCCGACCTTCGAGGACAAGGCGGCTGCGCTCCTGCACTCCCTGGTGCGCAACCACTGTCTCGTCGATGGGAACAAGCGGCTGGCGTGGTCCGCATGCAGGGTCTTCCACCTGCTCAACCGTCGCGATCTGTCCTACACCGTCGACGATGCTGAGCAGATGGTCGTGTCGGCTGCCGCCGGCGAGCTGGACGTCGTGGCCATCGCGAGCTGGCTGCGCGATCACCAGAGCTCTTGACGGCTCCTCCGCACGAGAGCACCGTGGAGAGCGCAGACGCCTTGCCTCATGCGGACGTCGGGCCCTCAGGAGGGCGCCGTGCGGAGGAGTCGGACCGAGCCCCTGACCAGGGGCCAGCGAGTGGCAGTGATGCTCTGCGCCCTTCTGCTGCCCGCGGGAGCCGCGGCCTGCGGCCCGAGCGACGACACCCAGGACACCTCCGGCGACACCGTCGTGGAGAACACCGACGCCCCTGAGGCGGAGGACACCTCCGCCACCGAGGAGCCTGAGGCGCCCAGCAACGACCCGGTCGCGGTCGAGCTGCCGGGCCTCCCGATCGGCGGCAACACGGTCGTCGTGTCGGACACGCTGCAGTGCGTGGACGTCGGCTGGACCACGCCGCCCGAGCTGCCCGACTGGGCTGCGATCACCGTCACCGGCGTCGCCTTCGAGCCTGCCGACGGGTTCGCCGTCTCCGACGAGCCGTGCGAGGGCGACACCCCTCCGTGCCTCGACGGGGAGGTCCGGATCACCGGGAGCCAGCGCTGCTACGTCGCGGTGACCTGGACCGGCCCGACGCTCGACGCCGACCGCACGATGACGTTCACCGCCGGCGTGCTGTCGTGCGCACCCGACCAGGTCGCCGAGTGCGAGGCCTTCCGCGACGAGGTCGCCGCGGCGGGTCCTCAGCCGATCGGGCTCGAACCCGCCCCGTCGGAGCTCGAGAGCGACGGGGGCTGAGGGTGGCGGACGAGTCCACGGCAGGGTCCACGGCAGGGTCCACGGCAG
>CAZKZQ010000009.1:5397-31243 GCA_964557235.1 uncultured Nocardioidaceae bacterium
GTCCACGGCAGGGTCCACGGCAGGGTCCACGGCAGAGTCCCGGGCTGCCGTCTTCGACAAGTGGTTCAGCCTCGGCAGCCGCTTCGTCGCACCGGCGACCCTGCTGAGCTCGCTGCTCTTCTACTTCGGCTACGTCTCCTCGCGCGCGCAGTTCCGCTACTTCGGGCTGGACGTCGACACGATCGGGCTCAGCACGCAGGACTACGTGATGCGCAGCCCCGCCGCGCTCCTCGTGCCCCTGCTCGCGATCTCGCTGGGTGGGGCAGGCCTGCTCCTGCTCCACCTGGCGCTCCGCCGGCACCCGCTGCCGCCGGTGATGGTGCGCGCGCTCCTGCTGGCCGGGGCCCTCGGCGTGCTGGCCGCACTGGTGCTGATCGGTGGCTACTCCGCGTTCGGCGACTGGCCGGCGTACCCCTTGGCGACGCCGCTGCTCCTGGCCGCCGGGAGCGGCGCCGTGCTCTATGCGATCCGCATGCCCAACGCGCCCACGATCTTCGAGTCGCTGGACCCCGAGAACCGGACCGTACGACGGGGCGTGCTGGCCTTCGCGGTCGTCGCCATCGTGGGCTGCCTGTTCTGGTCGACGGCGACCGTCGCGGAGTGGACGGGCCGTGGCAACGGCATGCGCACGGCACGCAACCTCGACGAGCTGCCCCCGGTCATCCTCGACACCCAGGAGCGGCTGTTCCTCACCGACGGGATCGTGACGGAGAAGAGCCTCCCGGCGGCGGAGGACGAGAAGTTCCGCTACCGCTACCGCGGCTTCCGCGTCTTGATCCAGGGCGACGGTGTCATGTTCCTCGTGCCGGAGAAGTGGTCGGCCAGCGACTCGACGCTGATGGTGCGGCTCGACAGCTCGGTGCGCGTGCAGTTCCGCTTCGTGAACCGCGCCCCGTGACCGCTGCGGGCGCGGCGAGCCTGTCGGGGCGATCACCGGCCCCGGCCTAGGCTCGGGAGGTGATGCGGCGATGAGCAAGATGGACAACCTGCGGGCCATGCGCGAGGCGCGCTACCAGGCGATGGCGGACCGCTCCACCAAGCCGGCGCCGGCCGCCCGCAAGGTGGCCGCACCCACCCCGGAGGCGAGCCCCGCCAAGGCGACCCCGGCCGCCCCCGAGGGCGCACCCGCCGAGGCGCTCTGCGGCCACCGCAACATGGGCGGCAAGACCTGCACCCGCGAGCACGGCCACGCGGCCAAGAGCCACCGCTACTCCTGACCGCGCGGCCGGTGGTCAGCTGCCGATCGTCACCAGGAGACCGTCGCCCTCCTCGGTCACGGTGAGCGAGTCGAGGTAGAGCTCCGACTCCTCCTGCTGCGGCTGCCAGTCCTTGGGGCCGAACCCGTAGGACTCGTCGGACTCGTAGGTCACCACGGCCTGACCGCTGTCGCCGTAGCTGAGGTCGGCGGGGAAGGTCCCGTCGAAGCTGTCGAAGTCAGGCACGGGCGGGGTGGTCATCGTCCACGTCACGTTGCGCACGTCCGTGCCGGCGTACGCGGAGTTGGGGCAGTTCTCCGGCTCCAGCTCGGTTGACGCCATGCACTCGGCGAGCAGGTCATCGAGCTGGCGCTGCACCTCGGTCCTGAACTCCTCCGACGCGACTGCGCCCGAGACCTCGGCGTACTGGTAGCCGTCCTCCGCGGTGATCGTGACCGGCTCGCCGGAGCTCTCCAGCCACTGGTTCCCGGCGAACGGGTCGATGTCGTAGTCACCGGGCAGCAGCCACACGTCGCCCTCGACCGACCCGACCGCGACGTCGTTGACCGTCAGGTCCTCCGCGTTCTCGGGGGCGGAGACGGACACCGGTCGGGCAAGGCCCCCGTCCGTCACCCGCCAGCTGTCGAAGAGCACGGCGGTCTTCCCGTCGCGGGTGAGGTGCAGCTCGGTGCTCGAGGTCGAGCCCGTCCCCTCGAGCTCGACCTCCACCGTCACCGTGTCGCCGTCCTCCTCGACGTCGCCGAGCTCGTAGCCGGTGACGCGGTTCTCAGAGCCTCGGTAGACCTCGCTCGTCAGGAGACCGTCGTCGGCCATGTCGTCGTCGGTCGGCGCGAGGTCCCGCGCCTCCTCGAGGTCCCCGTCCACCACGGCATCCAGGTAGGCCCGCACCTGCTTCTCCGGACCGAAGAACTGGCTGTTCACCACGGAGACCGTGATCCAGGCGGCGAGAGCCAGGGCGACCAGACCGCCGCCGATGATCGAGTACCGCTTGTAGCGCGCCCGCTCCTCGGGAGTCAGGGGGCGCGCAGCGACCGGGGTGGCGGTCCCACCGTCCGCGACGGGGACCGGCCGCTCGGGTCCGCGCAGGACGCGCTCCAGGCGCGGGGGCAGGCCGGTCGCCAGGCTGGGGGCCACGAACCGGCTGGACGCCTCGACCGCACCACCCCACAGGACGAGGACGAGGACCGACCACAGGGCCGGACGCACGGTCACCGACCCTCCGAAGCCCCCCAGGGCCCCGCCGAGCACGACGCTCGGCACGAGCACGACGAGGATGCCACCGGCCGCATACGTCGCCGGGAGTGTGACCCACGACTGCGGCTGGGCGAGGGAGGCCGCCGAGGTGTCACGGCGCAGGTGCCAGGCGATGCTGGTGAGGACCGACAGCAGGAGGGCGCCGACGACCATGGCGATCGTCCACACCGTGTCGAAGTCGCCGAGGGCCACGGTCTGGCCGGCCAGGGACACCCCGCCCAGGTGCGCGATGGCGTAGGTGTAGAGCCCCGACGTCACGCCCCACAGCGGAGCGACGATCGCGAACCACACCCCCTCCCTGATCGCGGCGGCCACGACGGAGACGACGAAGGCGCCGGCGACCCAGACCGCCACCGAACCGAGCCACACACGCGCGGCCGCGACGTAGTCCGAGGAGAACCACGACGGCAGCGATGCCCCCGCCCCGCGCGACGTGCCGACGTACGACGCCACGCCGGTGAGGACCCAGACGCCGAAGAACAGCGGCGCTGACGCGGCGTGGATGGAGACACCGTCGGTCCGCATCGCGAGGGCCCACGTGAGGAGCGTGACGACGACTGCCGTCGCGAAGCCGACGATGACGCCGAGGAGGCCGCGAGTGCCCGCGGCCGGGACGACCTCGGACCGACGGGCCGAGCGCACGGTCGTCGCGACGTACACCAGCGTCAGGACCAGCGGCGGCAGGAAGAGGGAGGCGCCGAAGCCTTCGTCGGTGAAGTGGAGGGATCCGAGGAGCGCCATCGCCGCGATCTGGAAGGGCATCCCGACCAGCACGCCGACGGAGTTGGTGTCGTCGGACTCCACGCCGGTGGCCTCGCCGGTCGAGCCGACGTTGGCAGCGACCAGGATCAGCACCGTCATGACGACCGCGCCGAGGAGGGTCCAGCCGTAGGCGACGACCGGTGCGCGGAGCGCGCGGAGGATCTGTGCGCCCGTGGGCGGTGGGAAGGTGGCGGAGGGCGTGGCCGAGTCATCGACCCGAGAAGGTGTGGTCACCGGCGGAACCATAGTGGGCCCCGCCGGCGACCGTGTGCGTGAGCACCCAGATCAGAGATAGCCCTCGTTGCCGAACCGCCACAGCTGGTTGCCGGCGTTCCAGTCGTTGGCCCAGCGGATGCAGTCCCACTGCTGCAGGACGGCCTGCGCCTGCGGGGTGCCGTTGGACCGGGAGTCCAGGCACTTGCCGGTCATGCGGTTGATCAGGACCGGGTACTGCGTGCCGGTCGAGCTGCAGATGTTGCCCGAGCACGACGCCGGCATGCTGACCCAGCCGCGGCGCCACTCGTTGGGCGCATAGCCGGTGCCGCAGTACGGGTACTGGATGACCGGCGTCCCGTTGACGTAGGAGCCGCCGCGCCAGTCGAGCATCAGGCACTGGCCCGAGTGCCGCGCGCGGATCCGGAAGTAGCCGTTGCCGCTGTCGAGCAGGTCGAACTCCTGCGAGGCGCTCGTGTTGTCAGGCCACAGGAAGACGCCCTGGTAGGGCGCGGTCGAGGCCCACATGACGTCGGCCCTGAGGCCGGTGCGGAGGTTGCTGATCTCCACGCCGTACTGGTTCGCCGCCTGCGCCGGCGCGGGCACGAGGAAGAGGGCGAACAGCGCTGTCAGCAGGGCGCCGAGGGACATGAGTCTCTTGGTGGCGGACATTGGGGGCTCCTTCGATGCGTGGGGCAGTGCGAAGGAGGAGGCGCCCGGTCGCGTCGGTGATACCGCGGCCCCGGTCGGCTCAGAGGAACTGGGCCGGGTCGAACTCGTCGATCGGGATGATGCGCACCCGCGGCAGCTGCTCCTTGAACGCGCGCACGTCGAACTCGAGGTCGAACATCTCCAGGCCGTCCTCGACCAGGTCGCCGTAGCCGCTGTAGCGGAACTCGGTGAACCCGATGACGCCGACGCGTCGGCCGTCGAGGAGGTCGGTGACCTGGTCGACGAAGTCGCCGTCGTTGCTGACCAGGAGCACGTCGGCGTCCCGGTTGCGCAGCTCGGCCAGCGTCCGCTGGATCGCGATGTCGACGACCTTCTCGCCGCTGCCGCCGGACAGGGGGATCGGCTTGTAGTCGAGGGCGAGCAGCGCCTGGACGAACGACATCGGGAGCTCGTTGTTGGCCGCCAGGAAGAACAGGCCGCTGACCGGCTGTGCCCAACGCTCCCGGCCGAACTGCAGGAGCCGCTCCCACCGCGGGCGCTCGTCGGGGCGCGGCCGGCGCCCGAGGATCGAGGTGCCGAGCGTGGCGTCGATGTTCTCGCCGTCGACCAGGATGTAGGTGGTGCGCGCGGCCTCGTCCATGCCTCGACCCTACGGCCACCCGCGCTCGTGGGGCGCATACTCGCTCCATGTCCGATGATCTGGCGGCGCGCCTCGAGGCCGCGTGGGAGGAGGCCGGCGAGCGGCTCGGGATCGACGTCGAGACGTCGTACGTCCTCGACAGCGCGACCGGCTCCACGGTGTTCTCCGTCTATCTGCCCGACTTCGGTGGCCGCGACGGGATCGTGCTCAACGCCGCCGGCCACGGCGAGGGCGACCTCCCGCGCCAGATCGCGCGGGACGCGGGCCTGAAGTACGCCGAGCTGCACTCGACCTTCGGCAGGTACGACCGCGAGGAGTTCGTGGCGATCCTCAGCGAGTGGGGCTGGCACGGCCCGGCGGACGACGCCCCCGGGTGGTACGTCGGCTGACGCCGATGAGTCCGGGCCGCTCCCCGGGTCGATACCGGTGACACCAGGAGGACTCATGAGCAAGGTCATCGCATCGATCACCACGTCCGTCGACGGCTACGTCACCGGCCCCGACGACCACGCCGGGCAGGGGCTCGGGCGCGGGGGAGAGCGGCTGCACTACTGGGTGATGGGCGGGCCGTGGACCTATGCGGGCGGGCACGACTTCACCATGAAGAGCCCGGACAAGGAGCTCTACGACGAGCTCCTCGAGCGGATCGGGGCGAGCGTCGTCGGTCGCGGGATGTACGACGCGGCGGGTGGCTGGGGCGGCACGAACCCGTTCCCCTGCGACCTCTTCGTGCTCACCCACAGGGTCGACGAGCAACCGGCGCCGGGAGCAGGCTTCACGTTCGTCGGCGACCTCGGCGAGGCCCTCGACCGCGCGCACGATGCCGCCGGGAACAAGGACGTCTCGATCGGCGGGGGCGCCGACGTCATCCGCCAGGCGCTCGCGCAGGGTCGCGTGGACGAGCTCGTCCTCTCGACCGCGCCGGTCGTCCTCGGTGGTGGCAAGCGGCTCTTCGAGGGGTTCGAGCACGACCTCGACCTCGAGGTGCGGCAGGTCGTCAGCTCGGCGTACGCCACCCACGTGCACTACGCAGTGCGTACCTGAGGAGGACGCGCAACGGCCCCGTCACCGAGGGTGACGGGGCCGTGGACGTGGTAGGGGTCGCTCAGACGCGGCCGCCACCTCGACTGCGGTTCAGGATGAAGACGATCAGCGCGATGATGGCGAGCACGATCAGGATGGTCCACAACATTGAAGGGGTTCCTCCCACTAGGCGACTCCGCCGGGCCGCCTGTGTGACGACCATCGGTGGATGGACTGAGAGAAGCCTGCCCCCGTGATTGTTGTATGAAACACAGCAATCCTGCGGACTTGGTTTTCGTGCTGCCGGACGGGTTCGCCGCCGGGCTAGCCTGCCTCCATGGCGCTGCTGCACGAGGCGACGATCTCGCCACGCAAGGACGAGCTGGTCGACCCCTGGCTGCGGGAACGACCCTGGTGGGACGGTGAGTCCGAGCGGGGCCCGGTCGGCACCTTCCGCCTCGACGACCCGGCCGGCGAGGTCGGCATCGAGTGCTTCCTGTTCGGGTCGGCGAGCGGATCCACCCTCTTCGTGCCGGTGACCTATCGCGGCGCCCCGCTGCCCGACGGCGATACCCACCTGATCGGCACGATGCAGCACTCGGTGCTCGGACCTCGCTGGGTGTACGACGCGGCGGGCGACCCGGTCTTCGTCGCGACCGTGCTCGACACGATCCGCAGCGGCGGGCGGCACGCCGACCTGCACGTCCGGCTCGCGGACGGCACCGAGATCGTGCGCGAGCCGACCACGACCGCCCGCGGCGACGGGGCCGACGTGCCCACGCACGACCCGGGCACACCCGTCACGGTCGACGACCGGGGCGACCGGTCCGTCGTACGCGCGGGCGAGGCGGAGCTGCACGTGATGCGCCGGCTCGCGGACGCACCCGACGGGCCGGCGCTGATCGGCTCGTTCGCCGGTGGGTCGGGACTGCGGCTCGTCGTGGTGACGGGCTAGGCCGGCTGCCAGAGCTCGACGCGGTTGCCCTCGGGGTCGGTGACCCAACCGAAACGGCCGACCCCCTCCATCTCCTGGAGCTCGGGGTCGACCTCAGCCCCGTGCGTCCGCAGCTGGGCGAGCATCGCGTCGAGGTCGCGCACCCGGAAGTTGAGCATCACCCGCTGGTCGCGCGAACCGAGGTAGTCGGTGTCGTGCTCGAAGGTCGCGAACACCGTCATCCCCGCCTCGGGGAACCAGAGGCCGTGCTGGTCGGCGTCGAGCCCGAGGGCGTCGCGGTACCACTCCGCCAGGGCCGCCGGGTCCGCCGACCTCAGGAACAGTCCACCGATCCCCACCACGCGCTCCACGCGGCCAGCCTGCCGTGACCTCGCAGCCGGCACAACCGCGGGTCGTGCCGGCGCTCAGTAGAGCTCGGCGCGCTTCCAGATCGGCCGCTCGAGTGCGCGACCCAGCTCCGCTGCGCCGTCCCTCAGCACGGGCGCCCCGTGGGTGATGAGCACGCGGTCGACGTCCAGCTCGGCCATCGGCCGGAGCGTGGGCAGCAGCTTCGCCTCGTAGGCGCCCTTGGCCAGTGCGTCGGGTCGCAGTCGCGGCCACACCCGCAGCTCGCCGTCCTCCTCCACGACCGTGTCGCCGAACGCGATCGCCCGGTGTCCGGGGATCACCCACGGCTGCTCGGGTCGTGGCGGTGAGCCAAGGGCCATGACGAAGGGGCCGTCCGGGTCGTCACCCGGAGCCACGGCCTCGAACCCCCGGGTGTCGACCAGCTTGCCCGCCACCCGATGGTGGCCGTGGATGGTGACCTCCCGGTCGGACCACCGGTCCCGCAGCGCCTCGGCTCCGCGGACGTGCAACGGCGTGGTCACGAGGATCCGCACCCGGTCGCCGGCCAGGTCGTCCAGCGCCTCCGTCGCGAGCGGGTCGACCAGCGTCGTCACGTCGCCGGCCAGGAGGTAGGACCGCATCACCGCGGGCCGACCCTGCCGGGGAGCCGACCAGGTCCACAGGTCGTCGTCGAGCTGCTCGAGGGTGCTCATGGCGCCATCCTGCCCAGCGCTCACATCACCACGCTGTCGGTGTAGGGCGTGCAGCGGGTGAAGCGGGTCGAGCAGACGTTGTCGGCGAGGCGGTTGGACACGACGTTCTCGCCGCCGAGCGTCGTGCCGGCGTACGTCCGCGTCCACATCACCGAGATCACGATGCGGTAGGGGAACTGCCCGGTCCGGTTGGACGACTCGAGCGTCACCGCGGGGAAGCTGAGGCTGCCGCCGGGGGAGACGGTGCCCGAGTAGGTGCCGCTCTGGCGCTCGATCACCCAGCTGCTGCCGTTCCAGCGCTGCAGGCCGTACATCGCGGAGATGGTCTGGCGGCCGCTGAACGCCGTGGTCGGGTAGGCCGTGAAGCCGGCGTTGGTGAACCGCTTGAGGACATAGCTGCAGCAGGTGTTGTAGACCATCTGGTCCTGACCGATCGTCATCGCGCCCTTGAGGGTGATCGAGCCGGTGTAGCCGCTGCGGTTCTGGACCGTCGCGGCCGAGGCGGGCGCGGCCGAGACGAACGACAGCAGGATCGCGACGACCAGGGTCAGCAGTGCGGTGCGGGTCTTCGTGGTCATGGTGTCCTGCCTCTCAGCCGTAGTAGACGGCGTTGGAGACGCTCACCATCGAGCGGCGGACGCCGTTGCGGGAGTCGGTGATGCCGAAGCCGTTGCGGACGAAGGCGGACAGCTCCTGGTCGACGGTGTACGACGGCCGGGCGGCCTTGAGGACCGCGAACGATCCCGCCACCTGGGGAGCGGCCATCGAGGTGCCGTACCAGCTGCAGTCCACGCCGTCCTTGGTCCCGTCGTTGTCGAGGACCGTCGGCACCGCGGAGCAGATGTCCGTGCCGGGTGCCCACAGGTCGACCAGGGCGTTGCTGTTGGACCCCCCGGTGGTGCCGCCGAGCACGGCGGGCACTCCGCTCGCCGAGGTCAGGGTCGCGTTGCCGACGACGACCGCGCGGCTCATGCAGGCCGGGTAGCCGATGCCCGTGGTGCTGTTGCCGTTGCCGGCCGAGACGACCGTCGCTGTGCCGCGAGCTCGCAGGGCGGTGATCCAGTCCGCGATCGTCTTGTTGAGCGAGTCGCAGGTGTTGGCATAGACGCTGCTCGACCCGATGCTCATGTTGACCGCGGCGGGGGCGGTGCTGAGGTTGTAGGAGTACCAGAGCGCGTTGATCAGGTCCGCGTCGACGTACGTCGGGTGGCCGGCGCTGCTCCTCGTGCTCGCGTTGATCGCGACGATCCCCGCCGAGCGCGCGACGCCGTACTTCCCGGCGGCGATGTGCGCGACGTGGGTGCCGTGCGCGCACTTGATGGAGTAGGTGCAGTTCTTGCCGGCCGCGACGCCGTAGCGGTAGGTGAGCCCGTTGCCGCAGCCCTGCTGCGAGAAGCAGGCGCCGTCCACGACGTGCCCGGACAGCCAGGGGTGCGTGTAGTCGACGCCGCTGTCGATCACGACGACCTTCTGGCCCGCACCGTTGAAGCCGTTGGCGTAGGTCCAGTCGAGGCCGATCCGCTTCTGGTGCCACCACCTCGGCAGCTGCACGCCGTTGTTGATGCCGAAGGTCGTGGTGCCGGCCTGGGTGAAGGTCATGCTGCGCGAGACGGAGCGCACCGCGGGCTCGTGGCGCAGGGCGGCCACGTCGGCAGCGTCGACGACGGCCGTCATCGCCGGGGCACCGGGCACGCTGCGGGTGCCGGCGGGACCGCCGAGGGCTCGGAGGGCGGCGGCGCGCCCCTTGCTCGCCTGCTCGGTCAGCGCGTGGCGCACCCACGCGGAGGGCTTGACGACCGGTGCGTCGGCCAGCGTGATCGTGACGCGCAGCTTGCCGTGCTCGCGGACCTGCTCGGCGACGCGGTCGAAGGCCGCCGCGCGGGCCGATGCCGCGGGCGCGGGCTTGACCGCCGCCTGACCCGCCGGGCCCTCACGCCGGGGAGCCGCGCTGTCCGACCCGGCCTGGGACACCCCCGTGGTCCCCAGGACGGCGGTGGCGACGAGCGCTCCGACGATGGTCAGGCGCCTGCGGGTGTTGCTCATGTCGTCTCCTCTGCTGGGCCCGGCGGGCCCGACAGGAGGAGACTCGGCGCCGGCGCTTAGCGGCGGCTTAGCGTCGCGGCGACCAGCTCGTCGACCCGGGTGCGGGTCGAGGCGACCGGGAGCGTGCTGCCCAGCGTCCACTCGCGCGAGGCGTCGGCGCCCAGCGCGGCGCGCGCCTGCGACAGGCGGGCGACGAGGTCGGCCTCGATCGGGTCGTCGGTCCCCGAGGGGGACGGCGACAGCCGCTGGGCGGCCGCGAACGCGCGGACCGCCAGCGCGGGGTCGTCGGCGAGCACGGCGAGGCAGCCGCCGACGCGCAGGCACTGGGCGACGGCCAGCGCCTGGCCGGTCCGGTCGGCCAGCTCGAACGCCGTCCGGAGGTGCCCGGCGAGCGCGCCCGGGTCCGACTCGACGGCCGCTGCGCGGGCCAGGCTGATCGTCGCGTCGCGACGCTCGAGGGGGAGGGCTGCCCCGGCGATGCTCACCGACTCCGAGGCGTAGGCGCGGGCGCTGGCCGCGTCGGCGTCGTCGAGGGCGATCTCGGCGAGGGTGTTGAGGGTGTCGGCCAGACGGGCCGCGTCGCCGCGCTCGCCGACCACCGCCAGCCGGCGCTCGTAGTAGGCCCGCTCGGCCGCGAAGTCGCCGCGCACCGCGCAGCCGATCGCCAGCATGGACAGGGCGACGACCGTGATGCGGTAGTCGCCGAGCGCCTCCGCCGCGGTCAGCGCGTCCTGCGCCAGCGCCGATCCCTCCTCGGGGGACCCGGTCACCATCAGCGCCGCGCCGAGGTGGCAGCGGGCGTCGGCGAGCACCCGCTCGTCGCTGGTCAGCTCCATCGCTGCCCGGCACGACTCGGCGGCCCGCGACCAGTCCGTGAGGTGATAGGCGAGCTTGCCCGCCACGAGGTGCGCCACCGCACGGTCGGCGTCGGTGAGCCCGGGCAGGTCGAGCAGCGCGGTCGCCCGCCGCAGCCCGTCGGTGAGGCGGCCGGTGGCGATCCAGAAGTCGGTGAGCAGGTCGGCCAGCGCGACCGCGAGGGACGCGTCGCCCTCCGAGACCGCCCGGTCCAGCGCGGCGTCGAGGTCGGCCGCGGTGTCGTCGTAGCGACCCAGGACGGCGGTGCCGGTCGGCCCGTCCAGCTCCGCACGCCAGGTGGCGACCCGCTCGCGCAGGTGCTCGGTCAGGGCCGCGCGGCGGGCGTCGACGTCGGGCTGCTCCTGCAGCCGGGCCCGGGCGAAGGCACGCACCGTGCCGAGCGCGACGAACCGCACCTCGACGCGCGACTCGGCCGGCCGCACCAGCCGCGCCTCGACCACCTGGGCGAGGGCACCGAGCACGTCGGGCACGTCGTCGCAGACGGCCTCGACCGCCTCGACGGTGAAGCTGCGCTCGAACAGCGCCAGCCGGTCCACCAGCCGGCGTGCGGCCGGGTCGAGCCGCTCGTAGGACCACTCGATGGTCGCGGCGAGCGTGCGCTGCCGCTCGGGCACGTCGACCCCGCGCGACTGCAGCACGCCGAGGTCGCGGTCGAGGGCGGCACGGATGTCGCCGGGGGTGAGCAGGCGGAGCTGGGCGGCCGCGAGCTCGATGGCCAGGGGGAACCCGTCGAGGAAGCGGCACAGCTCCACCACCTCGTCGAGTCGGCCGTCCAGGGCGTTGGCCGGCGCGATCGCCGAGGCGCGGTCGAGGAACATCGCCACCGACGGCACGGTGAGGACCGAGGCGTCGGCGGCGTCCGTCCCCGGGACGTCGAGCGGCGGCACGGGCACGTCGTGCTCGGCGCGGATCCGCAGCGGCAGGCGGCTCGTCGAGAGCACCGTCGGCCCGCTGGTGCGCTCGACGATGCGCGTGACGAGCTCGGCCGCTCCCTCCACCGACTCGAGGTTGTCCAGCACCACCAGGGTGTCGGTCGCGAGCCCGTCGAGGCCGTCGACGTCGTCGCTGCCGGTCAGCGCCAGGGCCACCTCGGCCAGCACCTGGTCGACCCCGGTCTGCTCGGTCAGGGCGAGGTGCACGACGCCGGCGAAGTCCTCCTCCGCGGCCAGGGCCGCGAGGGCGGCCACCCGCGACTTGCCCGAGCCTCCGGGACCGGTCAGGGTCAGCGCCCGCACGTCGTCGCGGCGCAGCAGCGCGTGGACGTCCGCGACGAGGGCCTCGCGCCCGAAGGTCGGCGTCGTGGGCCGCGGCACGCGGCTGGGGGAGCGGGGCGCGACGGCCGTGACCGGGGCCTCGACCGACGAGGGCGGCGGCGGCGCGATCGACGGGTCCTGCCGCAGGATCGCCAGCTCGAGCTGCTGCAGCGCCTGGCCGGGGTCGATGCCGAGCTCGTCGGCCAAGCGCTCCCGCGCCCGGGCGTACGTCGCCAGCGCGTCGGCCTGGCGGTCGGAGCGGTAGAGCGCGGTCATCAGCTGACCCCAGAACCGCTCGCGCATCGGGTGCTCGTTGACCGCGCTCGTGAGCGGGTCGACCAGCGCGGTGTGACGGCCGAGGGCCAGCTCGGCGTCGACGTAGTCCTCCTCGACGAGCAGGCGCAGCTCGTCGAGCCGGACCGCCTCGGGCTCGGCGAACGGCGTGGCCCGCACGTCGGCGAGCGCCGGCCCGCGCCACAGGGAGCGGGCCTCGGCGAGGGCCGCGGACGCCGCCGCGAGGTCGCCCGCGTCCCGCGCCTCGCGTGCCGCCTGGTGCAGGGCCGAGACCCGGCCGATGTCCGTCGCCCCAGGCTCGACGGCCAGGCGGTAGCCGGTGTGCTCGCGGGTCACCAGGCCGTCCAGCGACTCCGCCCGCAGCGCCTTGCGCAGGCCGTGCACGAAGACCTGGAGCGCAGCCGCAGGATTGCCCGGCGGGTCCTCACCCCAGAGCCCGTCGACGAACCGGTCGGTGGAGACGACCTCGGGCGCCGCGAGCGCGAGCATGGCGAAGACCGCGCGCTGCCGCGGGGAGCCCAGGGGGATGGGCCGGTCGTCGACGGCCACCTCCACCGGGCCGAGCAGCCGGATCTCCATGCGGAGAAACCTAGTGGTTGTCCGTACCATGACTCGGAGGCATGGCCCGCTGGGGGGCTGCCGGGGGAAGCAGGTGGTTGCCGTGGGGGCATTCTCGAGACTCGTTCCGCTCGCGCTCGTCGCGGCGTCGCTGACCGGCGCGCACGTCGCCTCGGCCGCGCCCGTGACCTCGCTCGGCGGCACCTGCGCGCTCGCGCCGACGGTCAACGTGTGGACCGGAGGCGGGGCCACCGACGACTGGGAGGACCCCGCCAACTGGTCCACCGGTGCCTCCCCCGGCTCGCCTGGCGCCGACCCCGACGCCTGTATCCCCACCGGCGGCGAGCCGGTGATCAGTGGCGGGCAGGAGCAGCAGCTCACCACGCTCGACGTCGCCAGCGGCGCGACCGTCTTCGTCGACCCGGGCGGCAAGCTCTTCCTCTACGGCGACCAGTCGGCCGGCGCCGACTCGATCGTCCGCAGCGGCGGCCGGATCGAGGTCGTCAGCGGCACCCTCGGCGGGGTCTCGCGACTGCACGTGCGCGGCACGGTCCTGCTGGAGAACGACGGCTCGGGTGCGGCCACGGTCCTCACCCGCGACTGCGCCTACGACTCGACGCCCGGCCCGGGCTATCCCGGCGAGGAGACCTGCACGACGCCCGACCCGACCCCCGTGGCGGGTGACACCTTCACCCTCGAGGTCGACGACCCCGGCGTCCTCGACGTCCAGGGCGGCGGGGTGAACTTCGGCGACCAGTCGATCGCGGTCGTGCGCGGGCTGGTGCGGGTCGGCGCCTCGGCGTACGTCGCCGCCGACCACGGCACCCGCCTCGAGCTGCGCCCCCACCGCACCGCCGCAGCCGGCACCGGCACGCTGCGCTTCGACGGGAACGGCGGCTGGCTCGAGGGCAAGATCGAGTCCGACACCGGCATCGCCGCGCTGGGCACGGTCGTCAACCAGGGCCTGATCCGCAAGTCCGCCGGCACCGGCCGGACCGTCGTGACCGCCGCATACTTCCAGCCCAGCCCCGGGGCCATCGGGGTGGCCAAGGTGGGTGAGCCGGGGACGCCGGTCGGCACGCTGCTGCTGCCCACGACCTCATCGAGGCCGGCATTCGTCGCCAGCGGATCGACCTTCGGCACCGGCAGGTGCGTGGTCGCCGACGACCCCGCGTGCGTGCCGACCACCACCACGTCCTTCCGCCAGGCCGCCGACCTCACGGTCCCCACCGTCGACACCAACGGCGCGCGCGTCGTCGTCCGCAAGCTGGGCGCCAAGTCCACCGCCGCCGACCTCGGCTTCCCGTTCGAGGTGCACGCGACCTCGCTCACCGCGGGTCCCTACAAGCCCGCCGTCATCCGACTGCGCTTCGACGCGACGGTGCTCGGCGGCAAGGGCTGGGGCAGCGTGAAGATCTATCGCAAGTCGGGGTCCAACCCCTACCGCTACGTCAAGGCGTGCCTGAGCACCGGCCGCCCGCCGGCCGGTGAGGTCGCCTGCGTCGACCGCCGTGGCCTGGCCGGCAGCAGCAGGAACATCGCCAACACCTCCGGGGCGCCCGACGTCCTCATGGTGGTCCGCACGACGGCGACCTCGCGCTGGGTGGGTCGCTAGACACCTCCTGACCTGCGGTGATGCGGCACTAAGCGGTCACTAAGCGTCGCCCGGGAATCTCCTCACAACGGCCCACACGGGGCCCTCGTGAAGGAGACACCGATGCTCGGTCGCCGCACCGCCCTCGCCCTCGCCACCTCGGTGACGGGGACGCTGCTCACCCTGGTGCCCGGTGCGCCCGCCCAGGCTGCGGTGTCCAACCTGACCGTCCTCGGCCCCCTGGTCACCCTCAAGGCCGACGACGCGACGCCGGCCGGTGCGACCGGGGCCGACGTGACCGTCGCCCGCAACGAGTTCGAGTCCTTCCAGGTCGCGGTCCGCGCCGACGGCAACGGACTCGGCCGCCTCGAGGTCGAGGCCGGCGACCTGACCGGCGCCCGCGGCGGCACCCTCCCGGCGAGCGCGCTGACCGTCTATCGCGAGCTGTACTACAAGGTCTCCGCCGACCACCTCAGCGACGGCGAGTCCTCCGTCGGCCAGTGGCCCGACGCGCTGGTCCCGCAGGTCGACCCGATCTACCACCAGAAGCGCAGCGCCTTCAACACCGGCATCCCGGCCAACGGCCGCGCGGTCCTCTGGGTCGACGTGCTCGCCGGCCGCGACCAGGCGCCCGACACCTACACCGGCAGCCTCAAGGTCAAGGACGGCACCACCGTCGTCGGCACCGTGCCGGTCCGCGTCACCGTCCGCAACGTGACCCTCCCGTCGACCTCGTCGCTGGACAGCGTGTTCCCCACCGAGCCCACCAAGCAGTGCCAGGTGCACACCGGCTCCGGCAACTGCAACGGCGACGTCGCCGAGGCCAACCGCCTCTCCGCGGTCTACGAGCGCGTCGCGCTGGAGAACCGCATCACCATCTCCACCCCGTGGCAGATCGACCGCGGTGCCGCGCTCACCGGGGCGATGCAGACCAGCTGGCGCCAGCAGGTGCTGCCGATCCTCAACGGCACCCCCGCTCCCGCCTCCGTCGGCAGCCCGATCCGCCTCCCGGGCGCCAAGGCCACCAACCTCGTGCTGTGGCACTACTGCAAGGCCGCGTGCCTCGACGCGTGGAAGGCCCAGGCCGCCACCGACGGCTTCGCCGACCGCCTCAGCTACTACACCTGCGACGAGCCCAACCAGAGCACGACCAACTGGGCCGCCTGCGCCGACAACCACACCGTCGCCCAGTCCAAGGGCATGCGCGAGCTGGTCACCACCCCGCTGCCCTACGCCAAGACCAACGGCGCCGACTCCTGGATCGACGACATGGTCGTCCTCGCCCGGATGATGGACGGCCGCAACGGCACCTTCCAGGGCAACCAGCGCCCGACGTACGACGCCTGGGCCGCCTCGACCAACGACGGCCAGAAGAACAAGGTCTGGATCTACAACTCGTGCGAGGCCGCGGCGTGCAACAACCCCGGCGAGGAGGGCTGGGACAGCCCGTTCTACAACGGGTGGGCGGGCTACGGCATCGACCAGCCGGCCTCCTCGGCCCGTGCGATGCCCTGGACGGCCTTCCTCTTCAACGCGACCGGCGAGCTCTACTGGGGCGTCGACTACCGCCTCGGCCAGGCCTGGAACCAGTGCGGCGCCGGCGGCAGCAACTGCCTCTACGAGTCCGGCATGAACGGCGACGCCACGCTCTTCTACCCCGGCAAGGCCTGCACCCCGGGCACCGGCAACGGCTGCATCGGCGGCACCACCGACATCCCGGTCGAGTCCATCCGGCTGAAGAGGATGCGCGACGGCCGCGAGGACTACGAGTACCTCAAGCTCGCCGCGTCGAACCCCGACACGGCCGGCCTGGCCCGCAGCACCGCGCTGTCGCTCCTGGGCGGCAACCTCGACGCCGCGGCGTACTCCACGACCTTCGGGCAGACCGCCCTCGACCAGGCCCGCAAGGCGCTCGGCGACGCGATCGAGCAGCCCGTGGCCCCGCAGCCGACGCCCACCCCGACCCCGACGCCCACCCCGACCCCGACGCCCACCCCGACGCCCACGCCCACCCCCACGCCGTCGTACCGCCCCGACGCGGAGGTGCGGATCGGCAGCGGGAGCTATGTCGGCAACAACGTCTACAACACGACCGGCTCCGGCCAGACCGTCGTCGTCTCGCTCAAGAAGGGCGCGACCCAGACGTTCACGATCCGGATCGGCAACGACGGCAACACGGCCGACAACTGGTCGCTGGCCGAGGCCCGCTCCAACGTCGGCGGCATGACCCGCACGTGGACCCGCTCCGGCACCAACATCACCTCCCAGGTCGCCGGCGGCACCTACTCCCTGATGAACGTCGCCCCCGGCGCCTCCCGCACCGTCGCCCTGACCGTCAAGGCGGGCACCACCGCGACGGTCGGACAGGTCGCCACGTGGTACCTCCACGCCGTCCACAACCCGGTCGGCGACGGCATCCGCGACGTGGTCAAGGTCCAGGTCAAGGTCGTCGCCTGACCACGAGAGCCGGCGCTAAGCCGCTGCTAAGCGCCTCCCGACAGATTCATCCCAACGGCCCCGCCGGGGCCCCACACCAAGGAGAACCACCATGACCAGCAAGCTCCGCCGCCTCACCGTCCTGCTCGTCGCCTTCGTCGCCGCGTTCCTCGGCACGAACCTCGGCTCCGCCGCCCAGGCCGTCCAGCTGTACGGCGCCTCCGGCTCGCCCGGCTCGATCTCGCCGTACTCCGTCAAGGCCACGACCGTGAACACCTGCCCGATGGGCACCTGCTACCAGCGCCAGGTCCAGGTCCCCGGACCCACGGTCGGCAAGTCGCCGAGCTCGAACGCCTCGCAGGACCTGCGCATCCAGTACCGCCTCTACCGCTGGAACGGCAGCGCCTGGGCCCTGTCGAGCTCGGTCAACCGCAACTACTCGATGGGCTACAACTCCGCCGTCCGCCTCCCGGGCATCAACTTCAACGTCGGCGCCGGCCACTACTACGTCGAGGAGTCGCTCAGCTGGCACCTGAGCACCAACCAGATGACGCTCGGCACCCGGGGCGTCTCCTTCAACGGCAACGACTACTACTGCTCCGCCTCGCAGCTCAGCTGCGCACCGCGCACCGGCTACGTCACCTTCGGCTGACCGCCAGCCGCCAGCGCACCGCCAGCGCCCCCGACCTCCTGGTCCGGGGGCGCTGTCGCGTCTGCCTAGGGTGTCGGCATGGCAGGTGACTGGCTGGCCGACGCGATCGTCTACGAGATCTATCCGCAGTCCTTCTCGGACTCCGACGGCGACGGCGTCGGCGACCTGCGCGGGGTGATCGAGCGCCTCGACCACATCGCGTCGCTGGGCGTCGACACGATCTGGTTCAACCCGTGCTTCGACTCGCCCTTCGTCGACGCGGGGTACGACGTCTCGGACTACCTGCGCATCGCGCCGCGCTACGGCACCAACGACGACCTGGTCGAGCTCGTGGAGAAGGCGGGGGAGCGGGGCATCCGGATCCTGCTGGACCTCGTCGCCGGTCACACCTCGCACCAGCACCCGTGGTTCCAGGAGGAGCTGCACGCCGACGGCCCGCACCCCGACGGCGACCGCTACGTCTGGGTCGAGGAGCTGCCGGCGTGGGCGTGGGACTCGACGCTGCCCGGCACACCCGGCTGGGTGCCGTCACCGGGTCCGCGCCCGGGGTTCTACCTCAAGAACTTCTACGACGAGCAGCCCGCGCTCAACTTCGGCTGGACCGAGACCCCCGAGCACGAGCCCTGGCGCGACGGGGTCGACGACGCGGGCCCGATGCGCAACAAGGAGATGCTGCGCGAGGTCCTCGACTTCTGGCTGGGCAAGGGGATCGCCGGGTTCCGCGTGGACATGGCGTTCTCGCTGGTGAAGGACCAGCACGGCAAGAACATGGGCACGGTCGCGACCACCCGGATCTGGCGTGACCTCCAGGCCTGGTTGGCCACCGCGCACCCCGAGGCGGTGCTGATCCCGGAGGGGTCCGAGCCGCGCACGGGCCTCGGCTTCGGCTTCGACGCAGACTTCTTCCTGGTCATCATGGGCGCGCACGCGAGCCTCTTCGACAACAAGGGCGCCGGGGTCCTGCCGTTCCAGCAGACCGGCGACCCGTTCTTCGACGCAGACGGCAGGGGCAGCACGCGCACCTTCCTCGACGAGTGGGCCGCGGCCCGGGCCGACGACCCGACGCGGCCGGTGCTGATGGCGACGGCCGACCACGACTTCAGCCGCCTGCGCACCGACCCGCGCACCCCCGAGCAGCTGGGGGCCGCGCTGACCTTCCTGTTCACCTGGGGCACGGTGCCCTCGCTCTACTACGGCGACGAGATCGGGATGCGCTACCTCCCCGGCCTGCCCGACGTCGAGGGCTCGATCTGCAACCCGGCCTACAACCGCTCGGGGTGCCGCAGCCCGATGCAGTGGGACGACTCGCCCAACGCCGGCTTCTCCACCGCGGATCCTGCGGACCTCTACCTCCCGATCGACCCGGCCGACGACCGGCCGACCGTGGCGGCGCAGGAGGAGGACCCCGACTCGACGCTCCACCTCGTGCGCCGGCTGATCGCGCTGCGCAAGGCGACGCCGGCCCTCGGTGGTCGGGCGGAGACGACCGTGCTGCACGAGGGCTATCCCTTCACCTGGCGTCGCGGCGACTCGCACGTCGTCGTGGTCAACCCGCGTCGTGAGGCCGCGGCCGTCGACGTCGAGGGGCTTGCCGGTGCGACCGTGCTGCTCGGGCAGGGTGTCGACCTCACCGGGTCCGGCGTGAGCGTGGACGGGTTCGGCTACGCCGTGCTCGAGCTCGCGTAGCGCCGGGTCAGCCCCGCTCGCCGTCGAGCAGCTGCCGCAGGTCCGGGGCCAGGCGCGTCGTCGCGGCGAACCCGTCGTAGGTCCGCTCCCGGCGCAGCACGGGGTAGGTCGCCTCCCAGTCGCCGCCGGCGTACGCCTCGGCGAAGGCCTCGGCCTGCCTGGCCGCGGTGTCCATGCCGAGTCCGGCCCACGGGTCCTGCGAGGTGCCGGAGTCGCCGACCAGCGCCCAGCCCGGGCCACTGCCCTCCCGCCACACGCCGTCGGTCGGGATGCCGGTGTAGGCCGCGCTGGTCCAGGCGATGCCGCCCATGCGGCCCGCGGTCTGGGCGTGCGTGCCGAACGAGTGCTCGAGGAACCCGGCCGCGTCGATGCGGTCGTCGTGGTGGCTCGCGGGGATGCTGACCGCCAGGCAGACCTGGCCGTCGTCGCTGGGGAACGCGTAGGAGAAGTGGTCGCCGTGCAGGAGGAACTCCGGTCCCGGCGGGTCCTGGGAGAGCCAGCCGGCGGCGTAGCGGTAGTACATCGCGCGGGCCGCGGGGTGACGCTCCTCCTCGCGGGCCCCGGCGAGCCTGGCGACGGTGGAGCGGCGACCGTCGGCGCCGACGACGGCACCATGGGCAGCGTGGACCCGGTGGGTCGCACCGTCGCGGTCCACGACCCCCACCACGCGCTCGTCGTCGCGGACCAGGTCGACGACGCGGGTGTGCTCACGGAGGTCGACACCGACCTCGCGAGCACGCCGGGCGAGGATGCCGTCGAGCACGCGACGGCGCACGGAGAGGCAGAACCCGAGCACGCCCGGCTCCTGGGGCGGTCCGAGCGCGAAGTCGCCGCCGTCGACGGAGAGGTACTCGCACCACAGCGGCGGTGCCCCGGTGGCCAGGACCTCGTCGAGGACGCCGACGTCGGCGAGCGACCGGACGAGGCCGTCGCCGCGGAAGAAGTGCGTCGAGAGCGTGTCGGAGGGGAGGGCGCCGGACTCGAGCAGCCGGACCTCGGCGCCCTGGTGGGCGAGGCGGATCGCGGTCAGGCAGCCGGCGATCCGGCCCCCGACCACGACGACGTCGGCCCCCGTTGGCATGTCGTCAACCTAGGGGTCCGGACGTCCTGGCGGACAGGGGCCATCCGGTCAGGCCGCGGTCTCGGCGCGCAGCCGTGCAGCCAGCCCCTCGAGGATGAGGTCGAGGCCGACGTCGAACTCGTCGCCGAAGTCGTAGCCGGGCTGGAGCGCGTGCTCGAGCGCGAACTCGCGGAAGTGGGGGAGCGCGCCCTCCGGCAGGGCGGTGAGGATCTGCTCGCCGATCTCCGCCAGGGCGGCCTCGTCCTGGAAGGCCAGGCTGAGCTCCTGCACGAGGAAGCCGTAGAGGTGGGCGTCGAGCAGCGCGAACGCGTGGCCGGTGAGGGCCAGCGAGCACCCGGCGCCGCGCAGGCAGCCGAGCACCGCGTCGTGGTGGGCGAGGTTCTGCGGCCCGGGGTTGGTCCGTGAGTCCATCAGTCCCACCGCCCACGGGTGACGCTTGAGCGCCGCCCGCGCGGTGCGGTGGCGCAGGCGCAGCTCCTCGGTCCACTCGCCGTCCGGCTCGGGGGAGTGGAACTCCGCGAACACCGCGTCGACCATGGCGTCGAGCATCGCGTCCTTGGTGCCGACGTGGTGGTAGAGCGACATCGCCTCGACCCCCAGCCGACGACCGACCCCGCGCATCGAGACCGCCGCCAGCCCTCCCGCGTCCGCCTCGGCGATCGCCGCCTCCACGATCGCCTCGCGGCTCAGCGCGGGTCCTCCCGCCTTGGGCTTCCCGGCCACTGGTCCACCTCTCGTTGACAAGACTTACGCCGTAAGCCTAGCCTCGGTGTCAACACTTACGACGTAAGGAACGAGTCATGCGAGCAGTCACCCAGCACGTGTACGGCGGCACCGAGACCCTGGCGGTCGCCGAGGTCCCCGCCCCGACCCCGGGCCCGGGCGAGGTGCTCGTGCGGGTGCGCGCCGCCGGCGTCGACCGTGGCACCTGGCACCTCATGACCGGCGAGCCCCTCGTGATGCGCCTGGCCCTGGGCTTCCGCGGCCCCCGCCAGCCGGTCCTCGGCCGTGACGTCGCCGGCGTGGTCGAGGCCGTCGGGTCCGACGTCACGACCGTCGCCGTGGGCGACGAGGTGATGGGCACCGCGAGCGGGTCGTTCGCCGAGCTCGCGGTCGTCCCCGTGCGGCGCCTGGCCGCCAAGCCCGCCGAGGTGTCGTTCGAGGAGGCCGCCGTGCTCCCGATCTCGGGTGGCACCGCCCTCCAGGCCGTGCGCGACGCCGGTCGCGTGCAGCCGGGCCAGCGGGTCCTCGTGCTCGGCGCCTCCGGTGGAGTCGGGTCCTACGCCGTCCAGGTCGCCGCCGCGCTCGGCGGCGAGGTCACCGGGGTCGCCAGCGCGGCCAAGGCCGAGTTCGTCCGCTCGCTCGGGGCGACGACGGTCCTCGACTACGCCCGTGACGACCTCGCCGCCCACGGCCCGTGGGACCTGGTCGTCGACCTCGCCGGTCAGCGGCCCGTGCGCGAGCTGCGCCGTCTGCTCACCGCCAAGGGCACGCTGGTCATCGCCGGGGGCGAGGGCGGCCGCTGGCTCGGCGGCGTGCAGCGCCAGCTCTTCGCCTCGCTGCTCTCGCCCTTCGTCGGCCAGCGCCTGCTCGGTCTGCTCAGCCGCGAGCAGGCGTCGACGTACGCCGACCTCGCCGCGCTGGTCGGCGCGGGTGCGATCCGTCCCCGGCTCGACCGCACCTTCGCGCTCGACGAGGCCGCCAAGGCGATCGACCACCTCTCCGCGGGCCACGTCTGCGGCAAGGTCGCGATCGTCCCCTGACCGTCGCGGCTCAGTACGGCGGCAGCGCCGGGTCGTCCGCGCCGCGGCCGGCTCTCGCGACGGCCGAGTCCCGGCCGCGGGGGACCGGGACCGCACCGGTGGCGGCGGCGAGCCCGCGGGCGGGCATGTTGCCGGAGATCGACTCGATGTCCTTGGTCTTCACCACGTAGGTCTCGTGCCAGATCCCGACGTCGCCTGATCCGGCCACGCGGCGGTTGAACTTCCGCCACGCCTCCAGGTGCGGGTCGTCCTTGTCGCGGGCGAAGGCCGCGAGGTCCTCGAAGGAGTTCCAGTACTGCACGGTCAGCAGCGGGAGGTACTGCTCCCAGTGGAGCAGCCCCTTCTCGGGGTGCTGGTCGAGGTACTTGAGCATCCGCGGCATCGCGGTGAACACCGGGAACCACTGCCGGACCTTCCACGGCTTGTTGATCCGCATGCCGATCAGGAAGACGACGATCTCCTCGCGGTCGCCGAGGTCGACGGTGAAGCGTCCTTTGTTGATCTGGGCCATGGCGCACCTCCTGCGCCCCATGCTTCTCGGCCTGTCAACGGGTGGTCCAGCGCACCTCTCGGGTCAGGCGCGGCGGACGAGGGCGATGCCCGCGCCGATGATCGCGACCCAGCCCAGGGCGCGGAACGCCTCGCTGAACCCGAGGATCAGCTCGGGGTCGGCGCTGTTGCGCAGCATCCCGTTGACGAAGCCGGCCAGGAACCACAGGAGGGCGCCGGCGCCGGCGAGCAGGACGGGGGAGGGCGTCGCGTTCATGGTCACATGATCGGCCCGCCCGGCGGTGAGCCCGACGAACGACACGGGCTCAGCCGCGCAGCGCCCCTCCTCGGGCGGCTCAGGCTCAGGCGAAGTGCGACTGCAGCGCGACGGCCAGGTCGTCCAGGCTCCGACGCAGGCGAGCCCGGTTGGGCTCGACCAGCCGGGCGAAGGTGCCCGTCGGGAGCACCGTCCACTGCACCTGCGTGAGGCGGCAGGAGTCGTCGGTCAGGGCCTCGAGGTCGAGGACCGCGCCGCTGTCGTGACCGCACCCGGTGCACTCGGTCACCGCACGCCGGCCCGGCTCGATCTCGACGACCTCGAGCAGGTGCACCGTCCGCTTGCCGTCGGCGTCGCGCGACGTGACGAGCTGGAGCTCACCGACCTCCTGCGGCGGTGTGCCGGGCACGGTGAACCCGTGCTCGTGACCGGGGTCGAACAGCCCGTTGCGCGCGGGGTCCCACATCAGGTCCCACACCGTCGCCGCCGGCGCGGGCAGCTCGACGGTCACCGTCTCCCTCACCTGCAGCGGCTCGACCAGGAGCTTGGCGAGGTATCGACGGGTGCGCACCCCCGCATCGTGCCAAACGACACCTCAGGCTCCTCGCGCGAGCCGCTCCATCGCGGCGGTGACGGACCCGGGTGCCTCGTGCCAGACGAAGTGTCCAGCTCCCGGCTCGACGTGGGTCCACGCACCGGGGATGCGGTCGGCGGAGTCGGACCCGGCCGTGGTCGGCATCGGCGAGCCCTCGCCGACCACCACCCCGACCGGGACGGTGATGCCCGGGAGCGCGGACTCGAGGTCCGGCAGCCGCGCGACGAGGTCGCCCCACAGCCCGAGGTGGGCGGGGAGCGACAAGTCGACCGGCGGCATTGGGGGAGCACTCGTCGGCTCCGGGAAGTACGACGGCCAGAACAGCGAGAGCCCCTCGAGCGACTCCTCGGTGGTCGCCGTGCCGGCCTCCTCCCTGGCCTCGATCTCGTCGATCCGCGCGAGGGCCTCGGGAGTGCGCACGCGTCGGCGCATCTCGGCGCCGAAGGCAGCCGCACCGCCGTCACCGACCGCACCCAGCGGGTCGACGGCGAGCACCCCGGCGATCCGCTCGGGGACCGCGGCGGCTGCGTGCAGGACGAGGTGGCCACCGTAGGAGTGACCCATCAGGTGCGCCGTCTCCCAGCCGAGCGCGTCCAGCACGGCAACGAGATCGGCGACCGCCTCGTCGATCGTGAACTTCCCCTCGAGGGTGGAGGGCGCGAGGCCGCGCTGCTGGAAGGTCGCGACCTGGAAGCGGCCGGCGAGCTCCTCGACGACGGTGTCGAGGTAGTCGTAGCCCAGCCCGGGCCCGCCGTGGACCGCGAGCACGGGAGCGCCCTCGCCGGCGTGCCAGCCGGCCAGAGGGCCGTCGGGGGTCTCGGCCTCGAACGCTGTGCGGGTCACCTAGCTGACCGTGGCGCCGTACGACTCGGCGTAGAAGCCCGCGTGGAGGTACTCCGGCTTCACGTAGGCGAAGCCCTTGTGGCCCCAGTAGGTGCCCCAGGAGTTGCGGATGATGAACCGGCCGTCCTCGCGGTAGCCGACGATGCACACCGCGTGCCCGCCGTAGATCGACCCGGCGCCCCACTCGTCGAGCAGGCCGTCGGCGCCGAGCGACATCCACGCGTCGTCGACGTAGAGGCCGGCGAGGATCGGGCCCTTGTTGACCAGCCAGCGCTTCCACCGCTGCAGGTCCAGGCCGAGGTTGACGTAGGAGATCCGGCGCTGCGCCGCCTTGGCGTAGAAGGCGTTCTCGACGCCGGTGTACATCGCGGTGTCGACGTCGAACGGCAGGTCGCGCTCGAGGGCGAAGCCGTACTTGCGACCGATGTCCATCGCCGCCTTGAGCGAGGTGCCGGACTCCTCGACGAACGAGGTGGGCCGGTTGCTGAACTCGTCGGTCTCCTTCGACGCCATCCAGATGAACCGTGGCGAGAGGCGCTGACGGTCGCCGATCTTCCCCGACGTGACCATCAGGTAGCGGCCCACGCCGTCGGCGGTGGCCCAGCCGACGCACGAGCCGGTCGCGCCCTGGTCGCCGACCTTCCACCAGCCCTCACGGAGGTCGTGGGACTCGGGGAGCGTGGCGCGGGCCGCGACCATGCCGCTCGCCACCGCGTCGTCGTAGGTCCAGTCGCGTTCGGTGCCCTTGGAGGGCACCACGTTGCAGATGCGCTTGGTCTTCTTCGTGGTGGCCATGACTCGCATCCTGCTCCCGTCGGACGCCGGGCGCCAGGGTGCACCGGGCTAGGCTCCGGACATGGACTGGCTCACGGACCACGCGGCCGCCGCGTGGGCGATCCTCGCGGTGCTGCTGGCCGGTGCCGAGATGGTGAGCCTCGACCTGTTCCTCATCATGCTCGCCGGTGGTGCGGCGGCCGGCGGCGTCGCCGCCCTGGTCGGCGCGCCGTTCGTGCTGCAGGCGGTGCTCGCCCTGGCCACGGCCGTCGGCCTGCTCGCGCTCGTGCGCCCGCCGATGATCAAGCGGCTGCACAGCGGACCCGACCTCAAGACCGGCGCCGAGGCGCTGATCGGCCAGCGGGCTACGGTCCTGCGCGAGATCACTCCCCACCAGACCGGCCGGGTCAAGATCGGCGGCGAGGAGTGGACCGCGGCGCCGTACCTCGAGGACGACACCATCCACGAGGGCGCCGTCGTCGACGTCGTGCTCATCAAGGGCGCCACGGCCTATGTCCTGGCGCGTCCAGAACTCACCTGAGGAGAACCCGCATGGAGATCTTCGCACTCACGTTGCTGGGCGTCGTCGCCGTCTTCGTCGTGCTGCTGCTGGCCCAGACGATCAAGATCGTGCCGCAGGCGCGGGCCGGTGTGGTCGAGCGCTTCGGCAAGTACAAGACGACCCTGCAGCCAGGGCTCAACGTCGTGACGCCGTTCGTCGACCGGGTCCGCTACATGATCGACATGCGCGAGCAGGTGGTCTCCTTCCCGCCGCAGCCGGTGATCACCGAGGACAACCTGGTGGTCTCGATCGACACGGTCATCTACTTCCAGGTCACCGACCCGGTGGCGGCGA
>CAZKZQ010000010.1:0-5672 GCA_964557235.1 uncultured Nocardioidaceae bacterium
GCATCCCGACCTCCCAGGCTCAGCAGAGGGCTCCCCGCACCTCCACCGTGGACCGGCGCGCACAGGATCCCCAGTGCCGAACGACCAGTGGTCCGGGACCCGGTCGTCCCTGTGGGAGGCCCAGGTTCCCGCCTCGCCGGCGGGCTTGACCTTGACGCAGCGTCAGGGTCGCACGCTCGTCCCATGACCACCTCACCAGCCATCGAGGTCACCGGCCTGACCAAGGCGTACGGCGACCTGGACGTCCTGCGGGGCGTCGACCTGACCGTGCCGGCGGGCAGCATCCACGCCCTGCTCGGCTCCAACGGCGCCGGCAAGACCACGGCCATCAAGATCCTGTCCACGCTGCTGCGCGCCGACGGCGGGCGCGCCTCGGTCGCCGGCCACGACGTCGCCGAGGAGCCCGCGCTGGTGCGGGAGGCGATCAGCCTCACCGGCCAGTTCGCCGCGGTCGACGAGATCCTCACCGGTCGGGAGAACCTCGTCATGGTGGGCCGCCTGCGTCACCTGGGCGACCCCCGGGGCACGGCCGACGAGCTGCTCGAGCGCTTCGACCTGACCGACGCCGGTGGGCGCCGCGTGGCGACGTACTCCGGCGGCATGCGGCGCCGGCTCGACATCGCGATGAGCCTCGTCGGCGACCCGGCCGTGCTGTTCCTCGACGAGCCCACGACCGGCCTCGATCCCCAGTCCCGGCAGGAGGTGTGGCGGACCGTGCGCGAGCTCGCCGGTCGGGGCACGACGGTGCTGCTGACCACGCAGTACCTCGAGGAGGCCGAGCAGCTCGCCGACCGGATCGCGATCCTGCACGAGGGCCGCATCATCGCGGAGGGCACGCTGGCCGACCTCAAGCGGCTGCTGCCGCCGGCGAAGGTCGAGTACGTCGAGAAGCAGCCCAGCCTCGAGGACGTCTTCCTCGCCGTCGTCGGGAGCCGGTCATGATCCACGACACCGTCGTCCTCACCCAGCGGTCGCTGCGCCACGTGCTGCGCAGCCCCGACACGATCGTCACCACCGCGGTCACGCCGGTCGCGATGCTGCTGCTGTTCGTCTACGTCTTCGGCGGCGCCATCGACCTCGGCTCCTCCGGCGAGGAGTACGTCGACTACCTGCTGCCCGGGATCCTGCTGATCACGGTCGCCTCCGGCGTCGCCTACACGTCCTACCGGTTGTTCCTCGACCTGCAGAGCGGCATCTTCGAGCGCTTCCAGTCGATGCCGATCTCGCGCGCGGCTGCGCTGTGGGCGCACGTGCTGACCTCGCTGGTCGCCAACCTGGTGTCGCTGGCCCTGGTCGTGCTCGTCGCGCTCGCGATGGGCTTCCGCTCGGGCGCAGGACCCCTTGCCTGGTTGGGAGTCGCGGCGATCCTCGTGCTCTTCACGCTCGCCCTCACCTGGCTCGCGGTCGTCGCCGGGCTCACGGCAAAGTCGAGCGACGGGGCCGGCGGGTTCGCCTATCCCCTGCTGTTCCTGCCGTTCCTCAGCTCGGCCTTCGTGCCGACGGACACGATGCCGGGCCCGGTGCGCTGGTTCGCGGAGAACCAGCCGGTCACCTCGATCGTCGACACGCTGCGCCGCTTGTACGCCGAGCAGCCGCTGGGCGGGACCGTCTGGGTCGCGCTGGCGTGGTGCGTCGGGCTGCTCGTCCTCGCCTACCTGCTGGCCATGCGCACCTATCACCGCAGAATGAGCGCATGCTGACGATCAGCCAGCTCGCGTCGTACGCCGGGGTGACCGTGCGTGCGGTCCGGCACTACCACGCCACGGGCCTGCTGCCGGAGCCCGAGCGCGACCACTCGGGCTACCGGCGCTACGACGCGGGCGCGGTCGTGCAGCTGATCCGGATCCGCACCCTGGCCGAGGCGGGGGTCCCGCTGTCGAGGGTCAGCGAGCTGCTCGGCGCCGACGACGAGGAGTTCGCCGCGGCCGTGGCGCAGATCGACGCGCGGCTGCGCGCCGAGATCCGCGAGGCCCAGGAGCACCGCCGCCGGATCGCCCTGCTGGCGGCCGGTGACAGCCTCGCGCTGCCTGAGGAGGCGGTGGCCTACCTCGCGCGGCTGCGGGAGGCGGGCGTGTCCGAGCGCATGGTCGACGCCGAGCGCGACGCGTGGATCCTGGTCGCCGCCCAGCTCCCGGAGCGGATGCCGTTCTTCATGGCGATGAAGAACCAGCAGCTCGACGACCCGCGGGTCGCGGAGCTCTACGTCGAGCTCGACGAGATCGTCGAGTGGGATCCGGAGGACACCCGGCTGGACTCGGTCGCCGACCGACTGGTCGCCGAGCTCGACGCCGTCCCCGACCCGGGGTGGGCGGACGAGGGCGCGCTGCCCGAGGACCTCGCCGCCCTGCTGGACGCGGTGTTCCTCGACTCCGTCCCCGGCTCCCGGCGCATCCTCCGACGCCTGGAGCAGCACGGCTGGGAGGGCTGGACCAACCTGCGTCGCACGCGCTCGGCGTGACGGATCCTCACCGGTCGGCGTTGGGCTCCTCGACCTGCTCGGCGATGACCTGCTGGGCCATGGTCGTGAGCCCCACGGAGCCGGCGCGTGCGCGGGCGACGAGCTCGGCGTACGCCGTCTCCAGGCTGACCTTGTGCTGGTAGGCGAGGACGCCCTTGGCCTGCTCGATGACGGCTCGCCGGGTCACCGCGTCCAGGACCTTGGCGACCAGCTGGTCGGGGTGCAGCTCGTCGGTGTGGAGCACCGCGAGCGTCGCCAGGTCGGCGAAGAGCTGGCCGACGGTCAGGTCGGTGTCCTGGTCCGGCCTGACGAAGATGTTCAGCCCGCCGATCGTCGAGCCGCGCCAGTGCATCGGGAACGCGTGGACCTCGTGGTAGCCCGCGTCGGCGATGGCCACGCCGACCGCACCCCACCGCTCGACCATGGTGTCGCGTCCGGCGACGATGACGACGGTGTCGGTGTCCATGGCCTCCACGCACGGGCCGTGGCGGTGCTGGATCTGGAGCAGCTCGAGCTCCTCGGCCCCGTGGGAGCTGGCGCCGAGCAGCTCCAGAGACCCTCCGTGGTTGCGCGCGAGGACCGCGACGGCCTCGGAGGGATAGGCCTGGGCGCAGCCGGACAGCACGTGCTCGAGCGTGTCGACGACGTCGTCGGTCCGCACGAGGGCGGCGACGGCGTCCGCCAGCAGCTGTCCGGGGTGGTCGGCCATCATCGGTCTCCTTGGGTCTCGTCCTCGTCGTCACGGCCCGACTTGAAGTCCAGTGCACCCGACAACACGTGGTCGGCGACGTGGGACACGGTCGTGCCCGCAGCGAAGGCGTGGGCGTGCAGCACCGCGAGGGCGTCGTCGGGCCGGATCCGCAGCTGGGCGACGACCATGCCGACAGCCTGGTTGACCCGGTCCCGCGCCGACCAGAGCTCCTCCGGTGACTCGGTGTTCTCCACCGCGCCGACGACGGCGACGCCGATCGCGTCGGCGAGGTACTGCGCCTCGACCAGGTCGTGGCCGTCGGACAGGGGGTGGTCGGCGTGCAGGGTGATCACGCCCAGCACCTCGCCCGCGGGGCGCATCGGGACGGCCAGCAGGTGCGCCGGGGAGAGCTGCTCGGCCAGGGCCTGCGCGAGCATCGGCCACCGGTCCGTGACCTCCTCCGGCGTCGCCGTGACCGGGTGTCGCGTCCGGTGCGCGTCGTGGGCGGGCCCTTCGCCGAGAACGTGCTGGAGGTCCTCGAGCCGCTCGGCGACGTTGTCGGTCGCGCAGAGGGTCGCACGGGACGGCGCGGCGACGTCGACGGTCATCGCGCCTCCCTCGAGGCCCAGGGTCTCGACCAGAGCGGTGCACAACCGCAGCGCCAACGGGGCGTCGCCCGGAGTGGCGGCGACGGCCCGGGTCAGCCGGGCCAGCAGCGCCGACGGTTCCTGCACCATCGCGCTAGTCACGCCGGCTCAGAGGACGCGGTGACTCCACTGGGTGACCGGTCATGTCCTCCACGATGTCAGCTGCGATGGCGCTGACCTTGCGGTTGGTCGTCTGGGACACGTGGCGCAGGACCTCGAAGGCCTGGCTGGAGCTGATCTTGCGGGAGTACATCAAGATGCCCAGGGCCTGGTCGATGACCGCCCGCGTGGCGAGCGCCTCCCGCAGCTGGTTGTCCAGGTCCGCGGTCCTGGCCTGCCGCATCAGGATCGTGAGGGCGGCGCCGCCCTGGGTGGCGAAGAGCTGTGCTCGGGTCGCGTCGTCCTCCGAGAACGCGTGCGACGAGGCAGCGAACAGGTTGAGGGCCCCCATGCTCTCGCCGTCGACGACGAGCGGGAAGGAGATGGCGCTCCCGACGCCGTGGGCGACGGCGTAGGCGCCGTAGCCACCCCAGCGGGTCTCCGCCGCCGTGTCGGGGACCTCCACGCGCGTGGCGGTGCGCATCGCCTCCAGGCACGGACCGGACCCGTGGAGGTACTGCACCTCGTCCATGCGGAGCGCGAGCTCGTCCGTGCCGCCGACACTCATGGTCCGGTCGCCTCGGCGCAGGGTGATCGCGCAGTGGGAGCCGGGCACGATCGACGCGGCGAGCTCGCAGATCCCGTCCAGGAAGCGGACGACGTCGGGGCTGTCGAGGATGAGGTTCTGCAGCTCGGAGAAGGCGGTGGCCAGGTCGAGCGCGTCGTCCCCGGCCGCTGTCGCAGCGTCGGCTCGCGGGTCCTGCGCCTTGTTCATGGGCCTACCTCCCGCCACACCCCCGTCCAGACCATCCTAGGGCGGGAGCTCGCGGATCGGGCCAGTGGTCTTGCCGAACCCGCAGGGGTGGATCAAGATGGTCCCCGGGTGTGGATAGGCGCCCTGGGTGACCGTCATCGGCCACCCGCCCCGCTCCGCGGTGTAGTCCGGAGTGACCATGTCAGGCGCCTTGGGGGATCGACGGTCCGTTCGTGACCGCGTCGGGCGCCCACGACCACTCCTCTTCACGCGGACCGGGATCCTGTCCGGCCGGCGTCGTCAGGACCGTTCACTCCCACGACGGTCCGGGGACGTCGACAGACGGGTCGGGCCGACGCGGTGCCAGCTGGGGCTGACACCGCCGGTTCGCCTCGTCGACCGCCACTCCTCGCCCCTGGAGTCCGATGAGCTCTCACCACCCGCCCCCACCGACTGAGGTCCTCGCGATCTGGCTCCCCGTGATGACGCTCGGGGACGGAGGCCAGATCGAGTTCCTCGTCCGACCTGGCGCTGACCCGCCGGTCGACGGAGCCGTCCCCGCCGACGTCTCGGCCTATCGCCTGCGCAGGTGCGACGGCACGATCGACGTGTTCCCGACGATGCGCGCCGTGGGGGACCACCTGAGCAGGCGTCCCGAGCCGACCGGGTTCGCCGTGCGCCAGTCGACCCAGGACGACCTGCTCGTGCTGAGCACCACGCTGGCCGACGAGTTCTCCGGACGCGTGGCCGCCGGGACGGTCCTGCGCGCGGTCGCCCGGGCCCGGGACCACCTCCTGGCCGCAGGCGTGCGCGAGGGACTGGTCGTCGCCGTCGAGACCATGGCCCGCGCACGGCTCGAGCACCGGGCGTCCCTCGGCGCTCGCGGCCGCCCTCACAGGTGAGGGGGACGGACGACGAGCGGGTCTGCCCGACCGGACTCCGGCTGAAGGACCTTCGGCCACTCCCTGCGCCTGCCCACCGGACGAGCCTGGAAGGAGACGCGGGGACCCCAGGGAGCGCCAT
>CAZKZQ010000010.1:5772-30745 GCA_964557235.1 uncultured Nocardioidaceae bacterium
CGCCTGCCCACCGGACGAGCCTGGAAGGAGACGCGGGGACCCCAGGGAGCGCCATGGACATCGGAACGAGCACCGACGACGTCGTGGTCCGCGCCCGCGGCCTGACCAAGCGCTACGGCCACACCACCGCGGTCCGCGACCTCGACCTCGTCGTGCGCCGCGGCACCGTGTTCGGCTACCTCGGCCCCAACGGCGCCGGGAAGACCACGACCATCCGCATGCTCGTCGGGCTGCTCCGGCCGACGTCGGGGTCGGCGACCGTGCTCGGCCTCGACGTGGTGCGACAGCGCGACGCGATGCAGCGCGCGGTGGGCTACCTCCCCGGCGGGTTCGTGGCCTATGCCGACCTCACTGCCGAGCAGTACCTGCGCTTCCTCGGCGAGCTGCGCGGCGGCTTCGCCGAGGCCCGGGTCCGGGAGCTCGCCGAGCGGCTGGACCTCGAGCTGGGTCGCCGGATCGGCACCATGTCGCACGGCAACAAGCAGAAGGTCGGCATCGTGCAGGCCCTGGCCCACTCCCCCGAGCTGCTCGTGCTCGACGAGCCCACGACCGGGCTCGACCCCCTCGTCCAGCGCGCGTTCCTCGACCTGCTCCGTGAGGAGCGCGCCGCCGGCACGTCGGTCCTGCTGTCCTCGCACGTGCTGAGCGAGGTCGAGGCCGTGGCCGACGAGGTGGCGATCCTGCGCCGCGGCGAGCTGGTGGTCGTGCAGACCGTCGACCGGCTCAAGGCACGGGCCCAGCGTCGCGTCGACCTGGTGCTGGAGCGCACCGTGCCCGTCCCCGCGCTGCTCAACGTGCCGGGCGTACGCCGCGTCGCGGGCTCCGGCCGTGAGGTCCAGGTCGACGTCGAGGGGTCCATGGCGCCGCTGTTCCACACCACCGCGACCTACGGCATCGAGCGCGTGGTCACCCACGAGCCCGACCTTGAGGAGATCTTCCTCGGCTACTACGACGAGCAGGGGGCGGCGTCGTGATCCTGCTGCGCAAGACCCTGCGCGACCAGCGCCGCTCCCTCGTCGGGTGGGGCGTCGGCGTCGCGCTGCTCGTCCTGGTGGAGTCCGCGCTGTGGCCCACGATCAGCGACATGCCCGACTGGGACGAGACGCTGGCCGGCTATCCCGAGGGCATGCGCGAGCTGTTCGACGTCGAGGCGATGACGACCGGCCGCGGCTTCCTCAACGCCGAGCTCTTCACGCTGCTGCTGCCCGCGCTCTTCATCACCTTCGCGATCGCGCGCGGAGCGCGGCTGGTCGCCGGCGAGGAGGAGGCCGGCACGCTCGAGGTGCTGCTCGTGACGCCCTTGTCGACCGGCCGCCTGCTCTGGGAGAAGGCCCTCGCGCTGGCGCTCGCGCTGGCGGGTCTCGGGGTGGCGGTCGCCCTGGCGACCTGGGTGTGCTCCCTGGCCTTCGGCCTCGACATCTCCGTGACCCAGACCCTCGCGGGTGCGCTGGCGCTCGTCCTGCTGGGTTTCGAGTACGGCGCCCTGGCGCTCGCGGTCGGTGCCGCCACCGGGCGCCGGGCCCTGGCCATCGGCGTGGCGACAGCGGCCGCCGTCGCGGCGTACGTCCTCTATGCCGCCGCGGTGTTCGTGGACTGGCTGGCTGACTGGCGCGGCTGGTCGCCCTTCGACCAGGCGCTGTCCGGCGGTCCCCTCGGTGACTCCGTGCCGTGGGAGCTGGCGCTCACCGGCGTCGCGGGGCTCGTGGTGGTGCTGCTGGCCTCCCCCGTGCTGGCCCGCCGCGACATCGCGGCACCGTGACCGCGGCCGGGGGTCACTCGGGGGGCAGCAGGCTGAACGCGGTCTCGTCCTCCTGCGCGTTGTGCAGGCGCAGCACGCCGTAGAGGCCGTAGAGCAGCCGGCGCACCTCGACGAGGTCCTCGGGCAGGACGTCCTCGTCGGCGGTGTCGTCGAGCAGGCGGCCGAGCCTCGCGACCTGGTGCTCGATCTCGGCGTGGCTGCGCGTGAGGGCGTACGTCGCGGTGGGGCCGATCGCTCGCGCCACCAGCGGGACCAGGTCGTCCTCGTCGGCACGCTCGTGCGGCAGGAGCTCGCTGCGGAGCCGACCGTGCAGCTCCCGGACGCGGGCGAGGTCCGTGTCCTGAGAGCTCACCTGGTCGGCGACGGCCCGGATCTCCTCGACGACCGACCGGGTCGCCTCGTGCTGGGTCCTCAGCGCCTGGCCGAGCGTCACGTCGGCCGGCGCGAGCGTCACCGTGTGGGTCCGGCCGGGCAGCACCGCGCGCAGGGCGAGACCGATCGCGAGGACGTCGATGCCCTCCTGCAGCACCGCACCCGCAGCCGGGGCCAGGAGCCCGGCGGCCGCCGCCAGCATCGCGACCACGGACAGGCCCATCCCGACGGCGACGACCTGACGGGCGATGCGACGGCACCTCTGCGCGATGAGGATGGCGTCGGCGAGGGCGTCGACCCGGTCCACCGTGAGGACGACGTCGGCGGCCTCCGAGGACGCGGTCGCCCCACGGGCCGCGAGGGCGACCCCGACGTCGGCCTCGGCGAGGGCAGGGGCGTCGTTGACCCCGTCGCCCACCATCACCGTCGTGCCCGCGGCTCGCTCCTCCCGGATGACGACGAGCTTGTCGGCCGGGTCGCACTCGGCGTGGACGGCGTCGACCCCCACGATGCGACCGACGGTCTCGGCGGTGTCGGCCCGGTCCCCGGTGACCAGGACGACGCGCCGGATGCCCGCCTCGCGCAGGCCGTGCACCATGCGGGGCGCGTCCGGGCGCACGACGTCCTCCAGCAGGAACGCCCCGGCCGGCTGGTCGTCGACGCCGACGAACACGGTCAGGGAGGAGTCGAGGTCCGCGCGCCGGCGCACGCGGCGCACCCAGTCCGGCTCGTGACCGGGTGCGATCCACGACCGCTTGCCCAGGGCGACGCGTCGACCACCGACCTCGCCGGCGAGCCCGTAGCCGTGCTCCTCGACCACCCGCTCCGGAAGCTCCAGCGCCAGCCCGCGCGCGTGCGCCTCGGCGACGATCGCGGTGGCCAGCACGTGTGGCGAGACCTGGTCGAGCGACGCGGCCAGCTGCACGAGCTCGTCGGGCGAGACCCCCCCGGGCGCGGTCACGACGCCCACCACCTCGGGCCTCCCGCGAGTCAGCGTCCCGGTCTTGTCGAAGAGCACGACCCGGGCCCCGGCCAGCCGCTCCAGCGCCCCTCCGCCCTTCACCACGACCCCGACCCTCGTGGCTCTCGCCAGCCCGGACAGGTAGGCGACGGGCACGGCCAGCAGCAGCGGGCAGGGGGTCGCCACGACGAGCACCGCCACGGCCCGGACCGGGTCGTCGGCGAGCCACCACGCGAGGCCGGCGAGCAGGAGGGTGAGCGGCACGAACGCGACCGCCAGCCGGTCGGCGAGCCGCACGAACGGGGCCGAGGACGCCTGCGCCTGCTCGACCAGCCGCACGAGGCCGGCGTACGTCGACTCCGCGGCGCGCACCGTGGCGACCAGGTCGCACGGGCTCCCCGCGTTGACCGCCCCGCTCCGGGCGGCCTCGCCCGCGGGCAGGTCCACCGGCAGCGGCTCGCCGGTCAGCGCCGACTCGTCCAGCAGCGCGGACGTGAGGAGCCGTCCGTCGACCGGGACCACGTCGCCGGTGCGGACCAGCAGCCGGTCGCCCACCTCGACCTCGTCGACCGGGACCTCGACCACGTCGCCGTCCACGTGCCGCAGTGCCGTGCGCGGGGAGCGCTCCACCAGCAGCCGCAGCTCGCGGCGCGCCCGTGCCTCGGCGCGCGCGTCGAGGAGCTGCCCGGTGGCGAGCATGACCGTGACCACGGCTCCGGCGAGGAGCTCCCCCACCACGAGGGCCCCGAGCAGGGCCAGCAGCGCGATCACGTCGACGGTCGGGCGTCGCCGGGCCACCGCCGCGGCCGTCGAGGCGACCGAGGACGCCAGCCCCACCACCGTCGCCACCAGCCAGGGCAGGTCGGCCCACGCCGTCCCCGACAGCGTCGTCACGGTCCCGGCGGCGAGGAGGAGCAGCGAGCCGGAGAACAGCAGCAGCGTGACGCGACCGCGGACGGCATCCACCCCTCCAGGACAGCGCGGGCCCGGTCGCGGGGCCAGGGCCGTTCCTCCGCACCGCGGGAGCCGGTCGGCCCTGCACCCGGACCGCTCCGTCCGCTCGGATGGGGGTGAGACCGGGAGGAGCGCCCGAGGATGGACGACCCCACGACCGTGCTGCTGTCCGAGCTGGTGGGCCGGCCCGTGGTCACCGCCACCGGGCGGCCCGTCGGCCACGTCGCCGACCTGGTCGTGGCGATGGGTGCCGACCGGCCCGAGGTGGAACGGCTCCTGGTGAGGTCCTCGCGCGCGACGGGCGGTCTGACGTCGTGGGAGGACGTCGCCGTGCTGGGACCGGACCACGTCGTCCTCTCCGGCGACGCCGCTCCCACGCCGGTCGACCCGGCGCGGCCGCCCCTGGGCGGTCCGGAGGTCCTGCTGGCCCGCGACGTGCTGGACACCCAGGTCGTGGACCTGCGCGGTCACCGCCTGTCCCGGGTGTCCGAGGTGCTCCTGCAGCAGACCCACGACGCCCTGGAGGTCGCTGCGGTCGACCTGGGGATCGGGGGCGTGCTGCGACGCATCGGCCTGGGAGCGCTCGCCCGACGCCGCCCCGTGGTCGCCGTCGCGTGGACGGACCTGCACCTGACCTCGCAGCGCGGGCACGCCGCGCAGCTGAGCACCGGCGCCGCGGGGTTCCGGCGGCTCGACGCCCGGGACCTCGCCGAGCTCCTCGCCCGGCTGAGCACCCACCGGGCGACCGACGTGATCCGCGCGGTCGAGCCCGCACACGCCGCGGCGGCGCTCCACCACAGCCACCCGCACACCGGCCGACGGCTCCTCCACGCGTTGAGCCAGGACGAGCGGCAGCGGGTGGTAGCCGCCGCCGCGGCCGACCACGCCCGCACGATCAGGCGGTGGGGCCCGCCGCGGTCGGCACTGGGACGGCGGCGATTCCTGCGCACCGCCGGCTGGCGGCTCCACCGTCCCCCGAGGGGCTGAGCGATGTCCGACGTGCAGGCCGGGTCCCAGCGCCGTCCGACCCCGCTCCGGCGGGCCCGCCTGGCGGCCCTCGTCGCGGTCGTCGGCCCCGGTCTCCTCGCCGGGCTGTCGGACGACGACCCGGCCGGGATCACGACGTACTCCGTGCTCGGCGCCGACTACGGCTACCAGCTGCTGTGGGTGCTCCTGCTCTCGACCGTCGCCCTCGTGCTGTTCCACGACCTCGGTGCGCGCATGGGGGTGGCCACCGGCCAGGGGCTCATCGGTCTCGTCCGCGACAGGTACGGCGTGCGCGTCGGCAGCCTGGCGATGCTGCTGCTCGTCGTGGCCAACCTGGGCACGGCCTGCGCCGAGTTCGCCGGGGTCGCGGCGGGCTTCGAGCTGTTCGGGGTCACGCGCTACGTCTCGGTGCCGCTCGCGGCCGTCTTCGTCTCGGTGCTCGTGCTGCGCGGCCGCTTCCACCGCGTGGAGCACCTGCTCATGGCGCTCGCCGCGGTGTTCGTCGCCTACGTCGCCGCCGGCCTCGTGGTCGGTCCGGACTGGGGGCGGGCGGCCACCGGCCTGCTGGTCCCCTCGACCCCGCTCGACCACGACGCGCTGGTCATCGTCGTGGCGACGGTCGGGACCACGCTGGCGCCCTGGGGGCTGAGCTTCATCCAGTCCTACGCCGTCGACAAGCAGATCACCTCGGACGACCTCGGCTACGAGCGCATCGACGTCGTGACCGGGTCGGTGCTCACCGGTGTGATCGGGTTCTTCGTCGTGGTGACCTGTGCCGAGACGCTGCACGCGAGCGGCGTCCACATCGAGGACGCCTCCGACGCGGCAGCGGCGCTCGAGCCCCTCGCCGGCCACTACGCCAGCGCGCTCTTCGCCGTCGGGCTGATCGGTGCCGCCCTCCTGGCGGCCGCGGTGCTGCCGCTGTCGACGGCGTACTCCGTCTGCGAGTTCACCGGGCACGAGGGTGCCCTCGACGACGGGTTCCGTGGGGCGCCCTTGTTCTACTCGACCTTCATCGCGCTCGCGACGGTGGCGGCGGCGGTCGTGCTCGTGCCGGGCGTCCCGCTCGTCCCGGTCCTGGTGCTGACCCAGGTGCTCAACGCGCTCCTGCTGCTCCCCCTGCTGGTGTTCATGTGGGGGCTCGCCCGCGACCCCGAGCTGATGGCCGAGCACAGGGCCACGCGGAGCGAGGCGGTCGTCTATGCGGTCGCGATCGGCTTCGTCGCGCTGTGCGTCGCGGGGCTCCTCGTGCTGTCCGTGGTCTGAGCGCTCCGGTCCGGCTCACTGATGGGTCGCGACGACCAGCGCACGGGCGTCCAGGGTGTGCGCGACGTCGACGGGCGCGACGATGCCGACGAGCCGCCCCTCCTCGAAGACGAGGACGCGGCTGCCGGAGTCGTGGGTCACGCGCGGAAGGACGTCGGTCAGCAGCTCGCGCGGGTGCGCCACGGCCACGTGCGACATCGGCAGCGCGACGTCGCGCACCGGCGTCGACGCCCTGCGTGAGGGCTCGAGGCCTCGCAGCCGGTCCAGGGTCACCAGCCCCACGACCGTGCCGAGCCGGTCGACCACCGGATAGGCCGAGTGCCGCCCCGACAGGACGTGGCGGTCGATGAACTCCGCGACGCTCAGCTCCGCGCTCCCGGTCTCCACCGGGCTGCTCATGACCTGGGCGACGAGCACGCCGTGCAGGACGTGCTCGGTCGTGCCGGCCGTCTGCTCCGCGCGTGCCGCGGTCAGGAGGAACCACCCGATGAAGACGAGCCAGAGCCCTCCGATGGTGTCACCGGCGAAGGTGTTCATGATCCCGAGGGCGATGAGCGCATAGGCGACGCCCTGGCCGACGGACGTCGCGGTCTCCGCGGCGCGGTAGCGGTCGCCGGAGCGGTGCCACAGGGCCGCGCGCAGGATCCGCCCACCGTCCAGGGGCGCCCCGGGCACGAGGTTGAAGACGGCCAGGACGACGTTGATCGTGGACAGCCACCCCGCCAGGGCGACCAGCAGCTCCGGCTGCCCTGCGGCGTCGAGCAGGAAGTACGCCGACCCGAACACCCCGCCCAGCGCGAAGCTGGTGAGCGGACCGACGGCGGCGATCCGGAAGTCCGCCCCCGGGGTCCGGGCCTGGCCCCGCAGGGTCGCCACTCCCCCGAACGCCCACAGCGAGATGGACTCCACCTCCACCCCTGCGCCCCGGGCCACGACGGCGTGTGCCACCTCGTGGGCGAGCAGCGAGCAGATCAGCAGCGCCGCTCCGACCAGGCCGACGACCCAGTAGGTCGGCGTCGCCGACCCGGGGGCGCTGCGGGGCAGCACGTCCTCGGCCAGGATCCAGGTCAGGAGCAGCACGATCACGACGACGCTCCAGTTGAGCGTGACGGTGATGCCGGCCAACCGGCCGGCTCGCAGGCTCTCACGCATCGGCCGGACCCCCTTCTGCTGTCGGCGTCGTCGACGCCCCGGCTCAGCGTCGGTCGCTGGTGCCCCGCCCGGAAGTGCCGACCGACCGTCGTCCGGAGGTCCGTTCGGCCCTGACGTGCGGCCGCGACGGCGGGAGGCTGGAGACGTGACGAACAGCATCGCCCCCTCACACCTGCGCGCCTCGTCGCCCGACGAGTCGAGGGGCACGCGCATCGACCTGGACGACCTCGCCAAGCGGTACGTCGTCGGGGAGACCACGGTGACCGCGCTCACCGACGTCAACCTGCACGTCGACGAGACCGCGTTCGTCGTCGTGCTCGGGCCGTCGGGCTGCGGCAAGACGACGCTGCTCAACATGATCGGCCTGCTCGACGTCCCGACCGAAGGGCGGGTGCGGCTCAACGGCCGCGACATGACCGGTGCGTCGCGCCGCGAGCAGTTCGCACTGCGTCGCCGGACGGTGAGCTTCATCTTCCAGACCTTCAACCTCTTCCCCGGGCTGACGGCGGCGGAGAACGTCCAGTTCGGTGCCGACGTGGCAGGACGGCCGCACGCGGCCGAGGTGGCCGCCGAGGTGCTCGCGCGGGTGGGGCTGAGCAGCCGGATGGACCACTTCCCGCACCAGCTGTCGGGAGGCGAGCAGCAGCGCGTCGCCATCGCCCGCGCCCTCGCCACCGACAACCCGATCCTGCTCGCCGACGAGCCGACCGGCGAGCTCGACTTCCGCACCGGCGTGCAGATCCTCGAGCTGCTCCAGGCCCAGGCCGAGGCGGGCAAGACCGTCCTGGTGGTGACCCACAACCGCGAGATCTCGCGTGTCGCCGACCGGGTGATCGAGCTCTCCAGCGGGCGCGTCGTCAGCGACGGGCCGCCCACCGGCGGCAAGAGCCGCACCGAGGACCTGCACTGGTAGCGCCATGAACGCACAGTCGGTGAGGCTCTGGGTGCGGTGGTCCTGGCGCGACCTGCGTCGGCGGTGGCTGCTGGTCACGGCCCTCGCGCTGGTGATCGCCCTCGGCACCGGCGTCTATGCCGGGCTGGGTGGCACCACCGCCTGGCGGCTGGAGTCCAACGACCGCAGCTACAGCAGCCTGCGCATGCACGACCTCCGGGTCGAGCTGCCCGAGGGCGGCTTCGTGGCAGGCGGCACGCTGCTCGGCGCGACCAAGGGCATCGACGACGCCTCGTCGGTCGAGGTGGCCGTCGAGAGGCTCATCGCCCCCACCCTCGTGGACGCCTCGACCGGCGACGACGACCTGCTCGTGCCCGGTGAGGTGGTCGGCATGCCGACGGGCCCCGCACCCGTCGACTCCCTCTTCGTCGAGGAGGGCAGCGGTCTCGCCGCCGACGACGGGGGCGCGGCGGTGCTGGAGGCCAAGTTCGCCGCCGAGCACGACCTCGCGCCCCGGGGCCGGCTGGTCCTGAGCTCGGGGAGCGCGGTCGACTACGTCGGCACCGGCTACACCCCCGAGTACTTCCAGGTGATGGGCCGCAGCGGGATGGTGCTCGGCGAGACCGGGTTCGCGGTCGTCTTCATGCCGCTCGCCGCGGCGCAGGAGGCCACCGGGCACGCCGGCCAGGTCAACGACCTCGTCCTCCGCCTCCGCCCCGACGCCGACCTGGACCGCGTGCGCGACCAGCTCACCGCAGCCGTCGCGGCGTACGGCGGCACCGTCACCAGCCGCGCCGACGACCCGGTCCACCGGGCGCTCTACGAGGACGCCCGCAACGACCAGTCCACCTGGAACGCCTTCGCCTTCCTCATCCTGTTCGGGGCGGCGTTCGCGGCGTTCAACCTGGTGACGCGGATGATCGAGTCGCAGCGGCGCGAGATCGGGGTCGGGATGGCCCTGGGGATCGCGCCGCGGGTCCTCGCGCTGCGCCCGGTGCTCGTCGGGATCCAGATCGCCGTGCTCGGCGTCGTGGCGGGCGTCGGGGTCGGGTGGCTCACCGGCATCGCGATGGGCAACGCCATGGCGGACCTGCTCCCCCTGCCGGTCTGGGAGACGCCGTTCCAGGCCGGGCGGTTCGCCCAGGCGGCCGTCCTCGGTCTGCTCATCCCCCTGCTGGCCTCGGTCGTCCCGATGGTCCGGGCCCTGCGGATGTCGCCGGTCGACGCGATCAGGTCCGGGGCCTACGGCGCCGCGCGCCCCGGCGGTCGCCTGCTGCGGTTGGTGACCAAGGCCCACCTGCCGGGCCGGACCTATGTCTCGATGTCGCTGCGCAACCTGGTCCGGGCGGGACGGCGGACTGCCCTCACGGCGCTGGGCGTCGCCGCGGCGATGACCTCGATGGTCGCGATCCTCGGGCTCCTCGACAGCTTCGACGCCACGGGTGCGGCCAACGCGGCGGAGGTCCAGCACAGCAGCCCCGAGCGACTGGTGGTCACGCTCGACGGGTTCCACCCGGTCGACTCGGCTCTGCCGCGGGCTGTGGCCGAGGCGCCCGGCGTCGCGGACAGCGCGACCCAGCTCGGGGTGCCGGCGACCTTCCGCACCGACCGCGGCAAGGTGGACGCCTTCGTCCAGGTGATGGACCTCGACAACGAGATCTGGACCCCCACGCTGCTGCAGGACCGGGGACCTGCCGGCGGGATCGTGCTGGCGGAGAAGGCGGCCGACGACCTCGGGGTGGCCCCCGGGGACACCCTCGCCGTCCGCCACCCGGTGCTCGAGCCCGGCGGGCTGCGGCTCGTGACGACCCGGGTCCCGATCAGGGCGCTCCACCCCGACCCGCTGCGCACCTTCGCCTACCTCGACGCCGACGGGGCAGCCCTCCTGGGCCTGACCGGAGCGGCGAACCAGGTCGTGGTCGTCCCGTCCGGCGACACGGGACAGCTGCGCCGCCACCTGTTCGAGCTGACCGGGGTGACGGCGATCGAGGCCTCGAACGACTTCGTCGAGGAGCTCGACAGCACGCTGGGCCAGTTCACCGGGATCGTCCGCGTCATCGAGGTGGCGACGCTGCTGCTCGCGCTGCTGATCGCCTTCAACTCCGCCAGCATCAACGCCGACGAGAGGACCCGCGAGAACGCGACGATGTTCGCCTTCGGTCTCCCCCCGGCCGCCGTCCTGACCATGGCAGTGGTCGAGAGCGCCGTCGTCGGGCTGGTCGGCACGCTGGTCGGTCTCGCCGGCGGCTACGCCGGGTTGAGCTACATCGTGTCCGGGTTCGACCAGGTCACCCCCGACATCCTCGTCGAGCCGACCGTCTCGACGACGAGCATCGTCACGACCCTCGTGCTCGGGGTCGTGGTGGTCGCGCTCGCGCCGGTGTTCGGCATGCGTCGCGCCCGTCGGATGGACATCCCCGCAGCGCTGCGCGTCGTGGAGTGAGTTTCGGGCCGCGCGCTCAGACCGAGAGCGCCGCGCGCAACGTCGCGGCCACGACCCCGCGCGTCTCCGCGGGGTCGATCACGTCGTCGATCTCGAAGACCCGAGCAGCGTTGAGCGCGGCAGCGTGGTCGCGCAGGTCGGCGGTGTGGCGGCGCACGGCGTCCTCGCGCTCGTCCTCCGGCAGCTCGGCGAGCTCGCGGGCGAGGGCGAGGCGGACCGCGCCCTCCAGGCCCATCGCACCGAGGTGGGCGGTCGGCCAGGCGACGGTCAGCAGGGGCCGGTGGGTGCTGCCGCCGAGCATCGCCTGGGCCCCCAGGCCGTAGGCCCGGCGGAGGATGACGCCCACCAGCGGGACGGTGAGCTGCGCCCCCGACGTCACCATGCGCGAGGCGTGCCGGACCAGCCCGGTGCGCTCCGCGTCAGGCCCGACCATGAACCCCGGGGTGTCGACCAGGCTCACCACCGGCAGGCGCCAGCGCTCGCACAGGTCCAGGAAGTCGGCGCCCTTGGCCGAGGCGTCCGAGCCGATCGCACCGGCCTGGTGCAGCGACTGGTTGGCGAGGATGCCGACCGGGAGCCCGTCGATGCGCCCGATCGCGGTGACCAGCTCGGGCGCCCAGGCCTCGCGCAGCCAGGTCACGCTGTCGGTGTCGGCCAACGCCTCCACGACCGGGCGCACGTCGAACGCCTCGCGGTCGTTGTCGGGCAGCGCCTCGCGCAGCCAGTCCTGCGACGCGGCCTCGCCGCTGTCCCTCGGAGCCTCGAGGTAGCCCAGCAGCCGGCGTACGACGTGGACGGCCTCGGCCTCGTCCTCGACCACCACGTCGAGCACGCCGTTGGCCGCCTGCTCCTCGACCGGCCCGATGTCCTCGGGGCGGAAGTCGCCCAGCCCGCCGCCGGAGATCATCGCCGGCCCGGCCATGCCGAGGTTGGCGTCGGGTGTGGCGACGCGCAGGTCGGCGCCGCCGGCGATCACGGCGTTGCCCGCGAAGCAGCGGCCGGACACGACCGCGATGCGCGGCACGACGCCCTGCAGCTCGCCCCACAGCGCGAACGATCCGACGTCGAGAGCCGAGACGATCGGCAGGTCGCTGTCGCCGGGCCGACCACCGCCGCCCTCGGAGAAGAACACGACGGGCAGCCGCATCCGGCCGACGAGCTCGAGCAGCCGGTCGGACTTGCGGTGCCCGCGCATGCCCTGGGTGCCCGCCATCACCAGGTAGTCGTAGGACAGCACCGCGACCGGTCGGCCGCCCACCCGCGCCGTCCCGGCGACGAGCCCGTCCCCGGGTCCGTCGACCACGAGGTCGGCGAGGTGGCGACGCTGCTCCTGCGCCGGGGTGATGAAGCGGCCGTACTCCACGAACGAGCCGTCGTCGACGAGGTCGGCGATGTTCTCCCGAGCCGTGCGCCGGCCGTGGGCGTGCCAGCGGTCGACCTTCTCGGGCCGCGCCTCGTCGGTGGTGAGGAACCGTCGCGCCACCAGCTCCTGGAGCCCCTTCGCGGGAGTGACCTCGTCCACGCGCCCCATTATCAGGACGGCTGCCCCCGGTCCGGCACCCGGCCGCCCCGGGCGAGGGCCCGCGCGAGCTGGTCGTCCAGCAGCGTGCGCAGCGGGAGCCCGGCGTGCTCGGCCATCGTCACCACGACGCTGGTCGGTGCGAACGAGCAGTAGAGCCCCGCCTCGAGGAACCACGGTCGCCCGTCGGGATCGATCCGCACGTCGAACAGGCTGTGGTCGCGGCAGCCCAGGGCACGGTGCGCGGTCCTCGCCAGGTCGTGCACCGCCTGGGTCACCGGGTCGACCGGGTCGGGCGTCGGCACGATCCACGCGTGCGCCCCCGTCTTGGCCACCAGGCCGAGCTCCCCGGTCGACCCGCGGGCGAGCTTGTCGGAGGACGGCCGGATCGGCTTGGCGACCGGGTCGACGGCGTACTCCTCCAGCGGCAGGCAGACCAGGCCGTCGTCGGTCTCGACCACCCCGCAGCGCACCTCGCGGCCCAGCTCGACGTAGCGCTCGACCAGCACGCGGTCGGAGTGCGCGAACGCCTCGCGCAGGGCGTCGTCGTACTCCTCCTGCTCGCGCACGAGCGAGACGCCGGTGGAGTTGTCGGTGTCGACAGGCTTGACGACGACGGGCGGTGCGAGCGTCGGTCGCTCCCCCGCCGTCAGCACCTCGGCCTCCGGCACGTCGACCCCGGCCGCGGCCACGACGGCACGTGTCCAGGCCTTGTCGGTGCCGATCGCCATCGTGCGCGCGGTGTTGCCGACGAACGGCACGCCGACCAGGTCGAGCAGCCCGCGGTACGTCGTCATGCCGGCCCGGCAGAACAGCTGCGGGAGCGCGACGTCGGCGGACGCCAGGACGGGCAGCGCCTCGGCGAGCGACACCGGCGGGGCGGCCGCGACGGCGTCCGGGGCCAGCGAGGCGGGGAACCGCCAGGAGCCGTCGGGGCTGACGTGCGCCACGACGTGGTCGTACGCCGACCCGGCCGCCTCCAGGCACGCGGCGGCATAGAGCACCGAGACCTCGGAGAGCAGCTCGCTCTCGGCCGACCCGGCCAGGTGGAGCAGGCGCACGTCAGTCGCCCGCCGGCTCGACCAGCTTGCCGATGTTGAAGTCGATGCGGATCCAGTCCTTGCCCCGCACCAGCGATCGCCAGAGCAGCAAGGGGATCTGGACGTGGTGGAGCACCAGGAACGGCAACGGGTCGGCCCGGTCGAACACCGCGTCGGTGCCCTCGCGCACGACCTGCCAGCGCGTGCGCCACGTCGACGGGTGCCGCAGCAGGCGCCACGCCTCGTGGTGGGACCAGTACGTCGGACGGCTGCACGCCAGCGGCACGATCGGCTCGTCCAGCCGGTCGAGGTAGGCGTGGGCCAGCCCGGGGTGGTCCTGGAACATCGTGATCGCCGAGTGCGTGCGCGGGTTGCACTCGATCGGCAGCACCCGGCCGTCGTCGGTCTCCATGAAGTCGAAGCTGACCTGGCCGGTGAGCTTGAGCGGCTCGACGAACCGCTGCACCCACCGGCGGATCTCCGGCTTGTCGACCATCGCGTAGTTGACCTGGAACGCCGAGGACGGGCAGCACGCCCACACCTGGATGCGGCCGTCGACGACGGTGCTGTGCGTGCAGTACTCCTGCCCCGTCACGAGGCTCTGCAGGATCCACGGGTTGTCGGGCGAGATCGGCTTGGACGCGACGAACGCCGCGGTCTCCTCCGGCGTCGGCCGCGGCAGCGGGGTCAGGTCGAGCCGGTTGACCGGGTCGTAGGCGATGCTCTTCAGGACGTAGGGCGGGTGCTCGGCCTCGAGGACCAGCTCGAGGACCTGCTCGGGCGAGGTGACCCGGTGCGAGTCCGGCACCGGCAGGTCGAGCTTGCGCGCGAGGGCGGCCAGCGCCTCCTTGTCGTCGAGCTGCTCGACCAGCGCCGCGTCGGCGTGCAGCACCCGGCAGTACGGCGCGAGCAGCGGTGCCGCCTGCGCGTCCGCGATGCTCGCGGCCGGCGCGCACACGGGCACGTAGACGGCGACCCCCTCCTCGCGGACGACCTGCAGCAGCGCGTCGGCGTACGCCGGGTCCTGCGGCGGCGGGACGGTGCGGAAGACGTCGACGCTGCGGGAGAAGCGGTGGCCGGTGAAGCGGTACTTCGCCTGCTCGACCAGGACGACCCGGTGCCCGGCGCGGTGGAAAGCCCGCGCAAGCGTGAGCGCCTTGGTCATCTTGCCACCGCTGACCAGCACCGTGAGCGGGGCGGGCGACGTCGTGACGGGTGGACGGCGACCGCTGAGCAGAGCGGCCGCGGTCACCGCGAGGTCGACCGGCAGCGTGAGCTGCAGCAGGCCGAGCGCGCCGAGGGTCCGGGCGGCGCGCCGGGCGTGCTCGACCGGCCCCGTCACGACGTGCCCGGATCGTGGGCGGCGACCATGCCGCGGTGGAGGACCCGGTCCCCCACGACTCCGGAGTGGTCGGCCCGGTGGAGCACGCAGGCGTTGTCCCACATCACGACGTCCCCGGACCGCCAGGTGTGCCGCATCGTGTTGTCGTCGGCGGTGGAGTGGGTGAGGAGGATCTCGACCAGGTCGCGGCTCCGGTCGGCCGGCAGGCCGCGCACCTCGACGCAGCGTTCCGGCGTGGAGAGATAGAGCGCGACCCGGCCCGTGAGGGGGTGCGGCCGCAGGGCCGGGTGCCAGGCCTCGGTCTGCTGGCTGCTGGGGTCGACGCCGGTCACCACGTGCCGGATGTCGCGGCCCTCCAGCAGGCTGCGGAGCGCGGGGTCGAGCGAGTCGCACGCGGCGTACTGGTCGGTGAAGAGCGTCTGCCCGCCCTCGTCGGGGACGGTGACCGCGCGCAGCGCGGTGTAGGCCGGCGGGTGCGCCACATAGCTGGTGTCGACGTGGAAGGCGCTGCGCGGCGGCGTGGAGCGGCCGACGTTGCTCACCACGTTGAGGTCGGGGTGCCCGTCCACGGGGGTCTCGCCCTCGGTGAAGACCAGGTCGCCGAAGCCGCGGAGGAAGGCGGTGAACCCGTCGTCGTCGAGGTGCTGCTCCCGCAGGACGATCACGCCTTGCTCGGCGAGCAGGCCGCGCAGGGTCGGCACGAGGCCCGCGAGCCGCTCCGGGTCCTGCACGAGCGCGGCCAGGTCGAGGTCGCGGACCGTCACGCCGAGCGGGTCGAGCGCGGTGGTCCTCATCGGGCGGTGGCCGTCCGACGCCGGATCAGGGTGATGCCGTCACGCAGCGGCACCACCACCTGGTCGACCCGGGGGTCCTCGGCCACGCGCTGGTTGAAGTCCGCGACGGCGACACCGTTGGGCGTGACCTGGCCCGTCCAGGGCTGCCCCTGCATCAGCGTGTTGTCCACGCAGACGAGCGCACCCTCGGCGAGCAGGTCGAGGTCGAGCAGCGCATCGAGGTAGCCGCGATAGCCCGCCTTGTCGGCGTCGACGAAGACCAGGTCGAACCGCTCCTGCTCCTCCGCCAGCAGGTGCAGCGTCTCGAGCGCCGGCCCCATGCGTACCTCGATGCGCCGACCGGCGGGCGACCCGGCGAACGCACGGACCGCGATGTCGGCGGCGAGCGGGTCGAGCTCGCAGGCCACGACCGTGCCGTCCTCGGGCAGCGCCTCGGCGAGCGCGAGGGCGGAGTAGCCGGTGAACATGCCGATCTCCAGCACCCTCCTGGCCCCGGTCGCGCGGGCGAGCATCTGGAGGAACCTGCCCTCGACGTGCCCCGAGAGCATCTCCTGCTCGAGCGGCACGACGCCGTCGTACGCCGTCCAGTCCGTCCGCCTGGTCTCGTCCGCGAGGGCGGCCAGGGCCGGCGACTCCGGGCCCGAGCACAGGCTGAGGTAGGGGTCGAGCCCCGCGGCGAGGGCGTGCGCCTCGGCCACGGCGGCGCGAACGTCCGGGTCGGCGGTGGGGTCGCCGTCCAGGAGTCGCACCGCCGTGGCCAGCCTCTCGGCGATGATGCCGACCGGCGTCACCGCCCTGGCCATGACCGGGGTCGGGCCAGCCACGACATCAGCCGTCCTGCCCGGGGACCGGGTCGACGTAGGGCCGCTCGCCGGCACCGCCGCGCGGATAGCGCCGGACGGTCTCGCGGTGCTCGGCGAGCGCGTCGACGAGCTCCTCGTAGGTCAGGTCGTTGACGAAGTGGCACGCGCCGATCGGACGGGGTACGGCGGCCCGCAGCTCCCCGTCGCGCACCTGCAGGATCGCGTGGGTCGCCCGCTCGAGCAGCTCGGGCGTGAGGTGCTCGCTGTCGAGCGACAGACCGAGGCGGCTCATCAGCCACAGCACGCGGTCGTACTCGCTCTGCGCGAGGTAGCCGCGCCGGTGCGCCAGCGTCGTGGACAGCGCCATGTCGACGGCGATCGCGTGGCCGTGGAACAGCGGCGGGTCGGGGGTGAGCTCGAGCGTCGGGCTCCACGTGTGCCCGAAGGCGATCACGCGGTCGAGGTCGAGCTCGTGCAGGTTGGGCACCTCGAGCTCGAGCATCGTGCGGACGGCCTCGAAGGTGACCCGGTCGGCGACCTCGCGCAGCTCGGGGGTGCCGTCGAGGTGGCCGAACCGCGTGTGCAGCAGGTCCTCGCCGTACTTCTCCAGCAGCTCGAAGATCTCGTGGTTGCCGACCACCGCGATCTTGACCAGCTCGGCCATGCCGTTGCGGACCTGCTCCAGCGGCAGGGTCGCGAGGAAGGAGAAGTCGAGCAGCACCTGCTGCGAGGCGTGGAAGGCCCCGAGCCGGTTCTTGCCCTTGCCGTGGTTGACCGCGACCTTGATCGCCACGCTGGCGTCGATCAGGCCGATCAGCGACGTCGGGATGCGGATGTAGTTGGTGGAGCGTCGGAACATCGAGCACGCGAACCCGGCGACGTCGGTGGTGAGGCCGCCGCCGATGACCAGCACCGGCTCCTTGCGGACCAGGCCGAAGTCGGTGAACGCGTCGACGATCCGCTCAGCGGTCCGCATCGTCTTGGCCTGCTCGGCGATCCGGATGGGGAAGACGGTGAGCGCGATGCCGTGGTGCTCGAAGTAGGCCCGCAGCCGGTCGCCGTAGGGCTCCTCGAGGTTGTCGTCGAGGACCGCCAGGCAGCGGCCCCAGCGGCGGTAGGTGTCCGCGAGCGTGGGGTCGGCCGGGTCGAGCACGCCGTCGACGAGGCGCAGCGAGTAGTCCAGCGGCTCGTAGGCCCGGACGGTGAACGAGCGGTCGGTGACCTCCAGCCGGGCGCCGGGGACGGCGGCCGGCGCGAGGTCGGTGCTCAACGCCCGCCCTCCGCCGCCGCGCGGACCTGGTCGAGGGACAGGCGGTCGACCACGGGCGTGGCGCCGAAGTCGTGGGCGGCGGTGTTGGCGTTGGGGAAGGCCAGGCAGGTCACCCCGGCACCGGTGGCCGACTCGACGCCGCCGAGGTTGTCCTCGACCGCGACGCAGTCCGTCGGCTCGACCTCGAGGTGCTGGACCACGAGGTGGTAGACGTCCGGGCTCGGCTTGGACCGCGGCACCGAGGAGACGTCGGTGACCACGTCGAAGTCGTCCTCCGAGACGCCGTCGAGGCCGGCGAGCAGGGCGCTGACGTTGTCGCGCGAGGTGGTGGTCACCAGGCCCACCTGCCAACCCTCGGCGCGCGCGGCGGCGATCGTCTCGACGACGCCGGGACGCGTCGGCAGGCCGCCGTCGGCCAGCGACTTCTGGAACAGCTCGGACTTGGTGCGGTGGATCGCGTCGGCGTCCACCTCCTCTCCGCGGTCCGCGGCGTAGGCGGCGATGCGGTCGGCGCCGCCGTTGCTGGTGAGCAGCTGCTGGTACTCCGTGCGGCCCCAGGTCCAGTCGACGCCGTGGTCGGCGAAGGCCTGGTTGAAGGCGGCTCGTTGGAGCTCTGAGGTGTCGGCGAGCGTGCTGATGGATCCGAGAAGGAGTGCGGGCACGGAGGCTCCTTGGGTGCGGGGAGAACTTAGAACTACTGCCTACCTTTGCCCTTTAAGACCTCGAAAGCAATATCAGATCCTAGGATCACCCCATGACCGACGGGCGCAGTGCCGCTCCCGACCCCTCCGGTGGCCGGCGGTCGGCACCTGCCCTGACGATCGGCGAGGTCGAGTCGCTCACCGGTCTGCCCGCCGCCACGCTGCGCTCCTGGGAGCAGCGCTTCGGGTTCCCCGTCCCCGAGCGCTCCGCGGGCGGGCAGCGCCGCTACTCCCCCGACCAGGTCGAGCAGGTGCGCCGCGTCCAGGCCGAGCGCTCGCGCGGCCTCGGCCTCGCTGCGGCCGTGGCCCGCGTGACCGGGACCGACGTGCCCCGGTCGGCGTTCTCCGACCTGCGCGAGACCCACCCGCACCTGGACGTGATGACCGTCGGGGTGCGGGTGATGAACGCCCTGACCTTCGCCATCGAGGACGAGTGCCTGGCCCACGCCCGGCGCCCGGTGCTGCTCGGCTGCTTCCAGACCCAGGGCAGCTTCCGGAGGGCCGGACGCCGCTGGCGCGAGCTGGGGCGTCGCGCCGAGCGGGCCGTGGTGCTCAGCGACTTCGACCGCACGCTGGCCGAGGGCGCGCCGGAGCAGGCCGCGCTCGCGCCGGACTCGCCCCTGCTCAACGAGTGGGGCCTGGTCTGCGTCGACACCGACCTCAGCGTCGTGCTGGTCGGGTGGGAGCGGCCGCGGACGAGCCCGGCCGTCCCCCGCGTCTTCGAGGCGGTGGTCTCGATCGAGCCCGACGTCGTCCGCGACGCCGCGGCACGCTATGCCCGCGCCGCCCGCGACGCCGGCCTGCCCGAGACGGACCGGCTGGTGCCTGCCGCCTCGGCCGAGGCCGACCCCCACCGCACGATGTCGCTGCTGCGGCGCTTCGCGACGTACTCCGACGCCTGAGCGCGCCTCAGGAGAAGACGCCGGAGTAGGCGTTGAGCGCCGGCTGCCCGCCGAGGTGGGCATAGAGCACCGTCGACGACGACGGGATCTCCCCGGAGCGGACGAGGTCGACGAGGCCGGCCATCGACTTCCCCTCGTAGACCGGGTCGATGATCATCCCCTCGAGCTCGCCGCTGAGCCGGATCGCGTCGATCGTCGACTGCACGGGGATGCCGTAGAGGTCCCCGGCCCAGCCCTCGAGCACGGTGATCTCGTCGTCGCGCAGGTCGCGCCCGATCCCGATCAGGTCGGCGGTGTGACGCGCGATCCGCTCGACCTGGGCGCGGGTCTTCTCCAGCGTCGCGGAGGCGTCGATGCCGATCACCCGACGCGGACGGTCGAGCCCGGCGAAGCCGGCGATCATCCCGGCGTGCGTCGAGCCGGTCACCGTGCACACGATGATCGTGTCGAAGAAGACGCCCAGCTCGGCCTCCTGCTGCTCGACCTCCCTTGCCCAGTTGGCGAATCCCAGTCCGCCGAGCGGGTGCTCCGAGGCCCCCGCCGGGATGCCGTACGGCGTGCCGCCGGCGGCGCGGACCTCCTCCAGCGCGTCCTCGTAGGACGTGCGGATGCCGATGTCGAAGCCGCTCGGGTCGAGGCGGACGTCGGCGCCCATGATCCGCGAGAGCAGGATGTTGCCGACCTTGTCGTTGACCGCGTCGGGCCAGTCCACCCAGCGCTCCTGCACCAGCCGCGCCTTGAGCCCGAGCTTGGCCGCGACCGCGGCGACCTGGCGGGTGTGGTTGGACTGGTAGCCGCCGATCGACACCAACGTGTCGGCGCCGCTGGCGAGGGCGTCGGGGACGATGTACTCCAGCTTGCGGGTCTTGTTGCCGCCATAGGCCAGACCCGAGTTGCAGTCCTCCCGCTTGGCCCAGATCTCGGCGCCGCCGAGGTGCTGGGTCAGGCGGTCGAGCCGGTGCACCGGGCTGGGCCCGAAGAGCAGCGGGTAGCGGTCGAACCGGTCCAGGCCCTCGAGTGACATGGGCTCATCATGCCGCCCGTCCGGCTAGGGTGGAGGCGGTGCGCCGGGAAGTCTGGTCGGCAGTGATGCCGACGACCCCAGGAGCCGCCCCGCATGTCTGATCGCGCCCCCTCCACCCGCCTCTTCGCGCGCGGCTCGTTCCTCGAGCACTCGCGGGTCGCGGAGATCCTGCGCGCCGAGACCACCGGCGGCCTGCTGCTGATCGCGGGGGCACTGGTCGCGATCGTGTGGGCCAACACCCCGTGGTCCGACGCCTACGAGTCGCTGCGCGACGTCACGGTCGGGCCGTCGGCGCTGCACCTGGACCTCAGCCTCGGCACCTGGGCGGCCGACGGGCTGCTCGCGATCTTCTTCTTCGTCGCCGGGCTGGAGCTCAAGCGGGAGTTCGTGGCCGGCGACCTGCGCGACCCGCGCCGCGCGGCGCTGCCGGTCGCCGCGGCCGTCGGCGGCATGGCGCTCCCCGCAGTCGTCTACGTGCTGTGGAACCTCGGCGCGGACGGCGCGCTCGAGGGCTGGGCGATCCCGACGGCGACCGACATCGCCTTCGCCGTGGCGATCCTCGCCGTGATCAGCACCCACCTGCCCAGCGGCCTGCGGACGTTCCTGCTCACGCTGGCGGTGGTCGACGACCTGCTGGCCATCACGATCATCGCGCTCTTCTACACCTCCGACCTCCGCCTGGCCTACCTCGCGCTCGCCCTGGTGCCGCTGGCGGCCTTCACGTTCCTGGTGCAGAAGCGGGTGCGCTCGGGCTGGCTCCTGGTCCCGCTCGCCCTCCTCACCTGGGTGCTGGTGCACGAGTCCGGCGTGCACGCCACCGTCGCCGGCGTGCTGCTCGGCTTCGCCGTGCCGGTGATCCGCAGCGAGGCCGCGGGCGGCCCCGACGCCGGGCCCGGGCTGGCCGAGCACTTCGAGCACCTCATGCGCCCGATCAGCGCAGGCGTCGCCGTCCCGGTGTTCGCGTTCTTCGCGGCGGGGGTCACCGTCGGCGGCTTCTCCGGGCTGGTCGACTCCCTGGGCGACCCGGTCGCGCTCGGCATCGTCTGCGGCCTGGTCGTGGGCAAGGCGGTCGGCATCGCCGGGTCGACCTGGCTGCTGTCGACCTTCACCCGCGCCGACCTCGACGAGGAGCTGTCCTGGTGGGACGTGATCGGCATGTCGATGCTGGCCGGCATCGGGTTCACCGTCTCGCTGCTCATCGGCGAGCTGGCGTTCGGGGTGGGCAGCGAGCGGGACGACCACGTCAAGGTCGGCGTCCTGGTCGGCTCGCTCGCCGCCGCACTGCTGGCGAGCGTGGTGCTGCGCGCCCGCAACCGGGTCTATCGCCGGCTCTGCGAGGAGGAGTCGGTGGACGCCGACCGTGACGGCGTCCCCGACGTGTTCCAGCGCGAGCGCGGCTGACTAGAAGTCGTCGTCGAACGACACGCTCCCCGAGACCCCGACCTGGTAGGCCGAGACCTTGCGCTCGAAGAAGTTCGACAGCTCCTGCACGTCCTGCAGCTCCATGAACGCCAGCGGGTTGGACGAGCCATAGATCGGCTCGAGGTCGAGCCGGAGCATGCGGCGGTCGGCGACGTGCTGGAGGTACTCCCTCATGTCGGCGGTGGAGAGACCTGCGACGCCCTGACCGAGCAGGTCCTCGGCGAACTGCGCCTCGGCCTCCACGCCCTCGATCAGCATCTGGCGCACCTGGGCGGCGAGCTCGTCGTCGAAGAGGTCCGGCTCCTCGCGCCGCACGGTGTCGACCACGTCGAAGGCGAACGCCATGTGCATCGACTCGTCGCGGAACACCCAGTTGGTGCCCGAGGCCAGCCCGTTGAGCAGGCCGCGGGACCGGAGGAAGTAGACGTAGGCGAACGCGCCGTAGAAGAACAGCCCCTCGATGACCGCCGCGAAGCAGATCAGGTTGAGCAGGAACGCCCGCCGGTCCTCGCGGGTGCGCAGCTCCCTGAGGTCGTCGATGGAGTCGATCCACCTGAAGCAGAAGTCGGCCTTGTGCTTGATCGACGGGATGTTGTCGATCGCCGCGAACGCCTCGTGCCGCTCCTGCTCGTCGGGGACGTAGGTGTCGAGCAGCGTCAGGTAGAACTGCACGTGCACCGCCTCCTCGAACAGCTGCCGCGAGAGATAGAGCCGTCCCTCGGGCGAGTTGACGTGCTGATAGAGGTTGAGCACCAGGTTGTTGGCCACGATGGTGTCGCCGGTGGCGAAGAACGCCACCAGCCGTGAGACCAGGTGCCGCTCGGCGTCGGTGAGCCGGTGCAGGTCCTTGAGGTCGGAGTGCAGGTCGACCTCCTCCACCGTCCAGGTGTTCTTGATCGCGTCGCGATAGCGCTCGTAGAAGTGCGGGTAGCGCATCGGCCGCAGCGTGAGGTACATCCCCGGGTCCAGCAGCATGGGCTGGGTGTCCGCGGCGCTCACTGGCACGCCTCGCAGCTCTCGGGGTTCTCCAGGGAGCAGGCGACCGCCGCCTCCTCGGACGGCGCGAGCTCCAGTGGCACCGGTTCGACCCGCCTGGTCTCGGCGATCGTCGCCTGCTGGATCCGCGTCGCAGGACGCGAGCGCAGGTAGTACGTCGTCTTGAGCCCCGACTTCCACGCGTGGAGGTACATCGACGACAGCTTGCCGATCGACGGGCCGGCGATGAACAGGTTGAGCGACTGGCTCTGGTCGATGAACGGCTGCCGGGCGGCGGCCATGTCGATCAGCGCACGCTGCGGCAGCTCCCACGCCGTGCGGAACAACGAGCGCACCTCGTCGGGCAGCGCGGTGACGCCCTGCACGGATCCCTCGGCCCGCTTGATCTCCTCGCGGATCTCGGCCGTCCAGAGGCCGCGCGCCTTGAGCTCTGCGACCAGTGCGGAGTTGACCTGGAGGAACTCTCCCGACAGCGTCTCGCGCTTGAACAGGTTGGACACCTGCGGCTCGATGCACTCGTAGCACCCGGCGATGCTCGCGATGGTCGCGGTCGGGGCGATCGCGATCAGCAGCGAGTTGCGCAGCCCGTGCTCGGCGACGTCCTCGCGCAGGCGGTCCCAGCGCTCGGTCTGGGTCAGCGTCGTGCCGGGCCACAGGTCCGGCTGGAGGACGCCCTGCGCGGCGCGCGTGGCGTCGTACGCCGGGTGGGGGCCGTGCCGGCGCGCGAGGTCGCACGAGACCTCGAGCGCGGTGAGGTAGACCTCCTCCTGGATGCGCGTGGAGACCTCACGTGCCTCGGCGGAGTCGAACGGCAGCCGCAGCGCGAAGAGCACGTCCTGCAGGCCCATCAGCCCGAGCCCGACCGGACGCCAGCGCGGGTTGGACGCCGCCGCCTCCGCGCTCGGGTAGTAGTTGATGTCGATCACCCGGTCGAGCAGCGGCAGCGCCGTCCGCACGGTCGCGCGCAGCTTGTCCCAGTCGACCCCGCCGTCCGCGATATGGCGGGCCAGGTTGATCGAGCCGAGGTTGCACACGGCGGTCTCGCCGTCGGAGGACACCTCGATGATCTCCGTGCACAGGTTGGACAGGTGCACGACGGGACCGCGGGCCTCGCCGGGCACGGGGTCGGTGACCTGGTTGCAGGTGCGGTTGGCCGCATCCTTGAAGGTCATCCAGCCGTTGCCGGTCTGCGCGAGGGTCCGCATCATCTTGGCGTAGAGCTCGCGAGCCTTGACCTGCTTGACGAAACGGCCCTCCTCCTCGACCTGGCGATAGGCCGCGTCGAACGCCTCGCCCCACAGGTCGGGCAGCTCGGGCGCCTGGTCGGGGTCGACCAGCGACCACAGCTCGTCGGCCTCGACCCGTCGCATGAACTCGTCGGGGATCCAGTTGGCCAGGTTGAGGTTGTGCGCGCGTCGCGCGTCCTCGCCGGTGTTGTCGCGCAGCTCGAGGAACTCCTCGACGTCGGGGTGCCACGGCTCGAGGTAGACGCAGGCGGCTCCCTTGCGGCGCCCGCCCTGGTTGACCGCGGCGACCGACGCGTCGAGGGTGCGCAGGAACGGCACGATCCCGTTGGACTGGCCGTTGGTGCCGCGGATCAGCGCGCCCCGCGACCGCACGCGCGAGAACGAGATGCCGATGCCGCCGGCGAACTTCGACAGCTTGGCCACCTGGGCATAGCGGCTGTAGATCGAGTCGAGGTCGTCGCGCGGGCTGTCGACGAGGTAGCACGAGGACATCTGCGAGTGCCGCGTGCCGGAGTTGAACAGCGTCGGGCTGCTCGGCAGGTAGGCCAGCGACGACATCAGGCGGTAGAACTCGATCGCCTCGGCCGGGCTCTGCGCGAGCCCGCAGGCCACGCGCAGCAGGAAGTACTGCGGCGTCTCGACGACCAGCCGGGTGACCGGGTGGCGCAGCAGGTAGCGGTCATAGACCGTGCGCAGCCCGAAGTACTCGAACCTCCGGTCGCCCTGCTCGTCGATCGCGAAGTCGAGCTTGCGGCTGTTGTCCTTGACGAACGCCGCGGTCTCGTCGCCGATCAGTCCCTCGGCGTGGCCGAGCGCGACCGACTGGCTGAACGACGCGACGCCCTGGTTGCGGACCTCCTTGTCGACGTAGCCCGCGAGCAGCCGTGCGGCGAGGCGGGAGTACTCCGGCTCCTCGCCGATCATCTCCGCGGCCGTCTGGATCGACAGCCGGTCCAGCTCGGCGGTCGTCGCGCCGTCGTACAACCCGCTGATCGTGCGGGTGGCGACCCGCATCGGGTCGACGTCGTCCAGGTCGCCGCAGACGCGGTCGACCGCGCGGACGATCTTGTTGACGTCGACCGGCTCGGTGTCGCCGTTGCGCTTGCGCACCTGCATGGAGGTGCGCC
>CAZKZQ010000011.1:0-30489 GCA_964557235.1 uncultured Nocardioidaceae bacterium
CTGGGCATGCACGCCGGCATGGCCGCGACCTACACGCTGCCCAACGTGGTCGGCGCTGCCCACGCCCGCGACCTCCTCCTGACCGGGCGCATGGTCGGCGCCGACGAGGCGCTCCGGATGGGTCTGGTCTCCAGCGTCACTCCCGACGAGGAGTTCCTCGACAGCGTGCTCGAGACCGCCGCCGGCATCGCCGCGAGCGCCCCGATCGCCAGCCGGCTGACCAAGGTCGCGCTGCGCGACGGCGGCCACGCCGACTTCGAGTCGTGCATCGACTGGGAGGCGCTGGCCCAGCCGGTCACGCTGGCCACCGAGGACCTCCAGGAGGGCGTGCGCGCCTCCCGCGAGCGCCGCGCCCCCGTCTTCCAGGGACGCTGACCCGCCCGTGCGGATCGACCTCCACACCCACTCCAGCCGCTCCGACGGCACGGACACCCCCGCCGAGCTGGTGCGGGCGGCGGTCGCGGCCGGGCTCGACGTCGTGGCCCTGACCGACCACGACAGCGCGGTCGGGTGGGACGAGGCGGCCGCAGCGGCCGAGCAGGCCGGGATCGGGTTCGTCCCGGGCATGGAGATCAGCTGCAAGCACGACGGGCGCAGCGTGCACCTGCTCGCCTACTGGCCCGACCCGGCGTACGCCCCCCTTGTGAAGATGCTCGACCGCGTCCTCGACGGCCGCGACGACCGCATGCCGCGCATGGTCGAGAAGCTCCAGGAGCTGGGCTACCCGATCACCGTCGAGGACGTGATGGCCCAGGTGGGCGACGCGAGGTCCATCGGCCGTCCCCACATCGCCGACGCCCTCGCGGCGGCCGGGTCGGTGAAGGACCGGGACGAGGCGTTCGCGACGCTGCTGGGGTCCGGCGGGCCGGCGTACGTCTCCCGGCCGGCGGCCGGCCTCGAGGAGGCCATCCGCGTGGTGGGGGAGTCCGGCGGCGTCACGGTGGTCGCCCACCCGTGGGGACGCGAGAGCGCGCCCGTCCTCCAGGCGCCCGCGATCGCCGCGCTGAGGGACGCCGGGCTCACCGGTCTCGAGGCCGACCACCAGGACCACGACGCCGACCAGCGCGCCGCGCTGCGGGGCATCGCCGCCGACCTCGGGCTCGTCGTCACCGGGTCCAGCGACTACCACGGCACCGGCAAGGTCGACCACGACCTGGGCTGCAACACCACCGCACCCGAGGAGCTGGAGCGGCTCGAGGCGGCCCGGCCGCAGCGCTAGCGGCGTCCCATCGACTGGAAGCGGCTGAGCACGCCGGTCGGGACCAGGCGCGCGACGGTGCTGATCGCCTTGTAGCGCACGTCGGGCACCGACAGGGCCTTGCCGTCGTCGAAGTCGTCGAGGGCCTCGCGCACGAGCTTGTCGGCGTCGAGCCACAGCCACGAGGGGACCGCGTCGCGGCCGACCTCCATGCGCTCGTGGAACTCCGTGCGCACGAAGCCCGGGCACAGCGCCATCGTGCGGACGCCCTGGTCGCGATAGGTCGCGTCGGCCCACAGCGAGAGGCGGGTGACGTAGGCCTTGGCGGCGCCGTACGTCCCGCGCGGGAGGTAGCCCGCGACGCTGGAGACGTTGATGATCCCGCCGAAGCCGCGGTCGAGCATCGCCCTGGTCGCCGCGTGGCTGAGCCGCATCACTGCGACGACCAGCACGTCGAGCATCTGCTGCTCGTCCTCGATGCTGTTGTCGGCGAACGGCGCCTTGAGCCCGAAGCCGGCGTTGTTGACCAGCAGGTCGACGGGCCTGGCGTGGTCGGCGACCCGCGCCTCGACCTTGGCCAGCTGGTCGCGGTCGGCCAGGTCGGCCGCGAGCACCTCGACGGCCACCCCGTGCTCGGTGCGGACCGCGTCGGCCAGCTCCTCGAGGCGCTCGGCGCCACGGGCGACGAGGCAGAGGTCGAACCCGCGCCGCGCGAGCTCGTGGGTGAAGCTGAGGCCGATGCCCGCCGTGGCGCCGGTGACGACGGCCAGCGGCCGGTCCGTCCCGGCCGGTCGGCGGGTGGAGAGGTGGGTGACGCGCGACATGCGCAGCAGCATTCCACGGACGCTCCGGGGAGGGCACCAGCCCCTGATGCAGAATGGCCCGGTGAACGCGCCGAAGACCTCGAGCCCGACCATCCTCGCGGTCGCCAACCAGAAGGGCGGCGTCGCCAAGACCACGTCGGTCGCCTCCCTGGGAGCCGCCCTCGCCGAGCTCGGCGGACGGGTGCTGCTGGTCGACCTCGACCCCCAGGCCTGCCTCACGTTCTCCCTCGGCATCGACCCCGAGGACCTCGAGCTGTCGGTCCACCACGTGCTCACCAAGGGCATGGACCCGACCGAGGTCATCGTCACCACCGAGGACGCCGTCGACCTGCTGCCGGCCACGATCGAGCTGGCGCGCGCCGAGGCCGACCTGCTCACCCGCACCGGCCGCGAGTACGTCCTCAAGGTCTCGCTGGAGGACCTCGACGAGTACGACTGGGTCCTCCTCGACTGCCCGCCCAGCCTCGGCGTCCTGACCGTCGCGGCGCTCACCGCCGCCGAGGGCGTCGTGATCCCGCTGCAGTGCGAGACGCTGTCGCACCGCGGCGTCGGCCAGCTGCTCGACACCGTCCACGACGTCCGCCGCTTCACCAACCGCGGGCTGAGCGTGTGGGGCGTCCTCCCCACGCTGTACGACGGCCGCACCAACCACGCGCGCACCGTGCTCGACACGATCTCCGAGACCTACGGCCTCGACGTGATCGAGCCGCCGATCCCCAAGTCGATCCGTTTCGCCGAGGCTCCTGCGGCGGGTCGCTCGATCCTGCGGACCACGCGGAGGCATCGTGGTGCCGACGCCTATCGCGAGGTGGCCAAGCACCTCATCGCCCGCAAGGAGCGCACGGATGGAGAGAGCGCAAGCAGCTCCTGATCTCAGGCCGCGCTACGGCCGCATCACCGCGTTCGGCGCGGCCACCCTCGTCTGCGCGACCGCCTTCCTGGGCGGAGTGGGCGTGCTGCCCGACGGCGGCACCGCAGCCCAGGCGGTCGACCGCTCCAGCCGCTCCGGCGGCTCGATGCGGCTGAGCGGCGACGAGCCGACGACGTCCGGTGAGAGCACGGACAGCACCGCACGCACGGACTCGTCCACCTCGACCAGCTCGACCAGCCACGGCCGGCTCGACCAGGGCGTGGCCGGCGACTCCGAGCCCACCCCGCCGGGCACCCGCCCGCTGCCCAAGGTGGCCGACGACGCGTCGACCGCGGCGAAGGACCCGGCCGACTTCCCGCTGCCCGAGGCCAGCGGCAAGGGCAAGCGGGTCGTCTTCGACCTGGACCAGCAGCGCGTGTGGCTGGTCGGGGCCCGCGGGGGCGTCAAGCGGACCTACCTCGCGTCGGGCAGCGTGACCGACAACCTCAAGGCCGGCACCTACGAGGTCTACTCGCACTCCGAGGACGCGACGGGCATCGACGGCACGTCGATGCGCTGGATGGTGCGGTTCACCCGCGGCGAGAACGCCGCGATCGGCTTCCACGACCTGCCCCTGGGCGACAACGGGCGCCCCGTGCAGCGGCTGCGTGACCTGGGCACGGCCCAGAGCCACGGCTGCATCCGTCAGGCGCCGGGTGACGCCCAGGCGCTGTGGACCTTCGCCCCCGTGGGGACGAAGGTCGTCGTCACCGGCTAGTCCGAGGACGCGGTGGCGCCGGACTGGCCGCCACCACCACTGCTGCTGCCACCGCGGCGACGGCGTCGCCGGCGCGCCGGGGTGGAGCCGCCCTCGGCCGGAGCCGAGCCCTCCGCGGAGTCACCCTCGGCCTTGGCCGGAGCGGGAGCGGCAGCCGGGGCCGCCCCCTCGCCCTCGACCGGCTGGCCACTGCGCGTGCGCGTGCGGCTGCGGTCACGGGTGCGGTTGCGCGGCGGACGCGAGCGCGCCTCGTCGTTGCGCGGCTTCTCGGCCTCCTTCTTGGCGCCGCCCACGGGGGCCCCGACGTAGCCCTTGACGTCCTTGGGGATGCCGAGGATCTCGAAGAAGTGCGGCGAGGTGGAGTAGGTCTCCTGCGGGTCGTTGTAGGGCAGGTCGAGCGCCTTGTTGATGACGTTCCAGCGCGTGATGTCCTGCCAGTCCACGAAGGTGATCGCCACGCCCGTGGCCCCCGCGCGACCGGTGCGGCCGATGCGGTGGACATAGGTGTTGTGGTCCTCGGGGCAGGAGTGGTTGATCACGTGGGTGACGTCCTGGACGTCGATGCCACGGGCGGCCACGTCGGTCGCGACCATCACGCGCACCTTGCCCTCGCGGAACCGCTGCAGCGCCTTCTCGCGGGCGACCTGGGCCATGTCCCCGTGCAGGGGGCTGGCCGGGAAGCCGCGCTCGGCCAGGTCGTCGGCCACGCGCTGCGCCGCCCGCTTGGTGCGGGTGAACACGATCGCGCGCCCGGCGCCCTCGGCCTGGAGGATGCGGGCGAGCATCTCGCCCTTGTCGAGGTCGTGCACCTGGAAGATGAACTGCGCGGTCGCCGGCACCATCTGGGTGTCGGCCGCGGACTCCGCACGGATGTTGACCGGGTGGTGCATGTGCGAGCGCGCCAGCGACACGATCGCGCCGGGCATGGTCGCGGAGAACAGCATGGTCTGGCGGGACGCGGGGGTCTCGCGCAGCAGCCGCTCGACGTCGGGCAGGAAGCCCAGGTCGAGCATCTCGTCGGCCTCGTCGAGCACCAGGCACTGGACGTGCGAGAGCACGAGCGAGCCGCGGTTGACCAGGTCGATGAGGCGGCCGGGGGTGCCGACGACGACGTCGACCCCGCTCGCGAGCGCGTCGAGCTGGGGCTCGTAGGGGACACCGCCGTAGACGGTGAGCACGCGGGCGCCGAGGTCCTGGGCGGCCAGCGACAGGTCGTTGGACACCTGGACCGCGAGCTCGCGGGTCGGGGCCACGACGAGGGCCTGGGGCTTGCCGGGGTGGGCGAGCTCGTCGTACGCCGGGGTGCCGGGCACGGCGACGCGCTGGAGGAGCGGGATGCCGAACGCCAGCGTCTTGCCGGTGCCGGTGCGGGCCTGCCCGATGAGGTCGGTGCCGAGGAGCGCGACCGAGAGGGTCATCTCCTGGATGGGGAACGGGGTGACGATGCCGACCCGCTCGAGGGAGTCTGCGATCGCGGGGAGGACCCCGAGGTCTCTGAAGGTGGTCAGGGTGGTGCCTTCGGATCGTGAGTGTGACGTCTCATCGTATCGGTAGGCCGTGGCTAGGCTGCGCGCATGCTCTCCAACCCCGCCATGGAGGACCCGGCGTACCTCACCGCGGTCGTCGACCTGATCGGTGCCATCGCCTACGGCGAGATCTCCGCCTTCGAGCGCCTGGCCGCCGACGCACGCATGTGCCCGACCCTCGCCGACAAGGCCGAGCTCGCCAAGATGGCCTCCGCGGAGTACTCCCACTACGAGCGGCTGACCGGCTACCTCACCGAGCTCGGGGCCGACCCGATCGAGGCGATGAAGCCCTTCGCGACGGCGTTCGACGCCTTCCACCTGCGCACCCGCTCCAACGACTGGATCGAGGGCCTCGTGACGGCGTACGTCGGCGACGGGCTGGCCGCGGACTTCTACACCGAGATCGGGGCCTACCTCGACCCGCAGACGCGCCAGGTGGTCACCGAGAACCTCCGCGACGCGGGCAACGCGCAGTTCGTCGTGCCGCGGGTGCGCGCGGCGATCGAGGAGGACCACCGGATCGGTGGCCGACTCGCGCTGTGGGGACGGCGGCTGATGGGGGAGGCGCTCACGCAGGCCCAGCGGGTCGCGGCGGAGCGCGACGAGCTGACCGCGCTGCTGGCCGGCGGCGTGGACCGGCCGGGGCTGGACCTCGCGGCGATCGGGCGGTTGTTCGCCCGGCTCACCGAGAACCACACGGCTCGGATGACCAGCCTGGGGCTGGACGCCTGAGCCGCGCCGGCCTCAGGAGCGGAAGCCGACCTGGCCGACCGAGGGGGAGCCGAGCTCGACGTAGGCGAGCCGGGCGGTGGGGACCAGGATCTTGCGGCCCTTGTTGTCGGTGAGGGCGAGCAGCCCGGCGTCGTCGGCGAGCGCGGTGCGGATCGCCTGCTCGACGGCCTCGGCGTCGTCGTCGACCTCGACGCTCAGCTCACGGGGTGCGTGCTGCACTCCGATCTTGACCTCCATGGGGGACTCCTCGTCTGTTCGCGTCGCCGGTGCGCCACCGACAGTAGTGCCCGGGTGGGCGGGGGTCCTCAGGACGGGTCGGGCGGACCCTCCAGCGGGTAGCCGCTGATGCCCCGCCAGGCGAGGGCGGCGATGAGCTGGGCGGCCTCGCCCTCGCCGAGGGAGTTGCCGGTGTCGAGCCAGTAGCGAGCACTGACCTGGGCCATGCCGACCAGCGAGACGGCCAGCAGGCCGGCGGCGTCGTCGGGCAGGCCGGTGTCCTCGTGGATGACCCGGGAGATGTCGCGCGCGCACACCTCGGTGACCCGGTCGACCTGGGCCCGCACGGCGGGCTCGCTGGTCAGGTCGGACTCGAACACCAGGCGGAAGGCGCCCTGCGCGTTGGCGACGTAGTCGTAGAACGCCGCCATCGCCTTCTGCACGCGCTGCTGGTTGTCGTGGGTGGACTCCAGGGCGTGCCGGCAGGCGTCGATGATGCGGTCGGAGGACTGCTCGACGAGCGCGAGGTAGAGGTCGAGCTTGCTCGGGAAGTGCTGGTAGAGCACCGGCTTGGAGACCCCGGCCCGGTCGGCGATCTCGTCCATCGCCGCTGCGTGGTAGCCCTGGGCGACGAACACCTCCAGGGCGGCGTCGAGCAGCTGGGCGCGGCGGGCCTTGCGGGGCAGCCGGATGCCGCGGGGACGGGGACCGTCCGTCGCCGGGTTGCTCACGCCATGCCTCCTGCTGCCCGTCTCGGCCGCCCGCCGTGGGTCGGCTCGGGCCGCAGCCTACTCCCCGGTCACTTCCGCCGACGGGCCCCGACACCCGGACCCGTCGACCACGGAACAACCCGCCCACTACCGTTGTTGCGCGAGTGTCCGTCCCCTGCACACGTCTGGAGCCGCCGTGTCCCTGCCTCCGCTGGTCGAGCCCGCCGAGGAGCTGTCCGTCGACGAGGTGCGTCGCTACAGCCGCCACCTGATCATCCCGGACGTCGGCATGGTCGGGCAGAAGCGCCTCAAGAACGCCAAGGTCCTCGTGATCGGCGCCGGCGGCCTGGGCTCACCCGCCCTGCTCTACCTGGCCGCGGCGGGCGTCGGCACGCTCGGCATCGTCGAGTTCGACGAGGTCGACGAGTCCAACCTGCAGCGCCAGGTGATCCACGGCCAGAGCGACGTCGGCCGGCCCAAGGCCGAGTCCGCGCGCGACTCGATCAAGGAGATCAACCCGCTGGTCGAGGTCGTGGTGCACAACGAGCGCCTCGACAACGACAACGTGCTGGGGATCTTCGAGCAGTACGACCTGATCGTCGACGGCACCGACAACTTCGCGACGCGCTACATGGTCAACGACGCGGCGTTCTTCCTCCGCAAGCCCTACGTCTGGGGCTCGATCTACCGCTTCGACGGGCAGGCCTCGGTGTTCTGGCCGACCCTGGAGATCGACGGCGAGAGCGCCGACGCGCCCTGCTACCGCTGCCTCTACCCCGAGCCCCCGCCGCCGGGCATGGTGCCCAGCTGCGCCGAGGGCGGCGTGCTGGGCGTGCTGTGCGCCAGCATCGGCTCGATCCAGGTCAACGAGGCGATCAAGCTGCTCACCGGCATCGGCGAGCCGCTGGTCGGCAGCCTCATGGTCTACGACGCGCTGGAGATGAACTACCGCAAGCTCAAGATGCGCAAGGACCCCAGCTGCGCGCTGTGCGGCGACAACCCGACGGTCACCGGGCTGATCGACTACGACACCTTCTGCGGCGCGATCAGCGACGCGGCAGCCGACGCGGCCGTCGACTCGACGATCTCGGTGGGCACGCTGGAGACCTGGCTCAAGGAGCGCGACAACGGCGAGCGCGACTTCCTGCTCGTCGACGTCCGCGAGCCCAACGAGGCCGAGATCAACCACATCCCGGGTGCGGTGCTCATCCCCAAGGGCGACTTCCTCAACGGCAGCGCGCTGGGCGGGCTGCCCTCCGACAAGCAGGTCGTGCTGCACTGCAAGAGCGGGGTGCGCTCCGCGGAGGTGCTCGCGGTGCTCAAGGGCGCCGGTTTCGGCGACGCGGTGCACGTCGGTGGCGGGGTCTCGGCGTGGGTCAACCAGATCGACCCGTCGCAGCCGTCGTACTGAGCCGGGGATCCTCCCCCGGGGCCCGAAGGGGCCAAACGTCCCATCGCCTCATGGCCCGAAAGGGCTAGACGGGGGCGGCTGGACGGCGTAACGCGGGTACAAGTCGGTCGTTGGACCACCGACCGACCACCCTCGAAGGAGTCCCCATGGCGTTCCGCCGTCCCGTTGTCGCCGCACTCGCCAGCGCCGCCCTGGCCACTGCGGCGATCGCCGCCGCGAGCACCCCTGCTGAGGCGGCCAAGAAGGCCACCACCCGCACCAGCGTCGCCGCGGCGTGGGCCCCGGCCTCCACCGCCAAGATCCACCCCGGCACGCAGATGTACACCGCGGGCTCCCAGTGCACCGCGAACTTCGTCTACACCGACGGCGCCGGCAACGTCTACGTCGGCTACGCCGCCCACTGCGCCGGCACCGGCGAGGCCACCAGCACCAACGGGTGCGACACCGGCTCCCTGCCCCTGGGCACCAAGGTCGACTTCGTCGAGGGCGGCTCGCTGGTCACCTCCGGCACCAAGGTCGGCTCCGGCACCCTGGTGTACTCCAGCTGGCTGAGCATGCAGCAGAACAACATCACCGACGAGAACACCTGCGCCTACAACGACCTGGCGCTGGTCAAGGTCGACCCGGCCTCCGTCGGCCAGGTCAACCCCTCCATCCCGTTCTGGGGCGGCCCGACCGCGATCAACACCACCGGCACCGCCGCGGGTGACGCGGTCTACTCCTACGGCAACTCCAGCCTCCGTGCCGGCATCACCGCTCTCTCCCCCAAGCGGGGCACGAGCCTGGGCGACGACGGCAACGGCTGGTCGCACACCGTCTACACCGTGACCCCGGGCATCCCCGGTGACTCGGGCAGCGCGTTCCTCGACAAGGACGGCAAGGCGCTCGGCACCCTGTCCACCGTGGCGATCGCCCCGCTCGCCGGCTCCAACGGCGTCGGTGACCTCGCCAAGGAGCTCGCCTTCGCGCAGCAGTACTCCGGGATCTCGGGCCTGACCCTGACCCCCGGCACGGAGCCCTTCGCCCCGCTGCTCTGACCATCTCTCCACCCACGGCGTCGCGGGCTCCCCTCCGGGGGAGCCCGTGGCGTAATCCGTGCGCGTCCGCTCCACCCCACCGGGGCCCCACCCTGGGAGCGTTCGACGCACTCTCGACCGGCCGTTCGGACGCGCGCTCCCAGGCGTGACCGGACGGCCGGTCACCTTCTTGTCCGCACGAGAAGAATCGGCCGGGGGCCGACTCCCGGCGGGGCTCAGGCCTCGGGGTCGAAGGCCTCGAAGGCCAGCATCGAGCCGAGGATGAAGGCCATCCCGGACTCGCCGCAGCGCTCGAACATCAGGTCGAGCGACTGCCCGAGGATGTCGTCGTTCTGGCGGGCGACGCCGCTCATCGCGCTGTGGAACTCGGGGACGCCCTCGCCGCGTGCGGCGCACGCGAGCAGGCTCGCCGAGACGATGTTGGTGCGGTCGAAGGCGTTGAGCGCGACCTCGGACCGGATCGCCTGGAGCGCCGGGAGCCGGATCGCGACCGCGGTGGCGATCCAGCCGCCGAGGACGTCGTCGCCCAGGGGCGTGACGCTGCCGCGGCCCTGACCGAGCAGGGTCAGCGCGGCCAGCGGGTCGCTGGTGGCGAGCTGGTCGAAGGCCTGGGCCGGCAGCTCGTCACGCAGGTCGGCGACGAGGTGCTCGGCGAACTTCGGCAGGTGCATGCGACCCCAGGCGGCGTCCTCGGGGGAGAGGACCGGCACGGTGGTGTCGACGATGTTGGTCACCAGGACGGCGAGGTCGGCGATCTCGATGATCCCGTCGTGCACGTCGGCGCTCTGGCCGGTCGCCACCTCGGGCAGCGTCGGCAGGAGCGTGCGGACCCCGAGGGGGACCTGGACGGCGCGGCCGGCCAGGAGAGCGATGCAGCTGCCCTCGAGATCGAGGTAGATCGCGTCGGGTCCGGAGTGCACCACGGTGGCCTGACGGCGCGGACCAGCGACGCGGCCGAGCGTCCAGATGGACGCCGAGCCCACGACGCTCGAGTTCAACGCGCTGGTCACGGGGCCAACGTAACCTGGACGGCCGTTCGGGAAACGGGAAGTGCTTACTTTCCGACCGAGATAGTCAGGTGGGGTCATGCCCCGTCAGCGGAAGGCCCTCCGCACGAACGGGATGGTGTCCACCAGGCTGGCCGCCATCGTCCCGGAGTGGTCGGTCGGGTAGGTCGTGAACACGACCGGCTCGCCGTTGGCCCGGAGCACCTGGGCGTAGCGCAGGGTCTGGGCGTAGGGGACGTCGACGTCGGCGGCGCCGTGGCCCATGAAGAACGCCTTGTCGAAGCCGGACTCGGGCATCCCCATGTAGTCCACGACGGTCTCGCGGAAGCCGGGCAGGGTGGCCAGCGGGAGGGTGAAGAACGACCCCATCGCGACGCCCTCCATCATCGCGGCGAAGTCCTCGTCGCAGACGGTCTCGGCGAGCTTCACGTACTTCCTCCCGGTGGGGGTCAGCACGTCGTCGATGCCGAGCTCGGGGTGCACGTCGCGCAGGCTCGCGACGATGTAGGTGAGGTACGCCGTGAGGTCGCCGGTCAGCGGCGGGACCTCGGGACCGAGCAGCTCGACGTAGTCCTCGATGTAGGCAGGGGTGCCCGTGCCGACGGCACCGCGGTAGCTCAGCTGGCTGCCGCCGAACCGCGTCGCGTAGCGCGCGGTGCCGACCGCGCCACCACCGCCCTGCGACTGCCCGATGGTGACCCACTTGCGGGCGAGCCGCAGCCGCGGGTTCTTGTCAGCGGTGAAAGAACGACCCGCCTTCACCATGTCCACGACGTTGTGTGCGGTGGCGACGGTGTCGAGGTAGGGCATCAGCCCGGGCGTCCCGAGCCCGACGTAGTCGCTGGCGACGATCGCGTAGCCCTGGCGCATCCAGGTGCGGAGGTAGGACCAGTCGCGGTGCTTGAGGACCGGGCCGACCTTGGACGGCGCGCAGTCGTCGCCGAGGCCGGAGATGCCGTGCGCCCAGGAGACGACCGGCCAGCCGCCCCTGGGCGGGGTGCCGAAGGGCACGAACACGGTGCCGGTGCTCAGCGCACGCCGGCCGTGGGAGTCGCGGGTGACGTAGGTCAGCCGCCAGGCGCGGCTGGTCGACTTCGGGATCCACAGGTGGCGGGGCAGCGGCTCGGAGCGGACGACGCTGCCGACCGCGGGGAGCGCGCTGCTGGTCGCGGCGCTCGCCGGCCCGGTGGCCGCGAGGGGCGTGGGCGCCAGCAGGGCGGTGAGGCAGGCGGCGACGAACGTGGCCGTCGTACGGCGGGGCATGGGTCCTCCCGGGTCGGGTGCACCCGTCCAACGACCGGACCGGTCGTCCGGTTAGGCGTGAGGGAGGTCCCAAGCGGGTCCCAAGTGAACCTGAAGGTCCCGGGCCGAGGGTCGTCCCATCGACCCCGACCCCAGGAGGAACCCATGACCACGACAGCTGCCACCCCCGTCCCGCAGATCCATCTCCCCGGCCAAGCCGCCGCACCCGAGGGTCCGGTGGACATGGCGATGATGTTCCTGATGCACCACGCGTTCCGGCGCGACCTGACGCTGTTCGCCGCAGCGGTGCCCGCGACACCGGTCGACGACGCCGCCGCGTGGCGGGCGCTGGAGCGCCGATGGTCGGTCTTCAGCTCGGCGCTGCACCACCACCACACCGAGGAGGACGCCTGGCTCTGGCCGGCGCTGCTCGACCGAGCCACCGGTGCCGAGCAGGAGCTGCTCCGGGCGATGGAGGACGAGCACGGCGAGATCGACCCGCTGCTCGACGCCTGCAGGGACGGCCTCGCCACGATGACGAGCCGCCCCACGAGCGACGTCCGCGCCGCCCTCGCGGTCCGCCTCGTCGCCGCCCGCGAGAGCCTCGCACGTCACCTCGCCCACGAGGAGACCGACACCATCGCGCTGCTCCAGCGCGTCTTCACGCAGGACGACTGGGACGCCGTCGAGGTGCACTTCCAGGAGGGCCTCACGATCGGCCGGATCCTTCGGCTCGTCCCCTGGGCGCTCGAGGCCGTGCCGGCCGACGTCCGCGACCACGTGTTCGCGATGCCGAAGGGCGGTGGCTACCGCGTCGTCTGGTGGCTGACGCGGCGCCGCCACGAGAAGGCCCGAGCGCGAGCCTTCACCCACCTGGGTCAGAACCCGAACCTCGCCCGGGCCTCCTCGAGCCACGCCGAGTAGCGCGGGATGCCCCAGGCCTGCGCGATGCGCAGCGCGTCGTCGGCGTGACGGGTCGCCGAGCCCGTCTCGCCGGCGGCCGAGGCCGCGAGGGCGAGGTAGCCGTCGACCGGCCCGGAGGCCACACCGCTGCCGGCCACCGCGGTCATCCCCGCCATGGGGGCGAGCAGTGCGTAGGCCCGGGCGCCCAGGTCCGCGTCGTCGGAGTACGCCGCCATCGCGCCGGCCAGCGCCCACGCGAGGGGTGAGAACCAGTCGAGGTGGTCGAGCTGGGCGGGGTGCTCGCGGAGGAACTCCATCGCCCCCTCCTCGTCACCGCTGCGCAGCAGCAGCCACGCCAGCATGGAGTTGGCCGGGAGCGGTCCGCCGACCGCGACCGCGAAGACCTCCGGCGCGACCGGGGCTCCCCGCCACATCGTCATGACCGCAGCGAGCCCGGCCAGCGCGTCCGCGGACTGGCTGAGGTTCACCCGGCCGAGCATCGCCTGGCAGCGGTCGAGGAGGACGTCCGCCTCCTCGTCGCGCTCCGCCAGCACGAGCCAGGCGTGCGCCATCGCGTCGAGCACGAGCCCCGCGTAGTGGAGGCGGAGCCGCTCCGCGACCGGGCGAGCGACGTCGTACTGCTCCCACATGAGGTGGGGCCGGCCGAGGGCGGCCTCGATGTTGGCCAGCTGGGTGCGGGCGGACACCTCCGCGATCGCGTCGCCGAGCCCGAGGGCGATCTCCAGCGCGGCCAGGGCGAGCTCGCGGCGCTCGGGCTCGGTGCCCGGTAACCACAGCGCGGTGGCGGAGCCCAGGAGCGCGTCGAGCAGGACCTCGGGGTCGCCGACGCGTCGGGCCATCGCGACCGCGTCCTCGCACAGCGCGCGCCGCTCGTGGGGGCCGGAGACGTAGTAGAGCTCACCGGCGAGCGCCACCAGGCACCGGCACCGCAGGGCGGAGTCCTCCGGCGGGAGCTCGTCGAGACTGCGGCGGAGCGCCCCGATGATCGACTCGTGCGAACCGCCGTGCTGGGCCGACTGCCAGTGCGCTCCACGCAGCGTGAGCGTCGCGGACTCCGCGAGGGCGACCGGGTCGCCGAGCCGTGAGGCGACCTCGATCGCGAGCTCGGCGGTGTCGGTGAGATCGGCCCAGCGCCCTCCCCAGCGGTGCGCCACGGCCAGGGCAGCGAGCAGTCGCCAACGGTCGCGGTCTGAGGCGCTCGGGTCCTGGTCGAGCACCTCGAGCGCACGCCGGAGCAGGTCGGCGGCCTCGTCGTGGGCGTAGGCCGCGAGGCTGACCTCGGCGGCCGCCTCGGCGGCCCGCCAGGCCTCCGAGGCGTGGGCCGGGCCGGCTGAGAGCCAGTGCCGTGCTCGCTCGGTCTCGCGGTTCTGGGCGTCGCCCAGGGCCGCCGCCGCCCGGGCGTGCCAGCGGGCGCGCCGGCTGACCGGGAGCCTGGCGACCAGGGTGTCGCGGACCAGCGCGTGGTCGAAGGTGAAGCGGTCCACGCCGTCCTCGCGCACGAGGCCCATGGCCAGCGCCGGGTCGAGCCGGTCGAGCACCTCGTCCTCCTCCTCGCCGGTGGTGCCGGCGAGGGTGGCCAGGTCGAACTGCCGCCCGAGCACGGCCGCGACGCCGACCGTCCTCAGCGTGTCCTCGGGCAGGCGGGCCAGCCGCCGCCCGACCACGTCCTGCACGACCGTGGGCGGCTCGTGCCGCAGCACGTCGCCGAGGCTGTCGCCGCGACCCAGCAGCCGCGCGTACTCCACGAGGAAGAAGGGGTTGCCGTCGGTGCGCGCGAGCAGCGCCTCGGACTCGGTGTCCGAGGGCCGCCGGTCGGTGAGCGCACCGACCAGCCCGGCGACCGAGGAGGCGTCGAGCCCGTCCAGCTGGATCCGCTCGGCGTGCCGGCGGGCGAGGGCGTCGGCCAGGTCGGCCAACGCACCGGTCGGCTCGGGCCGGTCGCGCCAGGTCAGGACGACGAGGAGCGCGTCGTCGGTCGAGGACTCGACCAGCAGGCGGAGAGCGCGCAGCGTCGCGGTGTCGGCCCAGTGGAGGTCGTCGAGCAGCAGCACCAGGGGCTGAGCGGCCGCGGCGTCGCGGACCCGGGCGGTGATCTCCTCCCAGGTGCGGAACTCGCTGCCCTCGCGCGTCTCCTCGGTGAGGTCCACGCCGAGCGCGGCCAGCACGTTGCGCCAGGGATAGAGCGGCGGCGCTCCGTCGTCCTGGGAGCACCGCCCGACCACGCAGAGCGCCCCGCGCTCCCTCGCCCGGGCGAGGAGGTCGTCGCAGAGCCGGGACTTGCCGATGCCGGGCTCGCCGGTGACGGCGACGAGCTCGGTGTGGCCGCGCAGCGCCCGGGTCAGGGCCGCCTCGAGGACACCGGTCTCCTCGTCGCGGCCGAGCATGGGCCACTCGTGCGCCGGCAGGTCCTCGACGACGGCAGCGGCAGCCGGTGCGTCGACGGGAGGCTTCTCTGTCGCAGCGTCGTCGGGAGCGGTCCAGGCGAGGTCGGGGTCCTGCCGCAGGATGCGCGCCTGGAGGTCCTGCAGCTCGACCCCGGGGTCGAGCCCGAGCTCGTCGGCGAGCACGTCGCGCACCTGCCGCAGCACGTCGAGCGCCTCGCCCTGGCGACCCGACCGCACCAGCGCCAGGGCGTGGAGTGCCCACAGCCGTTCGCGCAGCGGGTGCAGGGTGGTCAGCCGCTCGAGCCCGGCCGCCACCTGGGCGTGGTCCCCGAGGGCCAGGCGCGCCCACGCGAGGTCCTCCAGTGCCACGAGCCGCAGCTCCTCGAGGTGGCTGCGCTCCGCGACGGCGGAGGAGAGGTCGCCGAGCTCGGCGTACGGCTGCCCACGCCACAGGTCGAGGGCGGACTCCAGCGCGGCGACGCCCTCCACGAGGGTGCCCGCGTCGGTGCCGACCGGACCGAGCAGCGGCCCGGCGAGGCGGCGGTGCCACGCGTCCACCGTGGCGGCGAACCGGCCCGCGTCGACGTCGAGCGGGGCGACGCGCAGGACGTAGCCCGGGGACTGCGTGAGCAGCAGCTCCGGAGCGCTGCGGCGCTCGCGACCCGGCTCGAGCACCTTGCGGAGCCCTGAGACGTAGGCGTGCAGCGTGGACATCGCCCCCGGGGTCGGGGACCCGGCCCACACGAGGTCCAGCAGTGCGTCGACGGAGACCGCCCGGCCGGGCGTCAGGGCCAGGGCGGCCAGGAGCGTGCGGGGCTTGGGGGCGCCGAGATCGACCGGCGCGCCGTCGGTGCCGTGCACCTCGAGCGGGCCGAGCACGCCGACCGAGACCGCCACCACCCTGGTCAGCCTAGAGGCCGCAGCGGGCTACTGCCCGCCGGCGGCGTACTGCGACTCGACCGCGTCCTTGCCGGCCTCCCACCAGTCGCGGTGGTCGGCGTACCACTGGATCGTGTCGCGCAGGCCCTCCTCGAAGTCGCGGTAGCGCGGCTCCCAGCCGAGCTCGGTCTCGAGCTTGGTCGGGTCGATGGCGTAGCGCAGGTCGTGGCCGACGCGGTCGGTGACGCGGTCGAAGTCGTCCTCGGCGTGGCCCAGGGCCCGGAGGACGGTGCGGACGACGTCGATGTTGGCGACCTCGTTCTCGGCGCCGATGAGGTAGGTCTCGCCGATCTCGCCCTTGTCGATGATGCGCAGCACCGCCGAGCTGTGGTCGTCGGCGTGGATCCAGTCGCGGACGTTGAGTCCCTCGCCGTAGAGCTTGACCCGGCGCCCGGACAGCAGGTTGGTGATCTGGCGCGGGATGAACTTCTCGGTGTGCTGCCAGGGGCCGTAGTTGTTGGAGCAGTTGGACAGCGTGGCCCGCACGCCCATGCTGCGGACCCACGCGCGCACGAGGTGGTCGGCGGCGGCCTTGGAGGCGGAGTAGGGGCTGCTCGGCTTGTAGGGGCTGCCGTCGGTGAACCGGCGGTCCTCGTCGAGCTCGAGGTCGCCGTAGACCTCGTCGGTGGAGACGTGGTGCAGGCGCACGTCGTGGCGGCGCACCGCCTCGAGGATCACCGCGGTGCCGACGATGTTGGTCTGCACGAACGGCCACGGGTCGCGCAGGGAGTTGTCGTTGTGGGACTCGGCGGCGAAGTGCACGACCACGTCGGTCTCGCGGACCAGCGCGTCGACCTGCTCGACGTCGGTGATGTCGCCGACCACCAGGCGCACCCGGTCGGGCGGGAGGTCGGCCAGCGCCTCCGGGCTGGCGGCATAGGTCAGCTTGTCCAGCACGACGACCTCGTCGTCGGTGTGCTCGACCACGTGCCGCACGAAGTTGGCGCCGATGAAGCCGGCGCCGCCGGTGACCAGGAGCTTCCTCACCTCGCGAAGTCTAGGAGACCCGGCGGCGGCGGCGGTCCAGGGCTCAGATGAACAGCAGCTGCGCGCCCTCGGTCAGCTCCATGAAGTCGCTGGCCGAGATGATCCCCTCGACTCCGTCGTAGAGGTCCTCCTCGTCGAGGTGCATCATGTCCGCCGACATCCGGCACGCCCAGAGGTGGCCGCCGGACTCGTGGATCTGCTCCAGGAACTCCGGCACCTCGGGGACGTCGAGGTCGGCGATCTGCTTCTTCATCTGGTGGGTCGCCATCGCGGTCATGCCCGGCAGGCCGGAGAGGCCGTTGGGGATGTGGGTCGCGGTGTTGCCCATGGGCGTGAACTTCAGGTGCCCCATGGTCTTCCGGTTGATCATCTCGAAGCCCCAGAAGGTGAAGAACAGGTGCGTCTCGATGCCCTCGCCGAGCGCGGCGTTGGCCAGGATCAGGCCCGGGTAGGCCATGTCGAGGTTGCCCTTGGAGCAGATGATCGCGAGCTTGCGCTCGGTCGCCGTGTCGTCGTCGAACGACGGCACGAGCGGGGTCTCGGTCACGGGGGCGGTCGTCGTGGTCATCACACGCATCCCTTCGGCTTGGGCAGGCCGGCGACGTAGGCCATCTTCTTCGCGGGCTTCTTGGGGAAGAGCGCGAAGAGCTCCTTGACCGGGATCCCTGCCTGGGTGCTGACCCGCCTGAGCGTGGCCGTCTCACCCGTCTGCTGGTAGTCCTCGCGCAGGAAGCGGATCGGCCGCCAGTGCGCGTCCGTCATCTCGATGCCGATCAGCGAGGCGAGCTCGGCGCCGAGTCCCTCGTCCCACACCGACGGGTCGGTGAGGAACCCTTCCTCGTTCACGTCGACCGGTCGGCCGGCGATGGTGGTGGTGGTCATCTCATCCCTCCTCCGGATGCTTGCCGGCCATCGACATCTCGGGCTTGAGACCGAGCGGCCGGCCGGGGAGCAGCGCGTGCCAGTAGACGTGGCGGAACGCGAGCTTCCCGAGGTGGTTCGTGCGCGACTCCCCGAGCAGCCTCAAAGGGCCCACCCGCGGGAGCGGGAAGGTGCCGGTGAGCGGCTCGGTGTCGTAGTTGAAGTCGAGCAGCATGGCCTTGCCGCCGCCGGACTCCACGAAGCAGTTGGCGTGACCGTCGAAGGAGTGCGTCATCGGGCGTCCCTCGGCGAGCTCGACGAGGTTCTCGACGAACACCTCGACCGAGAAGTGGGCCACCGAGCCGGCCTTCGACGTGGGCAGGTTGCCGGCGTCGCCGAGCGCGAAGATCTCCGGGTGCGTGGGGGAGCGCATGGTGTGCTTGTCGACCGGCACGTAGTTGAGCTCGTCACCGAGCCCGCACTCGCCGACGAAGTCCGCGCCCATGTTGAGCGGCACCGTCACGAGCTGGTCGTAGGCGACCTCGCGCTCGTCGAACGACACGAGCACGCGGCGCTCCTGGTCGACGCGCTCGACCATGAAGTCGGTCTCGACGGTGATGCCGCGCCGGGCAAGCTCGTCGCCGAGGTGACGGCTGGCGACCGGCTTGGTGAACGCCCCGTCGAGCGGGGTCACGAAGACCAGCTCGGTGCGGTCGCGCAGGCCACGCCTGGTGAGCCAGTCGTCGGCGAGGAAGGTGAACTCCAGCGGAGCCACCGGGCACTTGAAGGGCAGCTCGGTGATGTGGACGACGAGACGTCCGCCCCCGAACCGCTCGAGCTGGTCGCGCAGCGCGACCGCGCCGTCGTAGGTGTAGAACTCCCCGACGCTGCGGTGCCACTCCGGACCGAGCATGCCCTCGGTCTGGTCGGGCCGGGGAGTCGTGCCGGTGGCCACGACGAGGTAGTCGTAGTCGAGCGTCCGTCCGTCGCGCAGGAGGACCCGCTGCTCGTCGGGATCGAGCCGGTCGACCTCCTCGATCACCACCTCGATGCCGTGGTGGATCTGGGGCCTGCGGGCCTTGCGGACCTGCTCCGGGCTGTTCATCCCGAACGGGATGAACAGGTAGCCGGGCTGGTAGTCGTGGATGTCGTTCCTGTCGACGACGGTGATGTGCCAGTCGGGAAGACGGCGGTGGACCTTGTTGGCCACCATCGTCCCTGCGGTGCCGCCACCGAGGATCACGAGCTTCTTCGACGATGTCTCGGTCATGTCTCCAGCATCCCCCCGGGGGTATGCAGGCGCCAGGGGTGCGAGGCGTCTGGTCGCTCACGCAGGGCAGGCTCACCTCACCCCTGGCTAGGTTGGGTGCATGCAGAAGGTCAGAGGAGTCGTCGCCCGTGCCAAGGGACAGCCGGTCTCGGTGGAGACCGTGCTCGTGCCCGACCCCGGACCGGGGGAGGCGGTGGTCAAGGTGCAGACCTGCGGGGTGTGCCACACCGACCTGCACTACCGCGAGGGCGGCATCAACGACGACTTCCCGTTCCTGCTCGGCCACGAGGCCGCCGGCGTGGTCGAGGCGGTCGGTGAGGGTGTGACCAACGTGGCCCCGGGCGACTTCGTGATCCTCAACTGGCGTGCCGTGTGCGGGGACTGCCGGGCCTGCCGCCGCGGCGAGCCGTGGTACTGCTTCTCGACCTTCAACGCCACGCAGAAGATGACGCTGGAGGACGGCACCGAGCTGTCCCCGGCTCTCGGCATCGGGGCGTTCGTGGAGAAGACGCTCGTGCACTCCGGCCAGTGCACCAAGGTCGACCCGTCGGCCTCTCCGGCTGCGGTGGGTCTGCTCGGTTGCGGCGTGATGGCCGGCATCGGTGCGGCGATCAACACCGGTGCCGTCGGTCGTGGCAAGAGCGTGGCCGTCATCGGCTGCGGTGGCGTCGGCGCCGCGGCGGTGGCCGGGTCGGCGCTCGCCGGAGCGAGCCGGATCATCGCCGTCGACCTCGACGACCGCAAGCTCGAGTGGGCCCGCGGGCTCGGGGCGACGCACACGGTCAACAGCTCGCAGCGCGACGCGGTCGAGGCGATCCAGGAGCTCACCGACGGCTTCGGCGCCGACGTCGTGATCGACGCGGTGGGCCGTCCGGAGACGTGGAAGCAGGCGTTCTACGCCCGCGACCTGGCCGGCACCGTCGTGCTCGTCGGCGTGCCCACCCCGGACATGCGCATCCCCGACATCCCGCTGATCGACGTCTTCGGACGTGGCGGTTCCCTCAAGTCCTCGTGGTACGGCGACTGCCTGCCGGACCGCGACTTCCCGATGCTGGTCGACCTCTACCAGCAGGGCCGGCTCGACCTCGACGCGTTCGTCTCCGAGCGCATCGGGCTCGACGACATCGAGACCGCGTTCGAGCGGATGCACGCCGGTGACGTGCTCCGATCGGTGGTCGTGCTGTGATCCCTCCCGGCGTGAGGCTCGCGCACGAGGTCACGTCGGGGACGTTCTCGCTCGACGGCGAGACGTTCGACGTCGACAACAACGTCTGGATCCTCGGCGACGACCACGAGTGCGTGGTGATCGACGCCCCTCACTCGGTCGAGAGGATCCTCGAGGCGGTCGGCTCACGACGCCTCACCGCGATCCTGTGCACGCACGCCCACGACGACCACGTCCGGGTCGCGCCCGAGCTGCGCGCCCGCACCGGCGCCCCGATCTGGCTGCACCCGGACGACGCACCGGTCTGGGAGCTCACCCACCCCGACGTCAGCTGGGACCACAACTTGTCGGACGGACAAGAGATCTCCGTGGCGGGCACGACGCTGCGGGTGATCCACACGCCCGGTCACGCACCCGGCGCGGTGTGCTTCCACGCGCCCGACCTCGACGCGGTCTTCACCGGCGACACCCTGTTCCAGGGCGGTCCCGGCGCGACCGGGCGGTCCTTCAGCGACGCCGACGTCATCAAGGAGTCGATCCGCGCGCGTCTTTTCGCCCTTCCGGGGCACACCGTCGTCCACACTGGCCACGGCGACGACACCACGATCGCCGAGGAGCGCGACCGGATGGAGTGACCCTCCCCGAGGCACCGCGCCCGACCTGGGGAGGCAGCATGCGCATCGTCATCGCGCTCGGCGGCAACGCGCTCGTGGGGGAGGACGGCAGCGACTCCCCGGACGACCAGCGCGCGGCGGTGGTCTCGGCGGCCGGCCCGCTGGCCGACGTCGTCACCGCGGGCCACGAGGTCCTGCTCACGCACGGCAACGGCCCGCAGGTCGGCGACCTGCTGCGGCGCAACGAGCTGGCCGCGGCCGACGTGCCCCCCGACCCCCTGGACTGGTGCGACGCCCAGACCCAGGCGACCATCGGCACGCTGCTCATGAACGCGCTCGACGCCGAGCTCGGCCGCCGGGGCCACCACGGTCGCACCGCCACCCTGGTCTCCCGCACGCTGGTCGACGCCGACGACCACGGGTTCTCCGAGCCGACCAAGCCGATCGGACGTCACCTCACCGAGGAGGAGAAGTCCGTGCTCGAGGAGCACGGACAGGTCTTCACCGAGGTGCCGCGCAAGGGCTGGCGCCGTGTCGTCGCCTCCCCGGAGCCCCAGGACACCCTCGACGCCGCGGCCGCCGACGTGCTGCTGGCCGCGGGCTTCGTCGTCGTCTGCTCGGGCGGGGGCGGAGTGCCGACGGTGCGCCGCTCCGACGGCTCGCTCGAGGGCGTCGAGGCGGTGATCGACAAGGACCTCACCGCGGCCCTCGTCGCCGAGCACATCGAGGCCGACCTGCTCGTGATCGCGACCGACGTGGAGGCGGTGATGACCGGCTTCGACACCGACGACCCGCAGCCCGTCGGCGTGGTGTCGGTGGCCGAGCTGCGCGAGATCGCCTCGCGGGAGAACCTCCCTGCCGGGTCGATGCGTCCCAAGGTGCTGGCCGTGACCCGGTTCGCCGAGCGCACCGGCGGGACCGGCGTGATCACCTCGTTGTGCCGCATCGCCGACGCCGTCGCCGGCACCGCGGGCACGCGCGTCAAGCCCTGAACTCGTCCCTCACCGCGTCGGTGTGCTCGCCGAGCAGGGGTGGCGGCAGGTGGTCGCGGCGACCGCCGGACCACGGCTGGTCGTCCCACCGCAGCGGCGAGCCCGGCAGCGTGAGCGTGCCGTGCACCGGGTCCTCGACCTCGAGCAGCAGGTGCTGCGACCGGGTCTGCTCCCAGGCATAGACGTCGTCGATCGTGCGCACCTTGCCTGCCGGGACCCCGAGCCGGGCCAGGTCGGCCAGCCACTCCTCGGCGTCGCGGGTGACCAGCACCTCCTCGATCGCGCGGGTCAGGTCGTCGCGGTGCGCGACCCGGTCGGCGTTGGTGGCGAAGCGCGGGTCGTCCGCGTCCAGGCCGAGCAGCCCGGCGAACAGCAGCCACAGCTTCTCGTTGGCGCACGCGACCTGGAGCGGCGCGTCGGCCGCGGCGTACATCCCGTAGGGCGCGATGGCCGCGTGGTGCGCGCCCGTCGGCCGGGGCACGACGCCCCCGACCGTCCACATCGTGCCCTGGAACGCGTGCACGCCGACCACGCTGGCGAGCAGGCTCGTGCGGACCGTCCGGCCCCGCCCGGTGTGCTCGCGCTCGAGCAGGGCCGCGGCGACGCCGTACGCCAGGTTCATGCCGGCCAGCAGGTCGGCGATGGGGACGCCGACCCGGGTGGGCACGTCGCCGGTGATGCTCATCAGGCCGCCCTCGCCCTGCGCGATCTGGTCGAAGCCGGGCCGCGTGGCCTCCGGGCCGTCGTGCCCGAAGCCCGTGACCGAGCCGATCACCAGCCGCGGGTTGAGCTCGTGCAGGCGCGCCTCGCCGAGCCCGAGCCGGTCCATCACGCCGGTGCGGAAGTTCTCCAGCAGGACGTCGGCCCGCCGCACCATCCGCTCCATGAGGGCGAGGTCCGTCGGGTCCTTGAGGTCGAGGACGACCGACTCCTTGTTGCGGTTGGCCGACATGAAGTACGTCGACTGGCGGGTCTCCGCCTCGCCGACGAAGGGCGGTCCCCAGCTGCGGCTGTCGTCGCCGTCGCGCCCCTCGACCTTGACCACCCGGGCCCCGAGGTCGCCCAGCATCATCGCGGCGTGGGGGCCGGCGAGCGCGCGGGTGAGGTCGAGGACGAGCACTCCGTCGAGGGGGCCGCGGGGGGCTGCGGCGGTGTCGTCCATGCGCGCACGCTATCCGCGGCACGGCAGGGCCGCTTCTGTCGGACGCCCGTGTTGGGATAGGACCCGATGACGACCTACCTCCTGCGCCGCCCCGACGCGACCGCCGCACCCGCCCCGACGCTCGACGCGTCGCAGCAGGCGGTCGTCGACCACGCCGGCGGACCGCTGCTCGTGCTGGCGGGGCCGGGCACGGGCAAGACCACGACGATGGTCGAGGCGGTCGTCGACCTGGTCGAGCGGCGTGGGGTCGACCCGTCGGAGATCCTGGCGCTGACCTTCAGCCGCAAGGCGGCCGAGCAGCTGCGCGACCGCGTGACCGCGCGACTCGGTCGCACCACGGGCAGCGACCTCGCCTCGACCTTCCACTCGTTCGCCTACTCCCTGATCCGGGAGTGGGCCGACACCGACGCCTACTCCGCGCCGCTGCGGCTGCTCTCGGCCCCGGTGCAGGACGTGGTGCTGCGCGAGCTGCTCCAGCCCACGCCGGAGTCGGTCGTCTGGCCGGAGTCGCTCCAGGAGGCGGTCCGCACGCGCGGCTTCTCCCGCGAGGTGCAGGCCCTCCTGGCCCGGGCCCGGGAGCGCGGGCTGAGCGGGGTCGACCTGGCCCGGCTCGGCCGCGAGCGCGACAAGCCCGAGTGGGTCGCCGCCGGCGGCTTCCTCGAGCAGTACCTCGACGTCCTCGACGCCGGGTCCGCCCTCGACTACGCCGACCTCATCGTCCGCGCGGGCGGCATCGCCGAGCGCCCCGACGTGCGCCGGCGGCTGCGGGAGCGCTACCGCTGGGTCTTCGTCGACGAGTACCAGGACACCGACCCCAGCCAGGTCGCCCTGCTCCGCTCGCTGGCCGGCGACGGCCGCAACCTCGTCGTCGTGGGCGACCCGGACCAGTCGATCTACGGCTTCCGCGGGGCCGACGTGCGCGGCATCCTCGACTTCCCCGACGCCTTCCGCGACCAGGAGGGCGCCCCGGCGCGGGTGCTCGCGCTCCGCACGACGCGGCGCTTCGGGGCCGACCTGCTCGCCGCCTCGCGGCACATCGCCGGTGCGCTGCCGACCCACGGCGCGATCCCGGGCCAGGCCTTCCGCGACTTCCGCTCCCCGGAGCCGAGCGAGACCGAGCTGGGCCCCGGCGAGGTCGAGGTGCTGCACTTCGACACCCCGCGTGCCGAGATCGAGCACACCGCCGACCGGCTGCGCCGGGCCCACCTCGAGGACGGCGTCGGCTGGTCCGACATGGCGGTGCTGGTCCGCAGCGGTCGCTCCTCGATCCCCGGCCTGCGGCGGGCGCTCCTCGCCGCGGGGGTCCCGGTCGAGGTGGCCGCCGACGACACCCCGCTCGTCGACGAGCCCGCGGTCCGGCCCCTGCTCGACGCGCTGCGTGCGGTGATCGACCTCGGTGTCGACGACCCCCAGGACGCCTCCTACCTCGACCCCGACCGGGTCGCCGGGCTGCTCATGTCCCCGCTGGGCGGCCTCGACGTGAGCGGTCTGCGGTCCCTGGCCAAGCAGCTGCGCCAGCGCGAGCAGCTCGCCGGCGCCACGGCTCGCGCCGGCGACGTCCTGGTCCGTGAGGCCGTGGTCGACCCGACGCTGCTGGAGGGTCTCGAGGGCCCGGCGGTCGAGCGGGCCGCCGCGCTCGCTCGGCTCCTCGCCGACGCCCGCTCGCTCGTGCTCGCCGACGCGACCGCCGAGGACGTCCTGTGGCGGCTGTGGTCCGGCACCGACTGGCCCCACCGCCTGCGCGGCGTCGCGGTGTCCGGGGGCTCCGGCTCGGCCGCGGCGCACCGCGACCTCGACGCGCTGTGCGCACTGTTCGACGAGGCGGCCAAGGTCGAGGAGCAGCGCGACCGCACCGGAGCCGCGGTGTTCCTCGAGACCCTCGCGGCCCAGCAGATCCCCGGCGACACCCTCGCCGACACCGGAGTGCGCGGCGAGGCGGTCCGCCTCCTCACCGCACACCGGTCCAAGGGCCTGGAGTGGCGGGTCGTCGTCGTCCACGGCGTGCAGGAGGGCTCGTGGCCCGACCTGCGCCGGCGCTCGACGCTGCTCGACGTCGAGGAGGTCGGGGCCGAGCCCGTCCCCGTCGGCGCACCCGCGCTCGACGTGCGCGCGCTGCTGGCCGAGGAGCGTCGGCTGTTCTACGTCGCGTGCACCCGTGCGCGTCAGCGCCTGCTGGTCACCGCGGTCGCCTCGCCCGACGAGGACGGCGACCAGCCCTCGCGGTTCACCGACGAGCTCGGCGTCGACCCCGTCGTCGTGGTCGGCCGCCCGCACCGGCCGCTCTCCCTCGACGGACTGGTCTCCGACCTGCGCCGCACGGCGGCCGACGAGAGCCGGTCGCCCGCGCTCCGCGCCGCCGCCGTACGCCGACTGGCCGCGCTCGCGCGCGAGCGCGTGGGAGAGCGCCCGGTCGCGCCCGCCGCCGACCCGGCCACGTGGTGGGGCGTGCGTGCCCGCAGCCAGGCCCCGACGCCGGTGCGCCCCGACGACGCCCCGATCGCGCTGAGCGCGAGCGCCCTGCAGGGCCTGCTCCAGTGCCCGGCCCAGTGGTTCCTCGAGCGCGAGGCGGGTGGGCGCAACGCCACGACCCAGGCCCAGGGCTTCGGCCAGGTCGTGCACACCGTGGTCGACCGCTACGTCAAGGGCGAGATCGACCCCGACGTGACCGTCGACGAGCTGATGGACCACGTCGACCGGGTCTGGCAGCAGATCCGCTTCCGCACCCCCTGGTCGGGCCCGCGCGAGCGTGCCGAGGCGCGGGCGGCGCTCGACCGGTTCCTCACCTGGAGCCGCCGGGCCGAGGCACGCGGTGTCGCGGCCACCGAGCAGACGTTCCAGGTCGAGGTGACCGTCGGTGGCGAGCGGGTGCTGCTGCGCGGCGCCGCCGACCGGCTCGAGCGCACCGCCGACGGCGGCGTGGTGGTGATCGACTTCAAGACCGGCAAGTACCCCCCGACCGACAAGTCGGTGCCGGACAACCCGCAGCTCGGGGTCTACCAGCTCGCAGCCGACCACGGCGGCTTCGACGAGGTGCTCGGGGGGCCCGGGCGCAGCGGGGGAGCCGAGCTCGTCCACCTGAGGTGCGACGCCAAGGGCCTGCCCAAGGTGCAGGCCCAGCCCGTGCAGGAGGTCGGTGACGACGGACTGCGGCCGGTCGAGCGCCAGCTCGCCACGGCGGCCCGCCTGGTCCGCGACGAGGACTTCCCGGCCACGCCGGGCGACCACTGCAAGCGGTGCGAGTTCACCCGGCTCTGCCCCACCCAGACGCGAGGGACGGTGCTCTCGTGAAGCTCGACAGCCCGGCCGCGCTCCAGGCGCTGATGCGCGCGGACTACCCGCTCTCCGACGAGCAGTTCGCGGCGTGCACCGCCCCGCTCAGCCCGGCGGTCGTCATCGCCGGCGCCGGGTCGGGCAAGACCACGCTCATGGCCGCCCGGGTGGTGTGGCTGGTCGCCAGCGGGCTCGTGCAGCCCGAGGAGGTGCTCGGGCTGACCTTCACGACGAAGGCCGCCGGCGAGCTGGCCTCACGGGTGCGGGGCGCGCTCGACGCCGCCGGGCTCGGTCGGTCGGCGCCGCGCGAGGACGCCGACGGCGAGCTGCTCGAGCCGACGGTGGCGACCTACAACGCCTATGCCGCCGCGCTGCTCTCCGACCACGGGCTGCGGATCGGCCACGAGCCCGACACCCGCGTGGTCACCGAGGCCGCGCGCCACCAGCTCGCCGCCCGCGTGATCAGCCGGCACACCCGCGAGGTCCGCCACCTCAGCGAGCACCCCGGCACCGTCATCGAGCGGCTCCTCGGCCTCGACGCCGCGCTCAACGAGCACCTCGCCACGGCCGAGGACGTGCTCGCCCTGCAGGCGCGCGAGCGGCCCCGCATCGAGGAGGCGCTCGCGGCCGAGCCCCTCAAGACCCAGCGCGACAAGCTGTCCACGGCACTCTCGGTGTTCGCCCAGCGCGAGGAGCTGCTCCACCTCGTCGCGGAGTACTCCGAGCTCAAGCAGCGCCTCGGCCTGATGGAGTTCTCCGACCAGATCTCCCTCGGTGCCCGGCTCGCGCGCACCCGGCCCGAGGTCGGGGCGTTGGAGCGGTCGCGCTTCAAGGTCGTGCTGCTGGACGAGTACCAGGACACCTCCGTCGCCCAGGCGATCATGCTCAGCGAGCTGTTCTCGGGGCCCGACGCCGAGCACGGGCGCGGCCACACGGTGATGGCGGTCGGCGACCCCAACCAGGCGATCTACGGCTGGCGCGGCGCGTCGGTCTCCAACATCCTGCGGTTCGGCGAGGCCTTCCCGGCCGCCGACGGCAGCACCGACGTCCCGGTCCTCTCCCTGCGCACCAACCGGCGCTCGGACCGCGGCATCCTCGACCTGGCCAACCGCCTCGCCCGCCCGCTCTACGACGGGTCGCCCGGCGTCGAGCCGCTCGTCGCCAAGCCCGAGGCGGCCGCCGGCGAGATCCGTGCGGAGTGCTTCGAGACCTACGCCGAGGAGCTCGCCTGGCTGCCGGCCGAGGTGCGGGCGGCCCGCGAGCGCTTCGGGTCGTGGAAGGACGTCGCGGTGCTGACCCGCGACAACCAGCACGCCGCCGACGTCTACGAGGAGCTCACCCGCGCCGACGTCCCGGTCGAGATCGTCGGTCTCAAGGGCCTGCTCCAGCTGCCCGAGATCGCCGACGTCGTCGCGACGCTGAGCCTCCTGGAGGACCTGACCGACAACGCCGCCATGCTGACCCTCCTCACGGGTCCGCGCTGGGCGGTGGGACCGCGCGACCTGGCTCTCCTGGGGGCGCGTGCGGGTGAGCTCGCCGGCCGCACGGTCGGCGAGTCCGACGCCGACCTCCACGCCGCCCTCGCCGCAGCTGTCGCCGGTGCGGACCCGACCGAGGTGGTCTCGCTCGCCGACGCGATCGACGACCCCGGCACCCCTCGGCGCGGCGCCTACTCCGACGAGGCCCTCGAGCGCTTCGCGCTGCTCTCGGCCGAGCTGGCCCGGCTGCGCCGCCACGTCGGCGAGCCCCTGCTCGACCTGGTCCGCCGCATCGTCGATGCCACCGGCGTGGACGTCGAGCTCGCCTCGTCGGTGAGCGAAGCGGCGCGCGCCCGGCGCGACAACCTCGACCTGTTCGTCCGGGCGGTCGCCGACTTCCGTGCGGTCGACGGCGAGGTCACGCTGACCGCGCTGCTGTCCTACCTCGGCGCCGAGGAGGACGAGGACGGCATGGAGGTCGCGACGCCGACCGCGGCAGACACCGTCAAGCTGCTCACCGTCCACAAGGCCAAGGGCCTGGAGTGGGACGCGGTCTTCCTGGTGGGTGTGTCCAAGGGACGCTTCCCCTCGGAGACCGGTGCGCCCAAGTGGTTCACCAGCACCGCGACGTTCCCGACCCCGTTGCGGGGTGACCGGATCGACCTGCCGTCGCTGCCGGGCTGGTCCCGCGCGGAGCGCGAGGCCTACGACGCCGCGTGCCGTGCGCACGCCGAGACCGAGGAGCTGCGGCTCGGCTACGTCGCGATGACCCGCCCGCGCCACCTGCTCGTCGTGACCTCCCACGTGTGGGCTCCGGGCAAGGCACGGCCGCGTGGCCCGTCGCCCTATCAGCGCACGGTGCGCGAGTGGCTCGAGGAGCAGGTGGCGACGGGTGCCGCCTCCGGCCCGCTGCCGGTGTGGCCGCCCGAGCCCGACAAGGGCGCGCCCAATCCCTGCGACCTCGTCCCGGTCCGCGTCACGTGGCCGCCGGAGCAGCACACGACCGAGGCCCTGCGCCGCATCGACCTGGCAGCGCGGGTGGCACAGGAGTGGGCCGCCCCGACGGTCGGCGACGACGGCCTGACCGCCGACGAGGCCGCCCTGGTCGCCGCGTGGGACGCCGAGGCCGGGCGCCTCCTCGACGAGGCCCGGGCCCGCGTCGCCGAGACCCTCGACGTGCCCCTGCCGGCGTCGCTGTCCGCGACCGCGCTGACGGCGCTGCGGGAGGACCCGAGAGCGTTCGCCGAGCAGCTCGCGCGGCCCATGCCCCGACCGCCCGCACCCGCGGCACGCACCGGCACCCGGTTCCACGCGTGGGTCGAGCAGTTCCTCGGATCGCGCCAGGAGGTGCTCCTCGACCTCGACGACGTCGGCGGTCGAGGCGACGCCGACCTGGGGGACGACGCCGACCTGGCGACCCTGGTCGAGGCCTTCCGCCGCAGTCCCTACGCCGACCGCAAGGGGGCCGAGCTCGAGCAGCCGTTCGCGCTGGTGCTGGCCGGGCAGGTGGTCCGCGGGCGCATCGACGCCGCCTTCCCCGAGGACGACGGCTCGTGGCTGCTGGTCGACTGGAAGACCAACCGCACCCAGTCGGCCGACCCGCTCCAGCTCGCGGTCTACCGCCTGGCCTGGGCCGAGCTCCACGGGCTCCCGCTGGACCGCGTGCGGGCGGAGTTCTACTACGTCCGCGACGACGCGGTCGTCGCCCCCGAGCACCTCCCGGGGAGGGAGGAGCTGGAGAGCCTGCTCAGGGGAGCCTGAGCCTCAGCACTCGACCGGACCGGCTCCGGGGCCACTGCAGTGCGCCGTGGACCACGGGGTGAAGCGGAGCGTCGAACCGTCCAGCCTCCACGTCCCGCCCTCGAGGGGGACGCCCTGCGCGAGGGGCTCGTCGGTCCCCGGACGGAGGCCCGCGTCGGCGCCGGTCCAGCTGGTCAGCACCCCGTCGATCAGCAGCGTTCCCCAGAACCGATCCTCGGTGACGCCGTCGAGGAGGTTCGGGGAGCCCGCCGCCGGGACGGCGAGGCGAGGTGTGCCGTCACCGACGGTGACCACGAACGTCCGGGTCAGATTGCCGTCCCGGGCGTCGACGAGGACCTCCTTGGTGCCGTCGCCGTCGAGGTCCTCGACCCCGGACACGAAGGTCGGCTCGGCGACCTGGAGGTCGACGCGCCCGCTGACCGAGCCCTCGCGGACCTCCAGTGCGGACTCCGTGCCCTCGTCGACCAGCACCAGCCGCTCCCGTGTGCCGTCGCCGTCGAGGTCCGCCGCGGCGCGATCGGCGACCGCCGCCTCGTCGACGTAGGAGGACCTGTCGCCGATCGCGGTCCGCTCGAGGTCGCCCGCGGCGTTGCACCACCGCACCGACACCACGACCGTGTGCTCGCCCGGCGGGATCGTCACCTCGAACGGCCCGAATCGCTGGTCGTAGGTCTCGACCGGCCCATCGACGATGCACTCGACGTCGCCCGGGTCGGTGCCCATGACGGGCTTGCCGTCGAGGGTGACCTGCGTGCCCCAGATGCCGCCGAGGTCGACCCGTCCGCCGGTCTGCCGGTCGCGCACCGCGATCGCCGTGCCGGTGACGCGATAGCTGACGCGGTAGGAGTCGCCGCCCACCGCCACGATCCGCTTCGACAGGCTCAGCCCCAGGGGCCGGGGGGCCGGAGACGATGTCGACGAGGCGTCGGGCGTGGGGTCGGGGGAGGACGTGGCGATCGAGGGGCCGTTGCGTCCGTCGGGCGACGACTGGGCCAGCGCGGCGGACCCGAGACCCACCGCGAGGACGGCGGCGGCCGCCCCGACCGTGACAGTTCGGGTGCGCTGGGCCCGGCGCTTGCGGGCGATGCCGGCCATCCGGTCGGGGACCGGGTCGTGGTCGGCGAGACGGGCGAGCGCCTCGAAGGCCTCGT
>CAZKZQ010000012.1:0-4490 GCA_964557235.1 uncultured Nocardioidaceae bacterium
GTGGTCGAGTGGATCTTGGGGTCACGCATCCAGTCCCACTGGCCGTGCATGATGTTGTGCCCGATCTCCATGTTGTCGAGGATCTTGGCGATGCTCAGGCCGACCGTGCCGACGATCCACGCGGGCGGGAAGAGCGAGACGAGCAGGACGGCGCGGCTGCCGAGCTCGAGGTAGCGCTGGGACTTGATCACCGTGCGGATGTAGGCCGCGTCGCTCTCGCCGCGGTCGGCGACGATCGAGTCGCGGATCTCGTCGAGCTGCTTGCCGATCAGCTCGATGTCGTCGGCCGAGAGGTGGCCGATCGGGTCGTGGGCCTTCTTCTGCAGGACGGTCATGAGGATCTCCTGGGGGTGCTGGGGGGGTCAGATGTCGAGGTGGCAGGGGCCGGCGGCGGCGTTGATGCAGGTCTGCACCTTCACGCCGTCGCCCTCGGAGGCGGTGGTGACCTCACCGGTGCGCAGGTCGCGGACGGACCCCTCGCGCAGCGGCAGGACGCAGCCGAAGCAGATGCCCATGCGGCACCCGGACGGCATGAGGACGCCGGCTTCCTCGCCGGCCTCCAGGATCGGGACCGAGCCGTCGGCGTCGACGGTCGTGCCGGTGAGGCCGAAGGTGACCGTGCCGCCCTCGCCGGCGGCGGTCGGGGTCAGCCGGAACAGCTCGACGAGCAGCTGCAGCCCGCGCTCCTCGTGGTGGGCGGCCAACGCGTCCAGCAGCCCACCCGGCCCGCAGGCCAGCGTGGTGCGCTCGTCGAGGTCGGGGACGAGCGAGTGCAGGCCGTTGACGTCGAGCACGCCGTGGACGTCGTCGTAGCGCGGCACGAGCGTGATCGCTCCCGCCCGGTCGAGGGCGCGCAGGTCGTCGAGGAAGATCGACTGCGGCTCCGAGGGGGCGACGTGCACGACCGTGATGTCGTAGCCCGCGCTGCGGGTCGGGCGCAGGACGCCGTCGTCCGTGGACGGGAAGAGGTTGCGCAGCATGCCGATCACCGGGGTGACGCCGGATCCCGCGGTGACCATGAGCAGCTTCGCCGGCGCCGGGGGCAGCACGAACTCGCCGGCCGCCTGCTCCAGGTGCACCATCGTGCCGACCCGGACCTTGTGGACCAGGTGGTTGCTCACGATCCCGTCCGGGACCGCCTTGACGGTCACGGTGATGCGGCCGTCGGCGCGCGGCCCGTGGGTGAGCGAGTAGGCCCGCCAGCGGCGTACGCCGTCGACGTCGACACCGATCCGGACGTACTGACCGGGGACGTGCCCGGCCCAGTCGGCGCCCGGCCGGATGACCAGGGTGGCCGCGTCGGCGGTCTCCGGCTGCACCGACTCGATCCGCCCACGGAGGTCGGCGCCTGGTCGCAGCGGCGCGATCAGGTCGAGGTAGTCCTCGGGGAGGAGGGGGGTGGTGAGCGCCTCGGCGGCGCGCAGCACACGGTGGAGCAGGCGGGGGGCCTGGCTCGGTGCGGGCGCGGTCGTCGTCATGTGTTCCAGTCTGCTGTGCCGAGCGGGCAATCGCATGACCTCCAGCAGTGAAGAACAGCGCCGCTTCTGTCATCTGCGAACAAAAAGGGGGAGGATGAGCGGCATGGCGACGCGCGAACCCCGATCCCCCCGAGACCTGCCTCACTTCGACGTCGCCCCCGAGGTCATCGAGGTGATGCGCCGCGAGCTCGCCCGGACCGGCGGGGAGACGGTGCTGGCGGTGCGCCGCGAGGTCCCGGAGTACGCCGACCCGTTCCGCGGCGAGATGGGCCGCACCATCGAGACCGCGGTGACGCTCGCGCTGGGCGGGTTCCTCGACCTCGCGGCCGGCCAGGCCGCCGGCGAGGAGTCGTTCGGCCGGGTGTGGGACGCGGCCTACGCCCTGGGCCGCGGCGAGGCCCGCAGCGGGCGGTCGATGGAGGCGCTGCTGAGCGCCTACCGCGTCGGAGCACGGGTGGCGTGGCGCGACCTGAGCCGCGCGGCGGTGGGGGCAGGGGTGCCGGCCGGCGCGATCGCGTCGTTCGCCGAGCTGGTCTTCGACTACATCGACGAGCTCTCCGCCGCGAGCGCGGCGGGGCACGCCGACGAGCTGGCGCGGACCGGGCGGGTGCGGGCGAGGTACCTCGAGCGGCTCAGCCAGGCGCTGCTGCGCGGCGAGGCGGCCACCGAGCTCGAGTCCTACGCCGAGCGCGCGGAGTGGGCGGTGCCGGAGGTGCTGACCGCGGTCGTGCTGCCCGACGCCCGGGTGCGCGCCGCGCTCGGCCAGCTCGACAACGCCACGCTCCAGGCCACTGAGCAGGTGCCCGAGCTGGAGGACCTGCCCGACCTGACCGTCCTGCTGGTGCCGGGTCGGGCCCGCGACCCGCGCACGGCCCTGTTGCGCGGGCTCGCCGGCCGCGGCGCCGTCGTCGGGCCGACGGTGCCGTGGACCGAGGCGAGCCGGTCCCTGGCGCGCGCGGTGCGCGTCGCACGCCTCCTCGACCCCGGCCGCGACGCCGTGCGCACGGTCGACACCGAGGACCACCTCGACCGGCTCGTCGTCTCCGCCGACCCGCAGGCCCGCGAGGACCTGCGTGCCCAGGTGCTCGCGCCGCTGCGCGACCTGCGCCCCGCAGCGGCGGACAAGCTCGAGGAGACGCTGCGCGCGTGGGTGCGGCACCAGGGGCGCCGCGAGGACATGGCGGCCGAGCTCTTCGTCCACCCGCAGACGGTGCGCTACCGCATGGGCCAGCTGCGCGAGCTGTACGCCGACCGGCTCACCGACCCCGACTGGGTGGTGCGGCTGACCCTCGCCGTCGGTCTCGACTGATCGCTCGCTGCGCTCGCTGCTCGACCACCGATGCGGTCAGCGCAGCATCTGGCCGACGTCGAGCGGGCCGCCCTGCTCGTGGGCCACGTCGACCCCGAGGTTCTCTCCGCTCGGCCCGGCCGACCTGCGGCGGTCGCCGGCCTTGGGCCGGGTGAGCGCCCAGGTGTCCAGGCGGGCATAGCCGCGCACGGCCGTCGTACGGCTGCGGCGCACGCGGAACTCCTCCTCCTGGCCGCGCAGCGCGCCCCGGAGCTCACGCTCGATCAGGATGCGGCCGGGCCTGGCGAGCGAGGTGAGGCGCGCGGCGATGTTGACCACCGGGCCGAACACGTCGCCGACGCGGGCGAGGACGGGCCCGTAGGCCAGACCGACCCGGAGCGTGGGGAACTCGTCGTCGAGCTCCTCGGCGTCGATCAGGTCGAGCGCGATGCGCGCGCCCTGCTCGGGGCGGTCGGCGGTGAAGAGGATCTCGTCGCCGATCGTCTTGATCACCCGGCCGCCGTGGTCGACGACCACGTCGAACGAGCGGCCCTCGAACGTGTCGACCAACGCCCCGAGCTCGGCGGCCGACAGGTCTCGACTGCGGCGCGTGAAGCCCACGATGTCGGCGAAGCCGACCACCTGGCTCTCGGCGTCCTCGCTCTCCAGCGGCCGCATGAGCAGGCGGCCCGCAGCGTGCGCGAGGTGGCGGCGCCAGATGTAGGTCTGCAGGTCCTCCAGGACCGGCATGAGGCTGGAGACGAGGTTCTTGATGTCCTCGGTCGCCTCGGTGGTCTCGCCGTCGAGCGTGGAGGCGGCGAGCTCGGCGATCTCCCACTCGGCCAGCCGCGCGAAGCCGCGGCCGAGGCTGCGCACGAGCGTCATCTCGACCTCGGGCTGCAGGACGCCGTTCTCCTCGAGCCACGCGGCCAGGCGCAGGGCCTCGATGTCGCCCTCGTTGAACATGACCTGGGAGTCGTCCGTCGGCGCGGGGAAGCCCAGCGCGCGCCACAGGGCGATCGCGCGGTCCAGGTCGACGTCGGCGGCCTGGGTCACCTCGACGCGGTTGAGCGTGCGCGGGCTGCCGAGGATGGCCGCCTCGATCTCCTCGGCCATCAGCCGCGCGCTGAGCAGCGCGCTGTCCGGACCTCCCGCGACGGGGGTCTCGGGTGCGTCGGGTGCGCCGGGTGCTGTCTCGAGAGGTGCTGAGTCCCCGTGCTCCGGGGGCTCGCTCACCCTTCGCCGGACCCCGAGCGCGACGTCGACGTGTCGGTCAGCGCCTTCTTGAAGGCCGGGATCGCGTTCTCGAGCTCCTCGATCTGGTCGCGGGTGAAGTGCAGGCACTCCAGCCGGGACTTGGAGACGACGGTCGCGGTGCGGAGCTTGTGGTTGACGATGCCCATCTCGCCGAAGATCTCGCCGGGGCCGAGCGTGGCGACCTCCTTGCCGTCGCGGCGCACGGAGACCTCGCCGCTGATCAGGAGGTAGGCCTTGTCGGCCGAGGTGCCCTCACCCATCAGGGCCCAGTTCTCGGGGACCGTGACGTAGGTGCCCGTGTTGGCGATCTTCTGGACCTCCGCGTCGCTGAGGTCGGAGAACCGGTCGATGTGGTCGAGCTTGACGTCACCCATGTGTGCTTGCTCCTCTCGGGGCGCCGACGGCGCCCGGTGCGGGCCTCCCGCGTGAATCCTCCCGACCCGATGCGGTCCCTGTCCAGGAAACCC
>CAZKZQ010000012.1:4590-6181 GCA_964557235.1 uncultured Nocardioidaceae bacterium
ACATGGCACAAGCGGACTACGTCGTCGTCGGAGCAGGCAGTGCGGGATGCGCGGTCGCGCGCAGGCTCGCCGAGAGCGGGGCCAGCGTGGTCCTGCTGGAGGCCGGCGGTGACGACACCAAGGGCCTGGCCAAGCTGCTGTTCCAGATCCCGGGCGCGGTCGCGATCATGCACTCCACCCCGCAGCTGAAGAAGTACTTCGACTGGGGCTACAAGTCCGTCCCGCAGGAGAGCGCCTGGGACCGGCAGGTCCCCCAGACCCGGGGCAAGGTCCTCGGCGGGTCCAGCTCGGTCAACGGCATGCTCTTCGTGCGCGGCAACCGGCAGAACTACGACGACTGGGCGGCCGAGGGCAACGAGGGCTGGTCCTACGACGAGGTCCTCCCGGCGTTCCGCAAGCTCGAGTCCTTCGAGGGCGGGGCCGACGAGTTCCGCGGCGGCGACGGCCCGGTCAAGGTCACCCGCCCCACCAAGCTCACCGGCGCGACCCACGCCTTCATGGAGGCCGCGAGCACCAAGCTCGGCGTCCAGGTGATCGACGACTACAACGGCAAGGACCAGGAGGGCATCTCGGTCTTCCAGCAGAGCATCGGCGACGCCAAGCGCTACTCCTCCTCGGTCGCCTACCTGCACGACCGGCCGCTGCCCAACCTCGCCGTCCTCACCGGGGCCCAGGCCCGGCGGATCGTGCTCGAGGGCAGCCGCGCCACGGGCGTGGAGGTCGAGACCAAGGACGGCGTCGAGACGATCACCGCCTCGCGCGAGGTGATCCTCTCCGCGGGCGTCTTCGGCTCCGCCCAGCTCCTCCAGCTCTCGGGCATCGGCCCCGCCGACCACCTGCGGGGGCTCGGCATCGACGTGGCCGCGGACCTGCCGGTGGGCGACAACCTGCACGACCACCTGTTCGTGCCGATCAGCTTCGACATGGTCTCGGCGGTCCGCCGCCCCACGCCGTACCACTTCCTCTCGGGCATCGCCCGCGAGCGGTTCCGCCCCGGTGGCGGGTGGGCCGCGTGGTCGTCGTTCGAGGGCGTGGGCTTCGTGCGCACCTCGCACGCCTCGTCGATCCCGGACCTCCAGCTGCACGCGCTCTACTGGACCTATCCCGTGCCCAACCAGGACGACACGACCAAGCGGATCGACCCGCCCATCAAGACCCCCGGGCTCTCGGTCTTCCCGACCCTGATCTATCCCGAGTCGCGCGGCACGCTGCGCCTGGCCTCGGCCGACCCGACCGCCGCACCGCTGATCGACCCGGGCTACCTGCGCTCCGCCAAGGACACCGAGGTGCTCATCGAGGGCATCAAGATGACCCGCGAGATCATGGCCGGCGCCGGCGACAACAAGGGCGAGATCGGCCCCGGCCCGAAGTACTTCTCCGACGCCGCGATGCGCCGCGAGCTGCCCAACTACGTCCACTCCGTCTATCACCCGGTCGGCACCTGCCGGATGGGCGTGGACGAGCGGGCCGTCGTGGACCCGCAGCTGCGCGTGCGCGGCATCGAGGGGCTGCGCGTCGCGGACGCCTCGATCATGCCGTCGATCACCGGCGGCAACACCAACGCGCCGTCGCTGATGATCGGCGAGCGGGC
>CAZKZQ010000012.1:6281-8272 GCA_964557235.1 uncultured Nocardioidaceae bacterium
GATACTGGCCAGATGGTCTCGACCCTTCGACAAGCTCAGGACAACGCTGATCACTCGCTCCGCTCGCTGCTCGACCACCGTCGATGGTGAGCGTCGTGCGGGCCGGGCCGGAGCATGCCGAGGTCCTCGCCCGGCTGCTGCACGACTTCAACGTCGAGTTCGGGGCGCCGTCACCACCGGTCGACGCGCTGGCCGCGCGCTTCGGCGCGCTCCTGGGGCGGGAGGACCAGCTCGCGCTGCTGGCCGGTGCGCCCGAGGAGCCGACCGGCTTCGCCTACGTCACCCTGCGCCTCACGCCGTACTACGACGGCCCGGTCGCCCTGCTCGAGGAGCTGTACGTCGTCCCGCACCTGCGCGACCACGGCATCGGCACCGCGCTGCTCGTCGAGGCGATGGATCTCGTGCGCGCCCGAGGGTCGGAGGAGATGCAGATCAACGTCGACTCGGTTGACGTCGACACGCGCAGGTTCTACGAGAGGCACGGGTTCCGCAACGTCGAGGCCGTCGAGGACGGGCCGATGCTGTTCTACACGCGCGACCTCGACTGACCGCTCGCTGCGCTCGCTGCTCGGTCACCGTGCGGCGACGCAGCGCGGGGCGAGCACCAGCGCGACGACCGCGAGCGCGAGGGCCGGCAGGAAGCCCGCGAGATAGGCCGTGTGCGGCGCGGACAGCACCCAGGGCGCGAAGGCGAGGCCGGTCAGCCCGGCGACGACGCCCTGGAGCAGCACGTCGCTGAGCTGGAGCGAGGAGGCGGCGTCGCCACCGGCCCCCTCCTCGGCGTGCTCGAGGGCGAGCGTCGACAGCACGGGCGAGAGCGTGCCCATGCCCAGGCCGAGCAGCAGGCAGGACGCGACGGCGAGCACGGGCCCCGCGAGCGTCGCGTCGGCGACCGGCACGAGCGCCAGCGAGGCGACGGCCCCGAGCACGAGGGACGCCGACCCTCCCTTGAGCCAGTCGGCGTAGCGCGCCGGGTCGGAGATGCGGCCGACCCGCTCGCTCGCCGCGCTCCACCCGAGCGCGCCGGAGGTCAGCACCAGCCCGGCCACCAGAGGCGAGAAGCCGCGCTCGCGCTGCAGCAGCAGGGGCATCAGCGTCTCCACGCCCATGAACGCCGCTCCCGTGACGCCGCGCATCAGCACGACGGCCGGCAGGCCCGCTCGTCCGCGATAGGTGCCACCGGGCAGCAGGCGCGGGGCGGTGACCACGACGGCGGCCGCGGAGAGGAGGGCCAGGGCGACGGCCTGGCCTCCCGAGAGCTGGCCGGCCAGGTGCAGGCCCAGGGCGCCGGAGGCCACCAGGACCGCGAGCACCGGGCGCAGCCCCCAGCGCAGCGGGCGGGGTGCGGGCTCGGGGACCCGCCGCAGGCCGAGGGCCAGGACGACCAGCGCCACCGCGGTGAGGACGGCCACGGACAGGAAGACCGACCGCCAGCCGAAGGCGTGGATCAGCCCGCCCGTCACGGCGGGGCCCAGCACGGCCGGCAGGACCCACGCGGCCGCGAAGAGCGAGAACACCCGCAGGTGCAGGTGGGCCGGGAAGGCGCGCGCGACGACGACGTACATCGCGACCAGCACCACGCCGGTCCCCAGCCCCTGCACCAGCCGGCCCGCGACCAGGAGGGGCATCGAGCCGGACAGGCCGGAGAGCAGCAGGCCGGCGATGAACACCACCCCGCCGGCGTACGTCGGTGCGCGCAGGCCGCGCGCGTCGGTCCAGATGCCGCCGAGCACCAGCCCGACCACCTGGGCCGTGACCGCGCCCATCACCGCGACCGGGTAGAGCGTGGTGCCGTCGAGGTCCGCAGCGACCGTCGGCATGGCGAGCCCGACGCCGACCGCCTCGTAGGCGGCGCCGGTCACCAGCGCGAGGAGGGCGATCGTGACCAGCCGGTGCTGCCGGTCGAGCGGGCGGGCCTGGGGGGCGGCCGGGTGCGCGGTCGTCGTCGTCATGCCCCTATCTCAGGACCTCAAGTGCACTTGAGGTCAAGT
>CAZKZQ010000012.1:8372-21176 GCA_964557235.1 uncultured Nocardioidaceae bacterium
CGGTCGTCGTCGTCATGCCCCTATCTCAGGACCTCAAGTGCACTTGAGGTCAAGTCAGCGGGCGGGGAGGATGCGACCGCGGACCTCGCCGAGGGTGACCCGGCCACGGGCGCTCGGCGCGGAGTAGCGCAGCACGACCTCGTCGCCGTCGTCGAGGAACGTGCGCTCGCGACCGCCGACGGTGAACGGCTCGCGGCCGCCCCAGCTCAGCTCGAGCAGCGACCCGCGCTGGTCACGCTCGGGGCCGCTGATCGTGCCGGAGGCGTAGAGGTCGCCGGTGCGCAGCGAGGCGCCGTTGACGGTGAGGTGCGCGAGCATCTGGGCCGGCGACCACCACATCGAGGAGTACGGCGGCCGGGAGACGACCTCGCCGTCGAGCTCGACCTCGACCACGAGGTCGAACCCGGCGGGCTCCTCGACCTCGAGGTAGGGCAGCACCGGACCCTGGCCCGGCAACGGGCAGCGCGCGTCGGCGAGCGCCGCGAGCGGGGTCACCCAGGCGGAGACGGAGGTGGCGAAGGACTTGCCGAGGAAGGGACCGAGGGGGACGTACTCCCAGCCCTGGATGTCGCGGGCCGACCAGTCGTTGAGTCCCACGACCCCGAAGACGTGGTCGGCGAACGCCGAGGCGGGGACCGGCTCCCCCAACGTCGACGGCACGCCGACGACGAAGCCGAGCTCGGCCTCGATGTCGAGACGGCCGGTGGGGCCGAAGACCGGCGCGTCCAGGTGCGGCGGCTTGCGCTGCCCCGAGGGGCGGACCACGTCGGTGCCGCTGACCACGACCGTGCCCGCGCGGCCGTGGTAGCCGACCGGCAGGTGCTTCCAGTTGGGCAGCAGGGGCTCGGAGTCGGGGCGCAGGATGCGCCCGACGTTGGAGGCGTGGTCGATCGAGGCGTAGAAGTCGACGTAGTCGGCCACCTCGAACGGCAGCAGCAGCTCGACCTCGTCGACCGGGACCAGGAGCGGGCGCAGGCCGGGTTCGGCGGCGGGGTCGAGCAGCGCCTCGGTCAGCGCGGCGCGGGTCGCGGCCCAGGTGTCGGGGCCGGCTGCGAGGAACGGGTTGAGCGTCGGCTGGGCGAAGAGGTCGCGCTCGACCACCGCGTCGACGTCGAGGGCGAAGGGCCCGATGCGGGTGACCACCCGCGGCTCGCCACCGCGGGGGCGGCCGATGCCGAGCGGGAGGTGGTCGACGTCGAAGCCGGACCCGGTCGCCTCGACGACCCAGCCGGGGCTCAGCGGGTCCAGGCTCACTCGGGCAGCTCTCCGTTGCCCTGGGCGACCATCGTCGCGCCGATCGGAGCGGGCTCCTTGGGCCGGACCATCGTGGCGAGCGACTTGACCGCGAGGTGCACGACCTCGCGGGCCTCCTCCTCGTTGCCGATCGAGAGGTAGTTGAGCGCCAGGCCGTCCATCACCGAGAACGCGAAGCGGCTCACGACCGACAGCGGGACGACGTACTCGATCTGCATGACCTCGGCGAACGCGGCCAGGAGGGCCTCGTTCTCCTTGAGGTAGTAGTCGTACTGCTCCTTGGCGACGCCCTCGAAGCCCTCCTCGCGCAGCGCGAACTGGGTGAGCTCGTAGGTGAGCAGGTGCTCCTTGGGGTGGGAGACCACGTGGTCGAAGTACGCCATCAGGCCGGCGGTCGCGACGTCCTCGAGCTTGAGGTCGGGCTTGTCCAGCACGGCGGCGTCGATGTCGCCCTTGGACTGCTTGGCGATCTCCTGGATCACGCGCACGAGCAGCTCGTGCTTGGAGCGGAAGGCGTAGTGGAAGATGCCCAGCGGCATCTCGGCCTCACCGGCGATCGCGCGCGTGGTGGCCCGGGCGACGCCGTCGCGCGTCATCACCCTGATCGCGGCCTCGACCAACGCCGTTCGACGATCCTCCGCCGACATGCGTGCCATGGTTCCTCTTCCTCAGCCAGGCTCCGTCAGCCCCCGGGGACGGGGAGACGAGCGCGCTGCGTCCATCCTGCCGCTGATGCAGCACGATTCAGACGAAAACACGCCCCTCGCCACGATAAGTCGGCGTGGTCCCGATCACCGCATCGCCCTGCACGAGGTGCAGCTCGGCGACGCGCTCGCACACCTCGCCGGCCTTGGCGTGGCGGAACCACACCCGGTCGCCCACCTCCAGGCCGCGCGCGCCGGGGCCGGTCAGCGGGGTCTGGACCTCGCCGGCACCCTCGTCGGGGAGCAGCCGCAGGCCCTCGGGCCACCACGGCGTGGGCACCCGGTCGTCCCCCGCGGGGCCCGAGGCGATCCACCCGCCGCCCAGCACGGTCGCGTGGTCGGGCGAGGGCCGGCGCACGACGTCGAGGACGAAGTACGCCGCCGGCTCGGGCGCGAAGTGCGCGTAGTGGTCGAACAGCGTCGGCGCCAGCAGCCCCGACCCGGCGGCGACCTCGGTGACCGCGTCCTCGGCGCCGGTGCTCTCCAGGCTGCCGGTGCCGCCGCCGTTGACGAGCTCGAGGTCGGCCACCCTGCGGACGGCGCGCACCGCCCGGCCACGGCGGCGCCGCAGCTCGCGCGCGGAGACCCACTGGAAGGCGCGGATCGCCCGGCGCTCGTTGCCGAGCCCGGCGATCTGGCCCTCGTAGGACATCACCCCGACCAGCCGGAAGCGCGGGTCGTCGTGGACCTGCCTGGCCAGCTCGCCGGCCTCGCGGGCGGTGTGCGTCGGCGAGCGGCGCATGCCGAGGTGCACCCGTCCGCCGAGCAGGCGGAGGGACGCGTCGAGGTCGAGGCACACCCGGATCGCCGCGGCACCCTCGGGGAGCACGCGGCGCATCAGGTCGAGCTGGCCCGACCCGTCGACCATCACCGTGACCCGGGAGGCCAGCCGGGCATCGGACGCCAGCGTGCGCAGGGCGTCCACGTCGGCGGTCGGGTAGCCGACGACGACGTCGTCGTGGTCCTCGGCCAGCCAGAGCGCCTCGGGGAGGGTGAAGGCGAGGATGCCGGCGAAGCCCTCGCGCGCCAGCGCTCGGTCGACGAGAGCCCGGCTGCGGACGGACTTGCTGGCCACGCGGATCGGCTTGCCGCCCGCGCGTCGGACCAGGTCCTCGGCGTTGCGGTCGAAGGCGTCCAGGTCCACGACGGCGTACGGCGGCGCGAGGTGCGCGGTCGCGGCGGCCAGGGTGCGCATGCGGTCGCGGTTCACACCACCTCGTTCACTCACCCCGCAAGTGTGGCGCGTGTGTGGTGTGATCCCCGCATGGGCCATCTGCCGACAGGTTTCGGACCGGACTTCAGCTGGGGCGCGGCGACCGCGTCCTACCAGATCGAGGGGGCGGTGACCGAGGACGGACGCGGGCCGTCGGTGTGGGACACGTTCTGCGCCGAGCCCGGCCGGGTCAAGGACGGCGACACCGGCGCGGTCGCCTGCGACCACTACCACCGCTGGCCCGAGGACGTCGCGCTGATGCGGGACCTCGGGATCGACACCTATCGCTTCTCGATCGCCTGGCCGCGCATCCAGCCCACCGGCTCGGGTGCGGTCAACGAGGCGGGGCTGGCGTTCTACGACCGGCTGGTCGACGGGCTGCTGGAGGCCGGCGTGCGGCCCTGCCCGACGCTGTTCCACTGGGACCTGCCGCAGGCGCTGGAGGACCAGGGCGGCTGGCTGTCGCGCGAGACCTCGCTGCGCTTCGCCGACTACGCCGCGATCGTCGGCGAGCGCCTCGCGGACCGGGTCCAGATGTGGGCGACGATCAACGAGCCGAGCGTGGTCACCCTGCTGGGCTACGCGATCGGGATGCACGCCCCCGGGCGCACCCTGATGTTCGACGCGCTGCCCGTCGCCCACCACCTCCTGCTGGGTCACGGCCTGGCCCTGCAGGCGCTGCGCTCCGCGGGTGCGCCGATGGTCGGCATCGCCAGCAACCACGGCCCGACCTGGGCGGCCTCGGACTCGGAGGAGGACCGCGCCGCCGCGGCCCTGCACGACGACGTCCTCAACTGGCTGTTCGCCGACCCGGTGCTCACGGGTCGCTACCCCGACACGCTGGTCGACCTCCTGCCCGTGCAGGACGGTGACCTCGAGGTGATCCGGGGGCCGCTGGACTGGTTCGGCCTCAACCACTACGCCCCCGCGCTCGTCGCCGCGCCGGGCAGCCCGGCCCTCGCCGAGGCCGGCGAGAGCCCAGGACTCACCGTCGGGGACGACGCGCCCTTCCGGCTGGCCCAGATCAACGGCGTGGAGCGCACGGACTTCGGCTGGCCGATCGTGCCCGACGCGTTCCGCGAGATCCTCGTGACGCTGAAGGAGCGGTACGGCGACGCGCTGCCACCGGTGTACATCACGGAGAACGGCTGCTCCTACGCCGACGGGCCCGGGGAGGACGGCCGGGTGCGCGACGACCGCCGCATCGCCTTCCTCGACGGCTCCCTCCGCGCGCTCCAGCAGGCCCGCGAGGAGGGCGTGGACGTGCGGGGGTACTTCACCTGGTCGCTGCTGGACAACTTCGAGTGGGCCGAGGGCTACTCGCAGCGCTTCGGGCTCGTCCACGTCGACTACGCGACCCAGCAGCGCACGCCCAAGGACTCGTTCGCGTGGTTCCGGGACGTGATCCGCGAGAACCGGGCGACGTGACGGAGGTCCGCACGGCGTCGTGGGAGCCGACCACCGCCGTCCGGCCGGCCTGGGTCTCGCTGCTCGCGGTCGCCAACCTCGCGGTGTTCGCCGCGTTCTTCGGCCCGCTCCAGGTGCTGCTCGCCCAGCAGGCCGAGGAGCTCGCGTCCGGCAGCAAGGAGGCGACGCTCGGGCTGGTCACCGGCGTAGGGGCGTTCGTGGCGATGGTCGCCAACCCGGTGCTCGGGGCGCTGTCGGACCGCACCCGCGGCCGGTTCGGGCGGCGGCGTCCGTGGGTCGCGATCGGCGCGGCGGTGAGCGTGGCGGGGCTGCTGCTGCTCTCCACCTCGCAGGCGGTCGGCCTCATGGTGCTGGGCTGGGCGCTGGTCCAGCTCGGCGCCAACGGCTCGCTCGCGGCGGTCATGGCGGCCATCCCCGACCGGGTCCCACGCCGTCAGCGCGGGGTCGTCGGCGGCTCGGTGGCACTGGCGCAGACGGTCGGAGCGCTGCTCGGGGTCGGCATCGCGTCGGCGACGGGCAGCTGGGCGGCGGGCTACGTCGCGGTCGCGGCCTTCGTCGTGCTGGCGAGCCTGCCCTACGTGCTGGGCGGGCGCGACGACCCGGTCGCCTCCGTGCCGGCCTTCTCGTGGGGCGGCTTCCTGCGCGGCTTCTGGGTGAGCCCACGGCAGCACCCCGACTTCGCGTGGGCGTGGGTGGTGCGGTTCCTCGTGCAGCTCGGCAACGCGCTCGGGCTGGTCTACCTCTACTACTTCCTCCAGGACCGCGTGGAGTACGCCGACCCGGAGGGCGGCGTCTTCGTCCTCACCGTCGTCTATGCCCTCTCCTCGGTGCTGACCACCGTCGCGAGCGGACGCCTCTCGGACCGCATCGGCCGGCGCAAGGTCTTCATCGTGGTGAGCGGCGTCGTCATGGCGGCAGCGTCCACCGCGCTCGCCCTCGCGCCGGTGTGGCCGATGGTCGTGGCCGGCGCGGTGCTGCTCGGGACCGGGTTCGGCGTGTTCACCGCGGTCGACTACGCGGTCATGACCGAGGTGCTGCCGACCGCCGAGGACTCCGGCCGCGACCTCGGCGTCATCAACATCGCAGCGTCGCTGCCCCAGGTGTTCTCCCCCGTGATCGCCGGCGCGCTGGTCTCGACCGCGGTCGGCTATCCCGGGCTCTACCTGCTGTCCGCCGCCGCGACGCTCGTCGGAGCGCTCGCGGTCGGGCGGATCAGAGCGGTCTCCTAGGCCGGCGCGCCCGCGTCGCCGGCCTGCTCCTGCAGGTTCATGCCCGAGTCCTCGTCGTCCTCGTCCTCGGCAGGCTTGGCGAGCGGGTTGTCGTCGGTCGGGCGCAGGTCCTCGGGCAGCTGGTCGTCGGAGATCTGCGCGGGGTCGTCGGACCCCGGGAAGTCCTGGCCGGACCCGTCGCTGTCGTCGTCGTCGCTGTCGTCACCGCCGTCGTCGGTCGTGCCGGTCGCCGCCGAGCCGTCGGACGGCTCCTGCTGCGTGGGGGCGGTGTCGCCCTCGGCCGAGTCGGCGGTCTGCGGGTTCTCGTCTCCGGGGGTGCTCGAGTCGCTCATGGATGGGGTGTACCCAGGTCGGCCACGATCGACGCAGCCGCGTCCTCGCCGCTGCGGACCGCGCCCTCCATGTAGCCGTTCCAGTCGCGGGCGTAGTCGGCGCCGGCCCAGTGGACGCGGCCGACCGGCGCGCGCAGCGCCTCGCCGTACGACGTCCAGACGCCGGGGGTGAAGTGGGCGCCGTAGCAGCCGCGGGTGAACTCCTCGGCGTTCCAGTCGCGCTCGAGGTACTCCAGCGGGTCGGCGGCGCGCGGCCCGAAGTAGCGCACGAAGCAGCCGACGACGGCGTCGCGCCGCTCCTCCACCGACGCCCGCATCCACCGCCGTGCCTCAGCCCCCTCGATGAAGCCCATGAGCACGCCGGGCGTGCCCGACGGCGGCGAGTTGTCGAAGGTGATCTTGACCGGGCCGCGGTCGGAGGCGGCCTGCCCGTTGAGGCCGTCCTCGCGCCAGAACGGCGTCTCGTAGCGCGCGTAGGTCTTGATCACCGACCCCGCCGGGAGCCGCTGGGTCAGCTGGTCGCGCCACGACGGCAGCGGCGGGTCGTGCTCGAGCCGGCCGGCCAGCGTCGGCGGGAGGGTCACGAGCACGGCGTCGCCGGCGTACGACGTGCCGCTGCGGGTCTCGACGCTCACGCCGTCCTCGCGCTGCACGACGCGGCGCACCGGGCTGCCGAGGACGACGCGGTCGCCGAGGTCGGCGGCCAGGCGCTCGCTGACCAGCACCGAGCCGCCCACGACGCGGTCCTGCTGCGCGCCCCTGTCGACGGCGAGCAGCGTCTCGAGGTCGGCGTTGGACCGCGTGTAGAACAGCGCGTGCAGCAAGGAGACGTCGCCGGCCTCGGCCGCCCAGACGGCCTCGCAGGCAACGCGGAAGTAGGCCCGGCCCGCGGTCGTGCGCAGGTTGCGGCGGATCCACGACTCCCACGTCTGCTGGTCGAGCCTCTCGGCGCCGCGCGTGAGCCACGGCCGGTCGAGGTCGACCCGCTCGGCCAGTCGCTGCCACCGCGCCATGCCCTGGGCGAGGTCGGCGAGGGCGAACGGCGAGACGCGCGGCACCGCGCCCTTGTGGGGCTTGAGGTGCGACCGCTTGCCGAGCAGCTCGAGCAGGAGCACGCCCTCGTCGTTCCAGGTGCGGAAGGTCTCGAGCCCGAGCTCCTCGCACAGCGCGTACATCCGCGTGTGTCCCTCGCCCAGCCACTGCCCGCCGAGCTCGACGGGCGTGCCGTCGGCCAGCGTGCCGCCCTCGGTGCGGCCGCCGACGCGGTCGCGCGCCTCCAGGACGGTCACCTCGTGCCCACCGGCGACGAGCCGGCGTGCCGCGGACAGACCGGCCAGCCCCGCTCCGACGACGACCACCCTCATGCCGACTCCTTCTCATCGGAGGCCAGGCCGGCCTTGCGGTTCCAGCGCCACCACAGCCCGCGCACCCACATCGGCCTGCCGTCGGACCCGGGTCGTGGGACCTCGGCGAGCCACCGCTCCTCCAGCCGGTCGCCCTCCTGGAAGGCGTCGGGGCCGGACGGCGGGTCGTCCAGCCACCGGCGCTCGACGTCGTCGCGCTCGGCGAGGAGACCGGCGCCGGACTCGGGGGCGCGGAGGATCCGTCTGTGCAGGGATTCGTGTCGCCACCACAAGAAGAGCGGGTCGAACCCCTCCGCCCAGGCGGCCGCCTCGGGGTCGGATCCCGCCGGCTCGTGCACGGTCACGGGCTTGAACAACGACGTGCAGGGAGCGGCCGTCCCGGTCACCCAGTGGCGCCCACCTGCGGGCGTGCCCGGCCGGAGGTCGGCGACCCAGGACGCCGTGGTCTGCGTCGAGGTGACCAGTCCGCCCGCGTGGGCGCACGGCGCGGAGAGCGCCCCGTTCACCACGCTGTACGACGGCCAGGGCGCGTCCCCGTGGTCGCGCAGCGCCGCCATGAGGTCCCCGGGGCCGGTCGCCCTCCCGGCGGCGGCACTCGTCCGGGCGCGACGCGCCGAGCAGGCGGCGACGCGGCCGCGCACGGGGTCGGCGTACCTCTCGGCGAAGCCGGGGATCGTGAGCCCGTTGGAGATCGACCGGGCCCCGGCGACCTCCTCGGTCGCCCAGTGCCGCCCGGCCGTCTCGAGGACCACGGCGCCGGACGGGTCGGCGACGATGAAGGAGTTGTCGTAGGTGAAGCGCGGGTGCTCGTGGCTGCAGGAGCCACCCTGACCGTGCTCCTCCAGGAGACCGACCATCACCTGCACGGCCTCGTGGCGGGTCGCGGCCCGCTCGAGGCCCAGCCGGAGCAGGTCCATCCCCAGCAGCCGTCCACGCCCGTCGTCGTCGGTGCGGCGGGTGAAGACCGCCTCGTTGCCGATGACGACGCCGTGCTCGTTGGCGCCCATCTCGGCCCCCCACATCCACCACGGCTGCGAGAGGACGACGGCGTGCGTGCGGGCGGCCTGCGGGACCTCCGACCAGGTCGTGCGGACCGTCGAGCCCGCCTCGTGCTCGGCTGCCACGTGCCAGCGCAGCAGCTGGGCCTCGTTGGGGTCGCGGTCGCTGTTCTTGGCGAACAGCACCCCGTCGTCGGAGACGCGGACGAGGGTGTCGCACATGCCGCGACCTTAACCACGCGCGGCGCGTGCGGGAGCCCCCTCGCGGGAACAGTCAGCAGGGAGAGGAGGCCGCGATGACCCAGGACGGCAGCGACGCGCAGATGGACGACGCGGAGGAGACCCCCAAGGAGCGCGCCACGCGCAAGTGGAACGAGATGCTCCAGGAGCTGCGGGTGGCCCAGACCGGTGTGCAGGTGCTGACCGGCTTCCTGCTCACGCTGCCCTTCACCCAGCGCTTCGGCGAGCTGCCGGAGTCCGACGAGACCGCCTACCTGGTCACGATCTCCTGCGCGATCGCAGCAGCCGCCTGCCTGATCGCCCCGGTGGCCTTCCACCGGGTGCTGTTCGGGCGGAGCGAGAAGCCCTGGCTGATCACCGCGGCCAACCACGTGTCGCGGGTGGGGCTCGCACTCATGGCCCTCACCATGACCGGCGCGGTCCTGCTGGTCTTCGACGTCCTGGTGGGGACCACGGCCGCCGTGACCGCCGCCGTCGTCACGCTGACGGTCGTGGTCGGCCTGTGGGTCGTCCTCCCCGCCGTCGCCGAGGCCACCGACTGACCGGGCCTGACTGACCGGCCCGACCGACCGGGCCTGTCGGCGCCCCTGACTAGGCTCGCCGCGTGCCGGTCGTCGTCCGCCCCCGCGTCCCCTCCGACGTGCCGTCCGTCTGCGAGCTCCTGATGCGGCAGCAGCCGCTCACGCGCTACCCCTACCGCAACCCGCTCCCCTTCCCGGTCGAGCAGTTCGTCGTCCGCGACGGCGAGCTCGCCGCGTGGGTCGCCGAGGACGAGGGCCCGCAGGGCCGGCTGCTCGGTCACGTCAGCCTGTGCGAGGTGGGCGAGCACCACCTCGGGCCACGCTGGGCCGAGGCCGTCGGCCGCCCGGTCGGCGGGCTGGCCACGGTGTCGGTGCTCGTCGTCGACCCCGAGGCGACCGGCCGCGGCATCGCGCGCTCGCTGCTGGACGCGTGCGAGGAGCACGCCCGGGGGCTCGACCGCGTGCCGGTGCTCGAGGTGCTCAGCCTGCAGGCGCGCGCGGCCGGGGTCTATCGCTCCCGGGGGTGGCGCGAGATCGGCGAGGACGACCCCGACTGGCTGCCGCCGGGCACCGGTCTCCGCGTGACGCTCATGGTGCTCGACCCGGCCTGAGACGCACGAGGACCCGCGACCGGGTGCGGTCGCGGGTCCTCGTGGGACGGGGGCGTCGGGGGTGCGCCCCGGCGGGTCAGGCCTGCTTGATCGCGGAGATCTCGATCTCGAGGGTGACCTTGTCGGAGACCAGCACGCCGCCGGCCTCGAGCGCGGCGTTCCAGGTGATGCCGAAGTCCGAGCGCTTGATCACGGTCGAGCCCTCGAAGCCGATGCGCAGGTTGCCGAACGGGTCGGTCGCCGCGCCGGCGTACTCGAAGTCGATGGTGACCGGCTTGGCGGTGCCCTTGATGGTGAGGTCGCCCGCGACCCGCAGGGTCTCGGCGTCGACGGCCTCGACGGAGGTGGAGACGAAGGTCAGCTCGGCGTGCTCGTCGGTGCCGAAGAAGTCGCCGGAGCGCAGGTGGCCGTCGCGGTCGGCGTTGCCGGTGGTGATGCTGTCGGCCTTGATCGCGACCTCGACCTTGGCGTCGGCCAGGCCGGCGCCGGTGACGGCGGAGCCGCTGAACTCGTTGAACGAGCCGCGGACCTTGGTGACCATCGCGTGGCGGGCGACGAAGCCCATGCGGCTGTGGCTCGGGTCGATGACGTAGGTGCCGTCGAGGTCCTGCAGGGTGACGACGGGTGCGGCGGTGGTGGTCATGGGGTCCTCCTGGACTCGATGTGGCGGGGTATGTTGAACTTTCAAGTGAAAGCATGCCACGGAAAAGGTGACGTGTCAACTACACCCGTACACTTGTCCCATGGGCGGAGTGGACAACGAGGACGAGGTGCGGTGGCTCGACCCGCACGAGCAGGCGGTCTGGCGCCGCTGGCTGTTCAGCCAGCGACACCTCCTGGTGCAGCTGACGCGCAGCCTGGCGGAGGAGAGCGGGCTGTCGATGTCCGACTACGAGGTCCTCGTCATGCTCACCGACACGCCCGAGGGACGGGTGCGCATGGCCGTGCTGGCCGACTCGCTGGAGTGGGAGCGCAGCCGGCTGTCCCACCACATCCGCCGGATGGAGGCGCGCGGGCTCGTGGAGCGACGCGAGTGCCAGGAGGACGGCCGCGGCGCGTTCGTCGGGATCACCCCGCTGGGCCAGCGCACCATCGAGCGCGCTGCGCCGGGCCACGTCGCCGCCGTGCGCCGGCACTTCATCGACCAGCTCGGCACCGAGGGCCTGGACGCCCTCGACACCGCCCTGACCCGCCTCGACCCCGCGCAGCAGCAGGTCTCGCCGACCGCCTGAGCAGCCCGCCGAGTCGGGTCAGCCGGCAGCGGCGCTGAGCTGCCCGATCACCAGCCGGGCGACGGTCTCGCCGCCGTCGGAGCGGATCCGGCCGCACAGGCCGGACCCGAGGAGCAGCCGCAGCGCGGCGACGTCGTGGGCCGGGACCCGCGCGACGAGCGCGGACTCCCCCCTCATGCGACCCAACGCGCACGCCTCACGCAGCAGCCGCGCCCCGAGTCCTCGACCACGCCAGGCGGGGACGACGTGCACGCGCACCCCGGTCCCCTCCGGCTCGCTGGTGAGCACGGCCTTGCCCACCACGTGTCCCTCGACCTCGGCCAGCACACGGTCGTGCTCGGCCCTCACCAACGGGACACCTGTCCCGGCGTTGGGGTCGGGGGTGGAGACGCCGGCGCGCACCAGGTCGGCGACCATCTCCAGCACCGCGGCCCGGGCGCGCTCGGTCGCCGTGAACGGCGCCTCCCGCACGATCCGGACCGTCTGCCCGCCCGGTCCGAGGTCGAGCGCGCCCTCGTGGGCCGGACCTCCCGGGCGGGAGATCCTCCCCTCGAACAGCGCGGCCGCGATCTCGCCGAGGCGGTCTGGCTCCTCGACCAGCCGGGCCACCGCGTGCAGGTGGCGGACCGGCTGGTCGGTGAGGGAGGACGGCGGGGCGTGGGTCACCTGCGGTGCCTCCGCTCCTGCCTCCAGCATCAGGCTCTGGACACGGCGTACGGTCCAGTCGCCAGGCGTGGACAGGACGAGCTCGTCGGTGACCGACCCGACGTCGGGGAAGATCTGCAGCGCGAGGATGTTGACCCCCGCCTCGCCGCAGGTGCCCGCCAGCCGCGCCAGTGCACCCGGTCGGTCGTGCAGGGTGGTGCGCACCCTCCACAGCGTCGTCCCGTGCTCGTCCATGCCGCCCAGCGTCGCCGGGGCTGGTTCCGCGTCGGAGTCCCCCGTGTAACAGGCGTGAAAACTCTCCTGCGGGCGCGACTACGTAGCGGGGTCTCGACCGGGCTCGACCGGCGACGGCAGGAAGTCCAGGCGCACGGCCCGCTCGGCGTTGTCCACGTTGAGGTCGACCAGGCAGATCGACTGCCAGGTGCCCAGGGCCAGCTGGCCGTCGTCGACCGGGATGGAGGCGTACGGCGGCACGAGCGCCGGCATCACGTGCGAGCGGCCGTGGCCCGGCGAGCCGTGACGGTGCCGCCAGCGGTCGTCGGCGGGCAGCAGGTCCCCCAGCGCCGCCAGCAGGTCGTCGTCGGAGCCCGCCCCGGTCTCGAGGATCGCCAGCCCCGCGGTCGCGTGGGGCACGAACACGTGGAGCAGCCCGTCGCCCCGGCCGCGGACGAAGGCCGAGCACTCCCGCGTCAGGTCGTGGACGACCTCGTGGCCGCCGGTGCGCACGTGCAACGTCTCGGTGTCCATGTCGCGATCCTGCCCCACCGGCGGGCGTGTGCCCGCGCGCGGGCCGGGTACAACCGCTGGCATGAGCGACACCCCGCGGATCCACGACGACCACCTGCCCGAGGACCACCGCGAGCGCGCGGCCGACGAGGCGCAGGCGCCCGACCTGCCCGACGTGCCCGACCTGTCCGAGGACGCGCAGGACGACGCCGCCGAGCTGGACAAGGCCCGCGCGAAGGAGGCCGAGGAGTCCGAGGACTCCGACGGGTCGGACGAGACCGATGAG
>CAZKZQ010000012.1:21276-30431 GCA_964557235.1 uncultured Nocardioidaceae bacterium
CGGTGGTTCCGAGGAGTCAGAGTCGGACGAGTCGGACGAGCCTGACGAGGAGGGCTCCGAGGAGTCCGACGAGAGTGAGGAGTCCGACGGCGAGTGAGCCTGCCGTCGGTGGGTACGGGGCGGTATGGATCTTCCCCGCCGCCCTCTGCTCGTCGAGCTGGTCGAGGCCAGTGAGCTCGTCCGTGCCGGGCTGGAGGCGATGCTGACGCCGCACGGGGTGCTCCTCACCTCCTCCGACGCGGGGCGTGAGCTCGGCGTCGGCCCGGCCGTCACGTTGTACGACGTGCCGGGACAGAGCCTGTCCCGCCCCGCCTTGAGCTACCTGGTCGGCCGCCCCGACGGCGGCAGGCTGGTGCTCTACTGCTGGGAGGTGCGCGCGGAGGCCGTGGGCGCGGCGCTCGCGGCCGGGGCGTCCGGCTTCCTGTCCAAGTCCCTCCCGGCGCACGCGCTGGTCGAGGCGCTGCACCGCGTGGCCGCCGGCGACACCGTCGTGCGCGGGCGCGGCGTGACGCCCTCGGAGGAGGTGGACCGAGCGGACCTGACCCGGCGCGAGGCCCAGGTGCTCGGCCTGATCGCCAGCGGCATGAGCAACTCCGAGATCGCCCGCGCGACCAACCTGAGCGTCAACTCGGTCAAGACCTACGTCCGCGGCGCCTACCAGAAGATCGGGGTGCGGACCCGGTCCCAGGCACTGCTCTGGGCGCTGGAGCACGGGTGCGTGTCCGACCGTGCGCTGGCGGACCCGCCCCTGTCGGCCCGGCGAGGACGCCCCCGCGTCGTACCGGAGCAGGTCGAGCACGTGTGACGCGGTCGTCGTAGCCCGGACGAAGGTCTTTCGTTATAACGAGAGAGACCTTCTCCACCGGGACGACGGGAGCGGACGTGTACGACTTCGAACGGCGGCGCGAGGGCGGCGAGGCCCAGCTGCCGCGGCCGTCTCTCGCGCTCACGCTCGCCGAGCCCGTGCGGTTCCCGCTCGAGTGGACCGCGGCCCACACGTGGGCCCGGCTCCTGCCCGCGCCCACGCCGGTGCGCCCGCGCAACGTCGTGGTGATCCCCGGCTTCATGGCGACCGACCACGTCAGCGGGCGGCTCCGCGCAGCCCTCGCCGCGGACGGCCACACCGTCGGCGCCACCGGCGTCGGGCGCATGGTCGGCCTCACCGACCCGATCCTCGACGGCCTCGCCACCGTCCTCGCGCGTGCCTCGCAGGACGGTCCGGTGACCCTGGTCGGCTACAGCTTCGGCGGGCTCCTCGCGCGCTGGCTGGCGGCCACGACGCCTGACGCGGTCGAGCACGTCGTCCTCCTCGGCTCGCCGTGGCAGGCCCGCGGCGAGGTGACCCGCGTGACCGCGATGTTCCAGCGCTCGGCCCGCCGCCACGGCATGTCGGCCCGTGCCGCCGAGGTCGTCACCACCGCGCGCGGGTCGCTGCCGATGCCCGTCACCGCGGTCTTCTCGACCACCGACGGGCTCGTCCCCGCAGGTGCGTGCAGCGTCGAGGGACCCGGCACCGAGAACGTCGTCGTGCCGAGCAGCCACGTCGGTCTGACCACCAACCCCGTCGCCGTCGCGGTGCTGCGCGACCGGCTCGCGCACGAGCCGCTGACCGTGCCGTTCTCGTGGCGACGCCTGGCCGGCGACCTCCTCCCCGGCCCCCTCCGGGCGGTGCTGGCATGAGGACCCTGCTGACCTGGCTGTGGATGCTCCGCGTGCTCGTGCGAGCCGGGATGATCGCGCTGATGCGGCCCGACAAGTACCTCCGCCAGGGCCTCGCCGTCCGCCGCCACGGGGCCGGGCCGCTGTCGGGCCTGTCGCTCTCGGCCGTCCGCAACCCGTCCGGCCTCGCCCTCGTCGACGAGCGCGGGACGCTGACCTGGCGCGAGCTCGACCGCCGCGCCGACGCCGTCGCGGTCGGCCTCGCCCGGCTCGGTGCGGACCGGACCGCCCCCGTCGGGATCCTGTGCCGCAACCACCGCGGGCTCGTCGAGGCCCTCGCGGCCGCCTCCCGGATCGGGTCCGACGCGCTGCTGCTCAACACCGGCTTCTCCGGGCCGCAGCTCACCGAGGTGATGCGGCGCGAGGGGGCGCGGGTGCTCGTCTGCGACGAGGAGTTCCTCCCGCTCGCCGAGCAGGCGCGCGACTCCGTGGACGGGCTCGTGACGGTGCTCGCCTGGACCGACTCCCGCACCGACCTCCCCACGCTCGACAGCCTCGTCGGGGCGCACCTCGGCCACCGGCCGCCGCCCGTGTCGACCGTCGGCGGCGTGGGCCGCGTCGTCCTCCTGACCTCCGGGACGACCGGCACCCCCAAGGGCGCACGCCGCGGAGCCTCCGGCGGCGGACCGGCACTGGCCGCGATGTTCGACCGCATCCCGTGGCGTGCCGAGGAGCCGGTCGTCGTGGCCGCTCCGGCCTTCCACGCGTTCGGGTTCGGGGCCGTCGCGATCGCGTTCACCCTCGCCTGTCCGGTCGTGCTGCGCCGGCGGTTCGACCCCGAGGCGACCCTCGACCTGCTGGTGCGTCACGAGGCGACCGGCCTGGCCGCCGTACCCGTGATGATCGAGCGGATCGCCGACCTGCCCGCCGACGTGCTCGACCGCTACCGGCCCACGCACCTGCGGTTCGTCACCGCGAGCGGGTCGCGGATGCGGCCCGACGCCGTGCTGTCCTTCATGGACCGGTTCGGCGAGGTGATCTACAACAGCTACAACGCGACCGAGCCCGGACTGATCAGCACCGCGACCCCCGCCGACCTGCGCGTGGCGCCCGACACCGCAGGGCGCCCGATGGCCGGGAGCGAGGTGCTCATCCTCGACGACGAGCTCGAGCCGGTGCCGGTCGGTGAGATCGGCAGGATCGCGGTGTTCAACGGCGCGCAGTTCGAGGGCTACACCTCCGGCGACACCAAGGAGTTCCACGGCCGCCACATGATGTCCGGCGACCTCGGTCTCTTCGACGCCGACGGCCGACTCTTCGTGGTCGGCCGCGACGACGACATGATCGTGAGCGGTGGGGAGAACGTCTATCCCCTCGAGGTCGAGCTCTGCCTCGGCGCGCACGACGACGTGCTCGAGTGCGCGGTCGTCGGGGTCGAGGACGAGGCGTTCGGCCAGCGGCTCGCGGCGTACGTCGTCCCGCGGCCCGGCGCGTCGGTGGACGCCGACTCGCTCAAGGCGCACGTCAAGTCGCAGCTCGCCGGCTACAAGGTGCCGCGCGACGTGACGTTCCTGCCCGAGCTGCCGCGCAACGCCTCCGGCAAGGTGCTGGCGCGGGAGCTGGGGTCGGTTTCGCCGGGACCTTAGGGCGTTATGTCCGAGTTGTGCCCGGTTACCCACGAGTACTGTGAGACGCCCGCGGCGTGGTGCTTGTGCGACCGGTGCGCACGACTGAAACTCGTTCTCGTTGTCGCCGTGTGCACGGCGGCCGGAAGGGGGACCCGTGTCGCTCGGCGCGGTCATCGAGGACGTCTTCACCACCATCGTCGTGGACGGGGTGAAGCTCGTGCTGTCCGGCGCCAAGGCAGGCGTCCGCTCCCTCCTCCCGGACCTGCCGGTCACCGAGGTCCCGCCGCGCGGGCGGGTCGTCGACCTGCCGGGTCGCGGTGCGACGTACGTCGTCGACCTGCCGGGGCCGCACCCCGACGCCCCCACCGTCGTGCTGCTGCACGGGCTCGGCGTCACCGCGTCGCTGTGCTGGGCGCCGACCGTCGGGCCGCTCAACGAGCATGCCCGCGTCGTGCTGTTCGACCAGCGCTGGCACGGCCAGGGCATCCTCTCGCCGCACCTGACCATCGAGGACTGTGCCGACGACGTCGACGCGGTGCTCGAGGCGCTCGGGGTGGAGGAGGCGATCATCACCGGCTACTCCCTCGGCGGCGCGGTCGCCCAGATGGTGTGGTCGCGACGGCCCGCTCGGGTCGCCGGTCTCGTGCTCTGCTCCACGGCCCGCAACTGGCAGGGCCACGCGGGCGAGCGGCTGTTCTTCCCGGTGATGAACGTGCTGTCGCGCTCGCTGCGCGGCGTGTCCCACCGACGCGCGAGCGAGCGCTCCCAGCGCCGGGCCTCGCGCGACATCCACACCGACGACGTGATCGCCTGGGCGCTGGACGAGATGCGCTCGGTCAGCGGCTGGTCCGTCGCGCACGCGCTCAACGCCGTCGGGCAGTTCGACTCCTCGCCGTGGATCGGCCGGGTCGACGTCCCCACGTCGGTCGTCATCACCAACGGTGATCTCGCCGTCCCGACCCGTCGCCAGCGCAAGCTCGCGGCCGCGATCCCGGGCGCGGAGGTCTACGAGGCCGAGGGCGGTCACACCGCGCTGATGTTCGCTGCCGACACCTGGGTCCCGACCTTCGTCCAGGCCGTCCGCGACACCGCCGACCGGGTCGCCGCGACCCGCCCGGCCTCTGCCCGTCGTACGTCGGCTGCTGACGCCGGCTGAGGACCGCCGGCCCTCCGGGCCGCGGCAGAACTGGCACTCCCCAACCGTGAGTGAGGTCACGGGGCTGAGCCCTGGGCGAATCCCTGCGTCACTTTTACGATGGTCTTTCGTTAATACGTGAAACCACCACGCAACCAGGGGTCACGCCATGACACTGCAGACCGAGACCGCTCCGGCGGACCCCGTGCGTGCCCTCCACCCCCGGCCCGGGGTGGAGCGCATGGTCGGCAGCGACTCCTTCCACCTCCACATGGAGCGCCCCGACACCCCGATGCACACGCTCAAGGTGGTCGTCCTCGACCCGGCGCGCGCGGCGGCCCCGCTGACGCTCGCGGACCTGGAGCGGGTGCTCCCGCGCTACCTCGGCCTCGTCCGCCGCGCGACCCAGCGCGTGCAGCCGGTGCCCGGCTTCGGCGCCAAGCCGTTCTGGGTCGACGTCGACGTGCACGTCCCCGACCACCTCGACGAGCGCTGGGTCGACGCGCCCGGTGACCGCGAGGCCTTCGACCGGGTCTGCTCGCAGCTGGCCGTCGAGCAGCTCGACCGGTCGCGCCCGCTCTGGGCGATGACGCTGGTCCACGGTCTCGAGGGCGGCCGGCAGGCGGTCGTCGTGCGCGTGCACCACGCGGTCATGGACGGCCTCGCCGCGCTCAACACCTTCGTCGCCGCGACCAGCGACTCCCCCGGCCAGGTGCTGCCCGAGGTCCTCCCCCCGCCGGCCGCGACCGTCGACCCAGCCGTGATGCGCCGCCACGCCGTCGACGGGCTGCGCACCGGCATCGTCCGGTCCGCACGCGCCGCGCGGTCCTACGCCCGCGAGGCCCGCGCGACCCGCGAGTTCGGCGACGTCAGCCAGATCCCCTCCGGGCTGGTCCGGCGTACGTCGCTCAACCGGCCCAGCGGCCACGACCGCAGCTGTGTCAGCACCCACCTCGACCTCGCCGACCTCAAGGCCCTGGCAGCCGCCGCGGGCGTGACCCTCAACGGCGCCCTGCACGCGGTGATCGCGGCCGCGATGCGCGAGGAGCTGCTGGCCCGCGGCGAGGACCCGACCCGGCTGGTCGCGCTCTTCGCGGTGGTGGAGGACGGCAGCTCGACCCGCCGGTGGGGCAACCGGATCTCCTCGGCCCGCGCCTTCCTGCGCACCGACCTCGACCAGCCGCTCGACCTGCTGCACGAGACCGCGCGCAGCTGCCTGCTCACCGTCGACCTGCGCCGGCGCCGCGGCTTCGAGCTCACCCAGCGCACCCACGACCTGCTCGGCCGCCTCGGCCCGACGGTGCGCGCGGGCGTCGCGCACGTGATCCCGCGGGTCTCGAACCACATCACCACCGCCAACGTGCGCGGCCCGGCCGAGACGCGCTGGATCGGCGACCACGAGGTCGTCGACTGGATCTCGTTCTCCCTGGCGGTCGCGCCGGCCGACCTCAACCTCACCGGCTACTCCTACGACGGGCAGTTCCGCATCGGCTTCGTCTCCACGCCGGAGTCGATGCCCGAGCCGCGGGTGTTCCTCGACCGTCTGCACCGCGCGCTCGCGGACCTGCTCGAGGTCGCCGGCGGCACGGCCGACCGGGCGCCTAGCTGAGCCGCTCCGCCCCGGACTCCGCCAGCAGCGCCGCCCGGTCCTCGGCCAGCAGGAAGCCCTCGGCGATGCCGCGGTCCACGGCCCCGGCGTACGCCGCCTCGAAGGCCTCGCGCGTGCCGTGGAGCTCGCGCAGGGTCTCGGCCGGCAGGACCGACGTCGACCCGAACAGCGCGCACACCGGCGGGCCCGACGGGTCGGCGAACCCGGACAGCCGCGCCGTCGGCACCTCGACGGCCGGGGTCCGCACGCCGCCGCGGGCGTTGCCGACCTCGTCGAGGACGAACCCGGCGCCGTCGTTGGCGACCTCCAGCGGCGGCGCGCTCGGCGGCGCTGCCCGTCCGCGGGCCCAGTGGTCAAGCGCCCGCAGGGCCGCCCTCGCGACGTAGCCCAGCTGTCCCCGGTTGACCCGCTCCGGGCAGCCGAGCAGCGACTCGAACTCGCCGATCACCCACAGGTCGGCGTGCGCGGTGCCGGCGACCTCCCAGGTGCGCAGCCGCTGGTTGTCGGGCTGGCGGGCCGCGAGGAACCGCAGCCGCGGGTGCAGCACGTCGGTCTCGGTCTCGAGCACGAGCACCGGGGCGCCGGTGTCGGCGAACGTCACGGGCGGCCCGTGCCGCTCGGCGTCGAGGTCGAGCGGCTGCCCCGGCTCGCCCAGGGAGAAGGCCGTCCCTCCCCGCCCGTGCACCAGGAAGCCGTCGAACGTCGCCGTCAGCGGCTGCACCCGCTCGGCGAAGGTGGTCAGGGCGAAGGCCGACTGCGACTGCCCGACCGCGAGCAGGGTCGTGACCGGGAGGCCGAGCAGCCCGTCGCGGATCGCGGCCCCGACCATGGCCGCGATGCCGTAGCAGTAGGCGTCGCCGGGATGGTGCAGCTCGGCGTAGCGCTCGGGCCCGTTGGCCCGCAGCCCGCCCGAGGGCTGGTCGTCGACCACGGCCACCAGGGTCCGGCCGCCCTCCACGCCGACCCGTTGCGCCGACAGGCCGACCCAGACGTGGCCACGTCGGACGACCTCCTCGCCGAGGTAGGTCCACCCCGGGGCGGCGTCCTCCCCGCTGCTCACGTTGAGCCACTCGAGCACCACCGTGCCGCTCGCGCGCGACGCGTCCTCTGGTCGGCGTACGACGATGCGGGTGGTGACGTCCGCGTGGTCGCGCACCACCAGGCCGTCGGCCCCCTCGGCGTACGACGCCGCCGACCCGGCCACGGCGAGCTCGGTCTCGACGTATCCGGCAGCGGGGAGGTCGGCGCCGGGCGTCGCGGCGAGGAGCAGGGTGGAGCCGCCGGTGAGCGGCCAGGAGCGCAGGACCACGGGACTAAAGCCTTTCGTCTTGTGACGAACACCGTACCTCTTCGGGCGCTCGCTCGTTGAGCAGGTCATGAGCCAGTCCCCTCTCGCCGAAGCCATCGACCCGCGGCTGCTGCGCGGCTCCCACGAGCTCTACAAGTGGGCCACGCGTCTCTACCACCGTGCCGAGTCGACCGGCGTCGAGCACGTCCCGGAGACCGGCGCCCTGCTGGTCGGCAACCACTCCGGCGGGATCATCGCGATGGACGTCCCGGTGATCTCGGTGCCGTTCTACGAGCGCTTCGGCCACGACCGCCCGCTCCACGTGCTGGCCCACGACATGCTGATGATGGGCCCGACCGGCGCCTTCATGCGCAAGATGGGCTTCCTCCCGGCGACCCGCGACGGCGCCCGCGCGGCGCTGGAGGACGGCGGGTTCACCGTCGTCTTCCCCGGCGGCGACTACGAGGCGACGCGGCCCACCCGCGACATGGCGACGATCGACTTCCGCGGCCGCACCGGCTATGCGCGCACCGCGATCGAGGCCGGCGTGCCGATCGTGCCGGTGGTGAGCATCGGCGGCCAGGAGGCGCTGTGGGTGATCGCCCGCAGCGAGCGCCTGGCCAGGGCGATGCCCTGGACCAAGCTGTTCCGCACCGAGTCGATCCCGATCGTGCTGGGCGCCCCGTGGGGCGTGACGATGGGCTTCCCTCCGCCGATCCCGCTGCCCACCAAGATCGTCACCCGGTTCCTCGAGCCGATCCACCCCGACGACGCGGGCGGCGACCCGGTCGCGCTGGACGCGCTGGTGCGCGAGCGCATGCAGGCCGCGCTCGACGAGCTCAAGGCCGCGCGGCGTTTCCCGGTCCTCGGCTGAGTCGCCGGACACCCTGGCCAAACCGCCTCCGCCTGACTACGGTAGTCCGACTAGAACACGTTCTCGTTTTGCAGCAGGGAGCCTCCATGACCGCGACGCCCGAGACCGCCCTCCCGGCCGGCTTCGACCCCACCGACCCCGACCTGATCGCGGCCGGCCTCCCCCACCAGGAGTGGGCGCTGATGCGGCGCACGACGCCGGTGCACTGGGTCGAGCAGCCCGACCCGGGCGCCCGGGCCGGCTTCTTCGGGACGGGCTACTGGGCCGCGAGCCGGCACGAGGAGGTCGCCGCGGTCTCGCGCAACAGCACCGACTGGTCGACCGCCGAGAACGGCGTCATCGTCCGCTTCTCCCCCGAGATGACGCGGGAGGAGGTCGAGGCGCAGAACCTCATGATGATCAACCACGACGACCCCGAGCACGCCACCATGCGGCGCATCGTCTCCCGCGGCTTCACCCCGCGCGCGATCGCGCAGCTGGAGGAGAAGCTCCGCGAGCGCTCGGCGCTGATCATCGCCGAGGCGGTCGAGCGCGGGTCGGGCGACTTCGTGCGCGACATCGCCGCCGAGCTCCCGCTCCAGGCGATCGCCGACCTGCTCGGCGTCCCGCAGGAGGACCGCGGCAAGCTCTTCGACTGGTCGAACCAGATGATGAGCTACGACGACCCGGAGATCCCCGGCGACGCCCCCAGCGCCTCGCTCGAGATCCTCATGTACTTCGACGCCCTCGCCAACGACCGTCGCGCGAACCCGCAGGACGACATCATCACCAAGCTGATCACCGCCCAGGACGGCGAGGCGCTCACCAACGACCAGTTCGGCTTCTTCGTCATCCTGCTGACCGTCGCCGGCAACGAGACCACCCGCAACGCGATCAGCCACGGGCTCAACGCCTTCATGGACAACCGCGACCAGTGGGAGCTGTGGAAGGCCGAGCGCCCCGCGACGATGGTCGACGAGGTG
>CAZKZQ010000013.1:0-29942 GCA_964557235.1 uncultured Nocardioidaceae bacterium
CGAAGCCCATCAGGTCGAACATCACCTCGGCGCCGTCGTACGTCGCGTAGTCGGCGAACTCGTAGCACCGGACGGCGTCGACGCGCTGGCACGTGGCGGCCAGCGTCAGCGGCACGATGTCGTTGGCGAACCCGGGGTCGACGCCGGTGACGAAGATGCTCGAGGCGCCTGCGCGGCAGTCCTCCTCGACACCGGTGAGCACCTTGTCCGGGACGACTCCCCACGGCCACTGCAGCGACCCGGGCGCGGAGGCGACGACGTCGATGCCGGCGGCGAGGAAGCGGCGCACGTCGCGGGTGGCCTCGACGGGGCGCGTGTCGCCCATCGCGCAGTAGACGACGCAGTCGGGCTCCGCGGCGATCACGGCGTCGAGGTCGTCGACCGCCGCGACCCCGGTGACGACGTCGAGGCCGGCCAGCTCGCCGGCGTCGCGACCGACCTTGGCCGGGGTGGAGACCGCGAGGGCCACCAGGTCGAAGCGCGGGTCGGTGACCAGCTGGCGCAGGGCCAGGCGACCGACGTTGCCGGTGCCGACGTGGGCGACGCGGATGGTCGACTGGGTCGTCACGGGGCCTCCACCACCAGACCGGCATAGGTGCGGTCGTCGACGTCGAACCAGCCGAAGCGCTCGCGCAGCGCGGCGAGGTGGTCGATGTAGGTCTGCCGCTCGACGTAGTTGGCGTGCCGCGGGCTGTCGACGTAGTCGATCCCGCCACGCAGGTCGGGGTGGTCGTTGCGCTTGAGCTCGGTGAGCTCGGCCTTGCCCACGCCGGTCTCGCGGGCGTGGATGTCCATCACGACGAGCTGCGCCATCTCGTCGAAGCGCTGGTAGGCCGCGTCGGCGAACTCGACGAAGCCGAGGACGTAGAGCGAGTCGTGCTCGCGGGCGCAGATGTTCAGCCACAGCTGGGGATGGCCGCGGTCCCAGGTCAGGAGCGACTCGTCGAGGAACGGCAGCGCATAGGTGTAGCCGGTCGCCAGGAGCACCTCGTCCAGCTCCACCTCGCTGCCGTCGGCGAACACCGCACCGGTCGGGGTCAGCCGCACCACGTCGGGCTTGGCCACCAGGTCGCCGTGACCGAGGTGGTGCAGCACCTGGGTGTTCATGATCGGGTGGCTGCTCAGCGCCTCGTGGTCCGGTGCCGGCAGGCCGAAGCGGGTCAGGTCGCCGACCAGCGCGTCGAGCATCTCGTCGACGTCCTGCGAGAGCACCATCCCCCGGGGCGGCTCGATGCGCCCGGTCAGCAGCGCGTCGGTCGGCAGGCCGGCGATGTGCTTGGGCACGAAGCGATAGCCGCGGCGCACGGAGAGGTACGCCGCGTCGGCGTGACGGGCCGCGTCGCAGGCGATGTCGACCCCGGAGTTGCCCGCCCCCACGACCAGCACCCGCTTGCCGCGCAGCTCGAGCCCGTCGCGGAACGTGTTGGAGTGGCGGACCACGCCGGCGAACTCCTCCTGGCCGGGGAGCTCGGGGGCGTTGGCGTGCCAGGTGACCCCCGGGCAGGCGACGAGGCCGTCGTACTCCCGCACCTCGCCGGTGCCGTCGGGTCCACGCAGCGTGACGCGCCAGCGGTCGCCGGGCAGCGGCTCGGCCCGCTGGACCTCGGTCGACAGCGTGACGTGGCGATAGAGGTCGTAGCGCCGCGCGAACCCGCGCAGGTAGTCGCGGATCTCGTCCCAGCGGGGATAGTCCGGGAGGTCCGACGGCATCGGGTCGCCGTAGAACCCGCTGGTCCAGCGGGAGCTGATGAAGTGCGCGGAGGAGTACATCGGCGACCCGGGCACGTCCATGTCCCAGATGCCGCCGACGTCGGGGCTGCGCTCGAACCAGTCGAACGGCACGCCCTCGCGCAGCAGCGCCCGCGCCATCACCATGCCGGCCGGTCCGGCGCCGACGACGCAGTAGCGCCGGGTGTACGCCGGCCGAGACTCGCGCGTGTCGGGACGGTGCCGGTGCGTGGTGTGCGCGAGGCCGGCGTAGCGCCGCGGGCTCCGGCGACGCAGCCGGTCGGCCGCGACCCAGCCGGCGACCGCCGCGACGACGATGACCAGCGGGACGCCGTTGACGACCGGGTCGGTGGCACCCGTGAGCGTCGCGTAGTGCAGGCAGGCGAGGACGAACGCGACGGTGAGCCCGACCGAGGCGACCAGCGGCGCGACCAGCCCGCCGAACCAGTGCCGGTCGTGCCGCGCGCGGAAGAACGCGAGGACGGCGAACGCGGTGATGCCCTGCATGAGCACGAGGCTGAGCGTGCCGAGCCCCACGAGCGCGGACGCGATCACCTCGTAGGGGTCGGCGCCCGCGACGCCGAGCGCGCCGACGACGCCGATCGTCAGCACGGTCACGACGCCGCTGCCGACGTGGGGGCTCTGGTGGACCGGGTGGTAGCGCCCCCACGCGGCCGGCGCGACGCCCTCCCAGCCGAGCGCGAAGAGGTAGCGCGACGCCGCGTTGTGCAGCGCGATCCACGACGCCAGCACGCTGGTGCACAGCAGCACCGCGGCCGCGTCGAGCAGCACCACGCCGCCGTACTGCTCGGAGAGGTTGAAGACCAGGTCCCCGAGCTCGTCCTTGGCCCGGGCGGGCGCCGCGTCCCCGCCGGCGCCGCCGATGACCACCCACGAGGTGAGGACGTAGAACACCGCGATGACCGAGACGCTGACGTAGAGCGCCCTGGGGATGCTGCGCTCGGGCTGCTTGGTCTCCTCGCCGTAGAGCGCCGCCGACTCGAAGCCGATGAAGCTGGTGAAGGCGAACATCAGCGCGATGCCGAGCGAGCCGCCCACCACCTCGCCGGGGCTGAACGACCCTGCCGGGAACGCACCGGCTCCGCGCTCCCCCACGACGAGCACGTCGAGCACGAGCAGCACCGCGAACTCGAGCACCATGAGGACGCCGAGCACGCGCGCGGAGACGTCGGCGCTGCGGAAGCCGAAGAGCGCGACCACGACCGTGCCCACCGCGGCCGGCCAGCCCCAGGCGAGGTCGATCCCGGACTCGGCGGCCACCAGCGAGACGAAGTAGCCGAACGCGGCCGCCAGTCCGAGGGTCTGCCCGAGGTAGCCCAGCGCCCCGACGTACCCCGACGCGATGCCCGCGCGCTTGCCGAGCCCCTTGGCGACGTAGACGTAGAACGCGCCGCTGTTGACCACGCGCCGCGTCATCGCGGAGTACGCCGCGGCGAAGCACAGCAGGACCAGTCCCGCCAGGAGGTACGCCGCCGGGAGGGTGATGCCGTCGCCCCGCGCCAGGGCGAGGGGCGCGTTGCCCGCGACCGCCGCCATCGGGGCGGCGGCCGCGATGACGAGGAAGACGACGCGGCGGGTGGACAGCACCCTGCGCCGGTCATCGAGCTCAGTCGAGATGTGCGCGTCCGGCATGGCCCGAGGATAGGGCGCGCGGGCCGTGCTCAAAGGGGTGATGTCGCAGGTCACACGGGGATTCCGGGTCGCAGGTGGTGGCCCGGGTAGGAGTGGTCGCCCGGCTCCGCCGGGCGACGGAGGCAGGACCTGCCTCCACCTACCTCGACGAAAGAGACCCCATGACCAACCTGTCGAACGACACCCGTCACGACACCGGTTCGGCCACCCGCGACCGCAACGTCCACACCCCGGCTCGTCGCGTGTCCACCGAGACCAAGGCATCCGTCAAGACCACCGAGCTCATCGCCTACGTCGCCGCCGTCGTCGGCGTGCTCGTCGCGTCGGCCATGGTCGACGTCAGCGACTTCGGTGCGCAGGAGGCGTGGTTCTACGTCACGCTGCTCACCATCGGATACATGGTCAGCCGCGGCCTGGCCAAGTCCGGCAGCCGCGACTTCTACGACGACGCCGCCGACAGCGCCGACGCGCGCTGATCCAGGGCCGTGTTCCTCTTCTTCAGCAACCGGCTCGGCTGCGCCGGCTCGCTGCTCCTGTCACTCGTCGTGACGGTGCTGCTGGTCGCGCTGCTCAACCGGTGAGGAGAGCCTGAGCCCGCTCAGGCACCCAGCACCGACGACGGGCCCCCGGACTTCCCGGGGGCCCGTCGTCGCGTCTGCGGTGGTGCGCGCCGACTACCGTCTCCCCATGAGCGGGGGCGAGCGTGCGGTGGTGTCCGGCTGGAACGGCTTCATCGGGCAGCGGCTGGTCGACGACCTGACCGCGCGCGGCTATGCCGTGGCGCGGGTCGGGCGCAGCGGACCGGACGCCCGGTGGGATGAGCCCGGCGCGGTCGCGGAGCTGGTCGACGGGGCGGCGCTCGTGGTCAACCTCGCCGGCAAGAGCGTCGGCTGCCGCTACACCGACCGCAACCGTGACGAGATCCTGCGCTCACGCGTCGCCACGACCCGACAGCTGCGCGAGGCGATCGCGGCCGCGTCCGCGCCTCCGCGGCTGTGGCTCAACGCGAGCACGGCGACGATCTACCGCTACGCCCTGGACCGCCCGCAGACCGAGGCCGACGGCGAGCTCGGCTCGGGCTTCTCGGTCGACGTGGCGCGCAGCTGGGAGCGCGAGCTCTTCGCCGGTGAGCTGCCCGGCACGCGTCGGGTCGCGCTGCGCATGGCGATCGTGCTCGGTGGGCCCGCCTCGGACCTGCTCGCCCGGATCGCGCGCCTGGGCGTCGGCGGCACGCAGTACGACGGGTGGTGGCGCCAGCACCGCCGCTACCGCGGCATCGGGGACGACCCGAGCGGCGGGCCGGTGCCGATCCACCACTCGCACGGCCGCCAGCGGTTCTCGTGGATCCACATCGACGACGTGCTCTCCTCGATCCGCTTCCTCGAGGAGCACGACGAGCTCGACGGGCCGGTGAACCTCAGCTCGCCCAACCCGAGCGACAACCGCACCCTCATGGCCGAGCTGCGCCGCACGGTCGGGATGCCGCTCGGGGTCCCCGCCCCGCGCTGGCTGCTGGAGCCGGCGCTGTGGGTGCTGCGCAACGAGTCGGAGCTGGTGCTCAAGAGCCGGTGGGCCGTCCCGGAGAAGCTCTCCGCCGCGGGCTTCGAGTTCCGCTGGCCGGACCTGGGTCCGGCGCTGGACGACGCGGTCAGCGCCTCGCGCCGACGGTCATCGAGCTGAGTCGAGATGCCTGGAGCCGTGGCTCCACCGGTGCAGCCCGCTGAAGAGCCCTGTCCACCAGAAGAAGGCGAAGACCCCGAACGCCAGCCACGGCACGTGGTCCGTGATCGCCAGCACCAGCAGGGCGACGAACACCCACGAGAGCTTGACGCCCAGCCACCACGACCGGCGCTGCACCTGACGGCGAGGCGGCCTCGGCGGTGCCGGCGGTGGGAGCTGCGGCAGGTCGGAGAACAGCGGCGTCAGGTCGCCGGAGGTCCGCGCCGACCAGACCGCGTCGGCCCGCTCGTCGAGCTCCTCCTTGCTGAGGCGCCCCGCGACGTAGTGCTCGCCCAGTGCCGCCATCGCCTGCTCACGCTCGGCGTCGCCGATGCGCACGTGCGGCGACGCACCTCGTGCACCGCTGACCGCCCCCGAGACCGCACCGGTCAGGGCGGCGGTCCACATCGCACGTTGCTGCTGCTTCATCCTCTCGACCTCGGCGCGGCGGGCCCAGTCGTGCCGCGGTCCGCAGCTCATGAGGGCTCCCCGTCCGCGAGGAGGGTGTAGAGCCGGCGACGGGTCTCGGACAGGATCTCCGCGGCCTCGGCCTGCTGCTGGCGCGTGCCGGTGGTGATCACCTGCCAGACGGCGCCCATGACCTGGCCGATCACCGGCTTGAGGTCGCCGGAGTCCTCGGAGACCGGCTCGGCTGCCTCGTCGAAGGGCCTCCACGTCTGCGCGAGCTCGTCGGCGTGCGACTCGACGTACGTGCGGCCGGCGTCGGTGAGCTGGAGCAGGCGCCGGCCCTCGGGGCTGGTGCCCTCGACCAGGCCCTCGTCCTCGAGCTGCTGGATGGTGGGGTAGACCGACCCGGGGCTCGGCTTCCAGATCCCGTTGCTGCGCTCGGCGATCTGCTGGATCACCTGGTAGCCGTTCATCGGTCCGCCGGCGAGCACGTCGAGGATCGCGGAGCGGACGTCACCACGCCGGACCTTGGGTGCGCCCTTGCTCCCGAACCCCGCCTGGCCGGCCTGCGCGAGACCGAAGAGTCCCTGCAGCCACGGCGGCGGGCCGTCGTGGCGCCAGGGCTGGTGCTGGGTCCAGGGCGGGCCGCCGCTCCAGCCGCCACCCCAACCGTGCCTGCTCGACATCGCCGTCCCCTTCCAGCCGACCGTTCGCGATAGTCAGACGATATATCGCCGACTGTCGCCAGCCAAGGGGTCGTCGTCAGAGCTCGACGGTGCGGTTCTCCCCCGGGAAGGCGTCGGGGTTGCGGGTGATCGCGGCCTTGGCCATGCCGAGGACCTGACGCACCTTGCTGGACGGGGAGTCCCAGTACTCCGCCGAGTCGACCTGGACCTTGATCAGGCTCAGGCCATCGGTGTCGAGTCCGTCGGGGAACCACGCCTGCAGCGGCAGGGCCCACAGCTCCTCGGCCCGCGCACGGTCGTGCACGACCTGCGCCGTGCCGGAGACCGAGGTCCACTCGCTCTGCTTGTCGTTGGAGAACGACACGTTGACCTGGGGGTTGGCCCGGATCTGCTCGGCCTTGGGCGAGTCGTCGTAGCAGAAGAACCAGAGGTCTCCGTCGAACTCGACGTCCTGCAGCGCCATCGGCCGGCTCACGTGCTTGCCGTCCGCGGTCATGGTCGTCAGCATGCTGATGCGCGCCGAGTCGACGAGCTCGGCCACGCGCCTGACGTCGTCGGCATGGTCGGTCCGGTCGGTCCGGTCGGTCTGGTCGGTCTGGTGGTCCACAGCAGATCCCCTTGCCTCGAGAACAGGTCTGCTGACCCCCTGCCCCGGGTGGGGCGGGTCAAACCGTCGCGGGCACGGTGGTGGCGCGGCGCGCCCGCAGGTCGTCGACGTACGGCGAGAGCAGCGACCAGGCGCCGATGCTCGCCCAGACCAGGTTGGACACGACGCTCGGCCAGGCGGCGTACGCCGTGGCGCTGGCGCCGGCGAGGAGGCCTCCGGCGACGTTCATCGCGGCATAGGTCCGCGAGGTCGCGACCAGCTTCCCGTTGCTCATCAGGACGTAGGCCAGCACCGTGCCGACAGTCCCGATCCACCCCAGCGACGCCGCGATCATGCCGCCCGCCTCTCCTGTTCCCGCAGCCAAGGGCCCGCACGGTCCGCCGTGCACCCGAGGACGATTGTGAGGTCCCGGGACCTTCAGTGCAATCGCATCGATCTGCACCCTGGGTTTAGGATCACTTAAGTGGAGATCGACCCCCGCCGCCTGCGCTTCCTGCTCGCCGTCGCCCGCACCGGCGGCGTGCTCGCGGCCGCCGACGAGCTGGGCGTGAGCGCCTCGGCGGTGTCCCAGCAGCTGGCCCGGCTCGAGAGCGAGGTCGGCCGCGCGCTCCTCGAGCGGACCCCGCGCGGCACGGTCCTGACCGCCGCCGGACACGCGCTCGCCGAGACCGGCGAGGAGATCGAGCGGTCGCTGGAGGACGCGCGGTCGCGCCTGAGCGAGGAGGCGTCCGACCCGGTCGGATCCGTCCACCTCGGCACCTTCCAGACCTTCCTGGTCACCGTGCTGCTGCCCCAGCTGCCGGCCTGGCGGGCCCGGTTCCCGCGCATCCACCTCGACGTCGTCGAGTCCGACCGCGACACCCTGCTGCGCTCGCTGCGCTCCGGCGAGCTCGACCTCGCGGTGGTGGAGTTCGACGCCGGGGAACCGGTCCGCGCCCTGCACCGCGGGATGCGCGAGACGCCGCTGCTCGACGAGCCGTGGAAGCTGGTCGTCCCCACCGGGACCGTCATCGGCGGCGACGTCGTCGACCTGGCCAGGCTCACCCTCCCCTGGCTCGGGGCGGAGTCCTCGGCCGCGAGCTGGCAGGCCGTACGCCGCGTGCGGCGATCGCTCGGCGTGCGCAGCGCACCGGTGCACACCTTCGCCAACTTCCAGAGCGCCGTGGCCCTGGTGGCGGCCGGTGAGGGCTTCACCCTGCTCCCGTCGCTGGCGCTGCACCTGCAGAGCCTCGAGGGCGTCGACGTCCTCGACGTCCCCGGGCTCGGCACCCGGCGCATCGTCCTGCGCCACCGCGACTCCGGCGACACCGAGGCGGTCGAGGCCGTCGCGACGCTGGTGCGCGACGCGGCGGCCTCGGGCCAGGAGCTCGTCTGACCTCCCGGCTCAGCGTGAGTCGCGGAACACCTTGATCAGGTGGAAGACCGGCTCGGCCCGGTCACCGAGGTAGTCCAGCTCGCCGCTGCGCAGGAAGTCGTTGAACCCGGTCAGCCCGTCCCCCTCGACCGGGCTCAGGTCCTTGAAGCCCATCGACCAGTCGGGGAACGAGCGCTCCGCGACCTCCTCCTCGAGGAGGGTGATCACGCCGCCGTGACGCGGGTCGCGGCTGATCGCGTCGTAGGCCTCCCGGACCCGGTCCTCGGGTCCCTCCAGGCACTGGAGGATGTTGCCGTCGCGATAGAGCAGCATCCCGGTGATGTCACGGCGCTCGTTGGCCTCTCGGCTCTGTGCAAGCAACCTCACCAGGTCGGCCGACCCGAGCAGCTCGGTGGCCGAGCTCACGTAGGTCAGCGACAGCACGTGCACACGCTAGAGGGCGGAGGCGCGCTCGCGCGGGCTTTCCGGGTCGCGTCGCGGGCGGCGCCTCGTCGAGAGACGCCGCCCGCCAGGACGACCGGTCCGCGCACCCCCGGTTCAGTGGTGCATGTGCATCCCGGCAGCACCGGCGACCCTGGTCGCCGGGAGTCGGACCCACGCGAAGGCCGCGAGGGCCGCGGCGGCCACGCCGGCGACGACCATGCCGCGGGAGAACGCGTCGACCACCTGGGCCGGGTCGGTGAGGCTGCCGGCGGCGTTGGCGGCCGCGGAGAGGACGGCCACGCCCAGGGCCGCGCCCACCTCGTGACCGGTCATCAGGAAGCCCGACGCGAGGCCGGCGTGGCTCTCGGGGATGCCGGCCATCGAGGTCACCGAGACCGGGGCGAAGACCAGCCCGACGCCGATGCCGAGGGCGACGAGCCCGGGCAGCAGGTCCGCGGCGTACGACGCGTCGGCGGGCAGGCTCGCCAGCAGGGCGGCGGCGCCGCCGGTGCCGACGAGCCCGGCGACCGCGACCACGCGCGGGGCCACGTGGGCCATCGCGTGCCGGGCGACGACCGCGCCGACCGTGATCGCGAACGCGAACGGCAGGAACGCGAGGCCGGCCTCCAGGGCGCTGAACCCGAGCTGTGCCTGCAGCAGGATCGAGGCCAGGAAGACCGCGCCCACGAGGATCCCGGTGATGCCGAGCATGACCGTCGTGCCGGAGACCAGGGTGCGCACCTTCCAGACGTGCGGCGGGAACAGCGGCTCGGACGCCCGGCGCTCCCAGGCGACGAAGCCGGCGAGCAGGGCGGCGGCGATGGCGAAGGTGGCGAGCGAGCGGGCCGAGGTCCAGCCGTGGGTGCTGGTGCCCGACAGCGCGAGGACCAGGGTGCTCAGGCCGCCGATGACCGCCAGCGCGCCGGGGAGGTCGAACCGCCGCAGCGACGCGCGGCCGGAGCGGGCGACGCGGGGGATGGCGTGGGATCCGGCGACCAGGGCGACGATCCCGATCGGGACGTTGACCCAGAAGATCAGCTGCCAGCTCACCCAGGTGGTGAGCGCGCCGCCGACGAGGACGCCCGCGGCGACCCCGAGGCTGCCGATCACGCCCCAGGCCGCGAGGCCCTTGCGGCGCTGGTCGCCGTCATAGGTGGTCATGATCAGCGACAGCGCAGACGGCGTGAGGACGGCCGCGCTGAGTCCCTGGAGGGCACGGGTGGTGACGAGCTGGCCCGCGGTCTCCGCGAACCCGCTCGCCAGCGAGGCGACGGTGAACAGCGCGAGACCCACGAGGAAGACGGTGCGGCGCGAGAGCAGGTCGGCGATCCGACCGCCGAGGAGGAGACCGCCGCCGGAGCACATCAGGTAGGCCGTGACGATCGCCTGCAGGTCGTTCTCCCGCAGGTCGAGGGAGTCGGCGATCGACGGCAGGGCCGTGTTGACCACCGAGATGTCGAGGACGACGAGGACCTGGGCGACCAGGGCGATCGCCAGGACGGTCCAGGGACGGCGGGTGCCGGCCTCCGGTCCCGTCGCGGTGGAGGGGTGGGCGTGCAGGGACATGACGTGCTCCGATCGTTGGGGTGGTGGTCGGTTGGTGGTGCGGGATCAGCGGGTGCGGGCCACGACGCCCGCGATGGCGGCGACGGAGGCGCGCGCCGGGCCGGGGTCGAGCAGCAGGCCCTCGTGGCTCGAGGTGACGGTCCGGTGGACCGCGTCGCCGGAGAGCGCGGCGAGGGCGTCCTGGGCGTCGGCCCAGTCCGGGTCCGCGGCGTTCTCGCTCGCGGTGAGGACCGCGAGCGGGAGGTCGCCGAGGGTGCGGACCGCCCGGGCCTGACCGAACACGGTGAGGATCACCGACTGCTCGTCGCGCAGGTTGCGGTACGCCGCCGGCGTGGCGGCCAGGGCGGCCGCGCGGGGCGGCAGCGGGCCGCCGGGCACGAGGTGGCCGATGCCGAGCCGGCTCAGGCTCGGGGCCAGCGCGACGAGGCGTCGGGTGATCGCCAGCTCGGTGGTGAAGCCGTCGATGCGCGTGGCCTGCTCCGGGCTGGAGGAGTCCAGCAGCACCAGGCCGGCGACCTGGTCGGGGTGGGCGTGGACGTAGGACAGCGCATAGGCGCCTCCGACGCTGTGGCCGGCGAGGACGACCCTCCCGATGCCCGCCTGCTCGAGCACGGCGTGCAGGTCCGCGGTGGCGGCGACGGCGTCCTGGGGCCGCGCGGCCGGGTCGCTCCAGCCCTGGCCGGCCCGGTCGTAGGCACACACCCGGGTCCCCTCGGCACTCACGCCTCGGACGACCCGCTCCCAGTGCGCGGACGACCCGCCGAGCCCGTTGAGCAGCACGACCGTCGGGCCGCTCCCGACCGGGCCGTGGCAGTCCAGGTGCAGCGCGCTCCCGTCGACGACGTACGTCGTGCCGGGAGCGTCTGGCGTGCTGCGCAGGTCCTGGGCGAGCGTGCCCGCGGAGGCCGCGACCAGCGCCACGAGGACGGGTGCGAGCACCAGACGGGCGCGGCGCGGGAGCTCCCGCAGGCGGCGCCAGGTCCACACCGCCAGGGCGGCCACGGGGAGCGGCCAGATCCACGCGAGGGTGTCCATGGCGCCGGCGCCGGGGTCGAGGAGCACCAGCGCGGCCCCCGTGGCGCCGAAGGCGGCGGCCGGGACGGCCGCCCACCTCCGGCGACGGGCCACCATCGCCCAGGTGCAGGCCAGCCCGAGCAGGGCCGAGCCGGTGACGCGTGCCTCGGACCCGCCCGGGAAGACCACGAGCACCGCCACGAGGGCGACGACCGCCCCGGTCGCGAGGGCGCTCAGGGCGGCTCGGCCGCCGGGTGCCGTGGTGGGGGTGCTTGCCCGGGTGGGGGTCTCGATCGTGCTCACTGTGCTGCCTCTCGACTCAGGTGACGTGTCGAGAGTGGTCGCGACGGCCGGGCGTCGCCCCGGTCAGATGGCCGGGTTCGTCTCAGCCCAGGTCGAGGTGCGCGAGCGCCCCGCGCGAGGTGACCCCGGTCTTGGCGAACACGTTGCGCAGGTGGAAGGCCACCGTGCGCGGGGAGATCCAGCACTGGGCGGCCACGTCCTTGTTGGACAGGCCGGTCGCGACCAGCTGGGCCACCTTGAGCTCCATCGGCGTGAGGTCGAGCAGGGTCGACGGGTCCCGCTTGCGGGCGGTCTCGCCCGAGGCGCGCAGCTCCGAGGCGGCGCGGTCGGCGAGGGGCGCCGCGCGCAGGTCGCTGAAGGTCTCGTACGCCGCCCGGAGGTGGCGCCTGGCCTCCACCCGTTGCTGGGTGCGGCGCAGCAGCTCGCCGTAGGCCAGCTGCACGCGGGCCCGGTCGTAGGGCCGGTCGGCCTGGGCGTGCAGCACGAGCGAGGACCGGAACAGCTCCTTGGCCTCCTCGACCCGCGCCGGGTCGTCCTGCACCGCCAGCGCGCGACCGAACGCCGCGGCCGCGCGCACCCACGGGAGGCCGGTGCCGCCGACGTACTCCTCGAGCTCCTCGACCCAGCTGGTCGCCTGCTCGGGCTCGCCGGCGCGGACGGCTGCGTCGATGCGGTCCTGCGCGACCATCGCGCGCAGTGCCGGGAGCTCCAGCAGGCGGAGCTGGTGGAGGGCTCCGGGCCCGTCGCCGGTGAGCAGGGCCCGGACCCCGCGCGCCCAGCGGGTCAGGTCGCGCACCGGCTGGGCCAGGATCCCCACCGGCGGGCGGGTCGCGACGAGCTCCTCGAGCGCGCGCAGACGCTCGTCGTGGTCCTCGTGGCCCTCGAGCGCGGACAGCAGCGCCAGCCAGGCCAGCGGCGCTGCGGTCGACGACGCCTGGCCGAGCCCCTCGCCGAGGGCGACGGCCTCCTCCGAGGACGCGCGCAGGAGACCCCACCGGCCTGCGACGTAGTGCGCGAACGACAGGCGCTGCAACGCATAGAGCACGGCCATGGCGTCACCCCGCGCACGGGCCGCGGAGTGCATCAGCGTGTAGCACCGCGTGAACGCCTCGTCGTCGCCGAGGTGGAGCGCGGCGTTGCCGAGGTTGCCCAGCAGGTCGAGGTCGGCCGAGGTCACCGGGTCCGCCAGCGCGGTGCCGATCGCCTCGTGGAGCAGGGCCAGTGCCGGGCCGCGCTCTCCTGCGAGGTCCTGCAACGTGCACCTCAGGAGCTGCTTGAGGCAGCGGGTGCGGGGGGCGTCGTCGGGCGCGGGGTCGGTGGCCACCACTCCGTCGGGCAGCCGCGCCCCGCTGTCGACGCCGTGGCTGCGCGCGACCGACGCCGCCACCGCCATCTCCAGCGCCCGCACCTGGTCGTGCGCGGCGACCTGCTCCGCGGCGACGGTGAAGATCCGGTGCGCGTCCTCGGCCGAGCCCACGTTGACCGCGATCCGCCCTCGCAGGCGGTCGAGGTCGGCGAGCACCAGCGGGTCCTCGGCCCTCTCGCGCGCCGGCGTGACGAGGGCGGCCGACCTCGAGGTCTGGCCCGAGGCCCACGCGGACCGTGCCGCGGCGAGGAGCCGTCGGGCAGCGTCGGCCCGGGCGGGCGACAGGTCGGCCGCGCGCTCGTAGGCCTCGGCTGCGGCGCGGAAGCCTCCACGGCGCTCGGCCCGCGCCCCCACGTCCGCCAGGGCGTCGGCGAGCGCGGCGTCCGGGCCGGTGGCAGCCCTGGCCCGGTGCCAGGTCGCGCGGTCGGCGTCCCCGGCCTCCGCGAGCGCGGCCGCCAGCGCGAGGTGCGTCGCACGCCGGTCGCCGGGCGAGGCGGCCTGCTGGACCGCGGACCCGACGAGGGGGTGCCGCACCGCGACGTCGTCCTCTCCCACGACGAGGAGCCCCGAGCGCACCGCCTCGTCCACGTCGTCGCCGCCGGCCCCGAGCTGCGTCGCGGCACGCTGCACCGTGGCCAGCGACCCGCTGTCGTCGACCGCGGCGCAGAGCACCACTTGCTGTGCGGCCTCGCCGAGCCGTCGCCACCGGCCGAGGAAGACGCGCTCGACCTCCGCGGTGACCGCCAGCCGCTCCGGCAAGGGCTCGGAACCGCTCAGCTGAGCGGCGTCGAGGCCGGTGGGGAGCTCCACGAGCGCGAGCGCGTTGCCGCCGGTCTCGGCGAGCAGCCGGTCCACCACCTCGGCGGTGACCGCCACGGACGCCCGCTCGACGAGGAGGGCGCGCGCCGCGTCCGGCGACAGCCCCGCGAGCCTGAGGGTCGGCACACCGTCGGGGGCGAAGGCGCGCTCGTCGCCGGTGCGGGCGGCGTACACCACCGCGACCCGGTCGGCGTCGAGCCGTCGCGTCGCGAAGAGCAGCGCGTCGGCGGAGGCGCCGTCGAGCCAGTGCGCGTCGTCGACGAGGCAGACGACGAGCCCCTCCTCGGCGGCCTCGCTGAGCAGCGACAAGGTGGCGAGCGAGACCAGGAAGGGCTCGACGCTCCCGGCCTCCTCCCCCAGTGCGACCCGCAGGGCCGAGGCCTGCGGCGCGGGCAGCGACCCGAGGTGGCCGAGCAGCGGCCGGAGCAGGCGGTGCAGGGCGGCGAACGCCATCGGCGCCTCGGACTCGAGACCCTGGGTGCGCAGCAGCCGTGCACCGTCGACCTGCGCGACCTGCTCCGCGAGGTCGGCGAGCAGGGCGGACTTGCCGATCCCGGGCTCACCGAGGACGACGACGCTGCCGGCGGAGCCGCCGCGGGCGCCCTCCACGAGGGCGGCCAGCTGGGCCCGCTCCGCCTCTCGCCCGTGCAGCACGTCGCGAAACTACCGCTGATCGGCCGCGCCCGCCGGTCAGGTGCAGACCGCATCCCGGCACATCGACCGGGGCGATGCCGGGCGGGAGCGCGCCACGATGGGGCGACGCCCACCGCGAGGAGACCACCATGAAGCGACCCGACGACCTCGGCACCATCGCCTGGACCGAGCGCACCGGAGGCGTGCTCACCCGCCGTGAGCGGCTGAGCCTCGCGCTGCCGCTGCTGCGCGGGCACGCCGGCATCGTGGGCGGCAGCCTCGCCCTGGCGACCCGGACCGACAGCGGGCGGCGCGCCCACGTCGACGCCGCCGCCCTGCAGCCGCCGGACTCGGTCCTCGCCCGCGAGGCCGAGGAGGCGGCGCAGGACCTGCTCGGGCCGACCGTGCTCAACCACTCGCGACGCGCCTTCGCCTGGGGTGCCGCGATCGCGAGCCTGGAGGACGTCGCCTTCGACGCCGAGCTGTTGTGGGTCGCGGCGATGTTCCACGACACCGGGCTCCCCAGCGGCATCCCCGACGTCGACTTCACGGTGCGCAGCGCCGCGCTGGCCCGGACCTTCGCCGACCGCCACGCGATGGATCCACACGACCGCGAGGTCGTCACCAACGCGATCGCGCTGCACCACACCCCCGGGGTGCGCCCCGAGGACGGGCCGGAGGCCTACCTGATGTCGGCCGGCGCGGCCGTCGACGTGTTCGGGCTCGGCCTCGGCCGCCTGCCCGCCGACGTGCGCCGCGACGTCGTACGCCGGCACCCGCGGCTGGGCTTCACGCGCGAGTTCGCGGCGCTGTGGCGGGAGGAGGCGCGTCAGGTGCCGCGGGGACGGGCGGCCTTCCTCCGGCGCTGGGCGCTGACCGACCTCACGATCCGGCTCACGCCCCTGCGGGACTGAAGCGCCACTCGATCCGGGCTCGGCAGGTCTCCCCCGGGCGGAGCACCGGCGAGGGCCAGTCGGGGTGGTGCGGCGAGTCCGGGAACAGCTGCGGCTCCAGCGCGATGCCGTCGCCCGGGCGATAGATGCCGCCGGAGAGCGACGGGACGGCGGCGTCGAAGTTCGCGGTGAAGACCTGGACGCCGGGCTGGTCCGACCAGAGCTCGACCCGGGTCCGGGAGCGCGGCGAGGTCAGCGTCGCGTGGCGGCGCAGGCCCTGACCGGGCACGACGAGGCAGTGGTCGAGCCCGCGCGCCGCGACCACCTGCTCGTGACCGTCGCGGACGGCGTCGCCGATCCTGGTCGGCGAGCGCAGGTCGAACGCCGTGCCGGCCACCGGCTCGACCCCGGTCGGCAGGCCGTCGCGGACCGGCAGGAACTCGTCCGCCGCCACCTCGAGCAGGTGGTCGTCGACCGTGCCGGACCCCTCGCCGTCGAGGTTGAGGTAGGCGTGGTTGGTCAGGTTGACCACCGTCGGTGCGTCCGTGACCGCGCTCAGCTCGACGCCGACCACGTCGCCGTCCACCCGATAGGCGGCCCGGACGGTGAGGGTGCCCGGGAAGCCCTGGTCGCCGTCGGGACTGACCAGCTCGAGGACGACCTCGTCGTCGGACCGGGACACGACGTCCCACAGCCTCCGGTCGAACCCGTCGCTGCCGCCGTGCAGGGTGTTCGCCCCCTCGTTGGCGTCCAGCCGGACCTCCCGACCGTCGAGCTCGAAGCGCGCACCGCCGATGCGGTTGGCGTAGCGCCCGACCGTCGCGCCGACGTACGCCGGGCTCGCCAGCCGGTCCTCCACGCTGCGGTGGCCGAGCGCGACGTTGCGCCGCACACCGTCACCGCCGGTGACCGTGAGGGTGTGGACCGACGCACCGAGCGTGAGGACCTCGAGCAGGGCCCCCGGCGCGCGCCCGATCTCGAGCACCTCGACGTCGCGGCCGTCGGGGGTCTCGCCGAACCGGCGGCGTCGGGAGGTCACCCGCCCATCATGCTCGCGTCAGCGGGTCACCCGCACCGGGACCACGGTGAACCCGGAGACGACCTGGCCGAGCGAGCGGACCTTCTTCGTCCGGGTGGTCCCGCGCACCGCGAACGTCGCCGCGACGGTGTCGTTCTTCTGCTGCTGGGCCACCTGGCGCAGCACCTGCGGGATGGTCTCGGGCATCTCGTCGCCGTACTCGTCGATGAACTCCTCGGAGCTGTCGTAGAACTCCATGTCCTCCTCGAAGCCGGAGTATCCGCCGGCCAGGACGAGGCGTCCGAGGCGGCCGGCCGACTTCGTCGACGCGGTCACCGGGAAGTAGACGTAGCGCGTGTCAGCGGTGCGGGAGAAGAGCTCGACCCGGATGTAGCGGGTGCCACCGGGCTTGACCACCACCGGCGAGGACTCGGTGATCCGCCGCCACGGGGCGCCGGCGCCGTTGTGCCAGTAGGTCCGGCCGATCCGCCACTGCGTCGCGTCGTCACGCAGCTCCGTGGAGGTGGAGATGCCGGTGATGGTGACGGCCTCGGTCTCGTTGCCCAGCAGCGAGTAGGCCGCCATGGCCAGGTTCTCCAGCGGAGCCGAGGCGACGTCGTAGTCGCTGGTGTAGACGTCGGTGCGGGTCAGGGTGAACGGCGTGCCGTCACGTCGCTCGCCGGTGAGCGTCCAGGTCGAGTCGGCGGTGCCCTTGCCCTGCCGGTCGAGCGCCCGGTCGCTGGCCGCGAACGCGTTGGCCAGGCCGGCGTCGGCGACCAGGTCGGGGACCGTGACGTGCGTGGTGCCCGAGACGGTCCGCGTGCCGTAGGTCGCGACCGAGCTCACGTCGTAGGCCGTCAGCGTGGCGCCGAGCGCCCCGCGGATGCCCGCCATGTGGTCGCCCGTGATGGCGCCGACCGGGTCGGCGAGGTTGGCCAGCTTGTAGCCGGCGAAGGTGCTCCCGGGCACGATCGAGACGGCGTCGGCCGGGTGCAGGGAGTACGTCGCGTCGCCGGCGTAGTTGAAGGGGTGTCCGAAGGCGAGGACGTCGTCACCGCAGACGGCGGTGACGGTGCCGACCGCCGCGGCGGAGACGAAGCCGTAGCCGAGCGAGCCGGCGATGTTGCCACCGGGGACGATGTCGCTCGCAGTGGCGCTGCTCGGGGCGGCGTTGCCACCGACAGCCCGGGCGACCGGGCCGTGGTTGTCGAGCCAGCCGGCCAGCTGCGCGAAGCGACGGCTGGTGAGCCCGGAGATGCCGATCGGCGTCGGCAGCTGGCGCAGGCCGGAGGCGACCTCGGCCCGGGTCGCGACGCCGTCGGCGACGAGCCGGTCCGCCAGGGCGCGTCCGAGGTCCACGCGCGCGGCCGGCTCGGCGGCCGTGAGCGCGAGCATGTCCGCGGCCGGCGTGATGCCCGCGAGCGTGGTGCTGCCCTCGTTGAGGGTGTAGGACACGGCTCCGACGAGCTGGGTGTGCTCGGCGTCGGCGTAGACCGGGGACCCGGACATGCCGGCCCAGATGCCGTTCTTGTCGATCGCGGTCGAGTCCAGCTCGGCCAGGATCATGTCGACACCGGGGGCGATGCCGTCGGTGAGGACGCCCTCGATGGTGCCCGAGAACGGATCAGGCACGGTGCCGGCCGAGACGGTCAGACCCTCGACCTCCTGACCGCGGACCAGGTCGGCCTTCGGGAAGGACGAGACGCACGGCACGGCCGCGGCCGGCACGGCGACCGTGCCCGTGAGCCCGGCCGCACCAGCGGCGGCGACGGCGGTCAGGACGAAAGCGAAGCGGGCGTTCCGGTGCCCGGGCCTCTGCGTTGACATGTGGTGGGTTTCCCTCCCCGAGATGCACCCTCCCGGATGCGTGCAGGGAATCATCACCCGGCGCTGCTGGGGCTGCAAGGACCGAACGGCTCTAGTCAGGCACCGATCGGCGCCGGGCCGGGTCTCGCACGTCGGCGCACGTCGCGCACGTCGCGCACGTCGAGATCGTCGTGGAAGGGAGCCGCCTGTCGGAATCGAACCGACGACCTATTCATTACGAGTGAATCGCTCTACCGACTGAGCTAAGGCGGCCTGTGACTCACCCTCGGGCGAGCCACGGGAGCCGAGTATAGGGGGCCACCCGGAGCCGGGAACAATCGGCTGAGGACCGGCGTTGGCAGCCCATGACCTCGGACCAGCTCGCCCCTGTCCTGCCCTCCCTCCCCACCGTCTCCGAGCAGGTCGCACGCCTGCGCAGCCTCGGGATCGACGTGCCGGGTCTCGACGAGCTCGACCACCGGGGCGACCTCGAGGGGGCCCTGGTCGCGCTCGCCCCGGGCACGGTGCCGGTCCACGACCTCGCCGCGCTGCTGACCCACCGGGGCAAGCCCGGGTTCGTGGTCGAGGACATGACCGACGTCGAGGAGTTCGGCCCGACGGTCGAGCTGCCCGCCGGGTCGGCGTACCTCGTCACCGGGCTCGACCGCGGCGACGACCTGCTCGACTGGCGCCCGTCGGAGGCGCTGCCCGAGCTCACCGCGCGCGGCCGCAGCCCGCTCACGCTGCAGGAGGGCGTCTCCTGGTTGCTCCAGGTGCCCGAGGCGCTCGAGGACAACAGGTGCTTCATGACGATCGGGTCGCGTCGCGCCAAGGGCAGGCCCGGGGCGTACGACGCCCGCACGCCGGCCGTCTGGATCAGCCGCGGCACCGGTCGGGACGGCGTCGAGCACCGCAACGCCCCCAAGGTCGGCTGGTGCTGGTGGAACAACAAGCACACGTGGCTGGGCTTCGCGTCGTGCGCCGCGCGGGGTCTCGACTGAGCTCGACCGCCGGGACGCTCAGCAGCTGACCGTGCCGCCAGGGACCTTGCCTGACACGAGGTAGGCCTCGACCGCCTCGTCGACGCAGTCGTTGCCGGCCTTGTAGCCGGTGTGGCCGTCACCGTCGCGCTTGACCAGCACGCCGTTGTCGAGCTGGTCGGCGAGGCCCTCGGCCCACGACAGCGGGGTCGCCGGGTCGCGTGAGGTGCCGACGACCAGGATCGGCGCGGAGCCGGTGGCCTTCAGGGCGCCGGGCGTCTTGCCGCTGTGCACCGACCACGACCCGCACGCGGTCAGCCCCCAGGCGAACAGCCGGCCGAACGTCGGCGACGCGTCGAGCAGGCGCTGCTGGTAGCGCCCGACCTCGCCGGGGTCGACCCACTCGTCGCGGTCGAGGCAGTTGACGGCGTAGAGCGCCTCGCTGGAGTTGTCGTTGAACCCGTCGGGCCCGCGGTTGAGGTAGGCGTCGGCCAGCTGCAGCAGCACGTCGCCGTCGCCGGAGAACCCGCTCTTGAGCGCTTGGTCGAGGGCGAACCAGTAGTCGCGGTTGTAGAGCGGCGCCCAGATGCCGAGCACGGCCAGGCCCTCGGTCAGCTCGCGTCCCGAGGAGGTCGGCAGCGGGTCGGCGTCGGTCTCGTCGAGCAGGTCCTGGATCTTGCCGATGCCCTCGTCGACCGAGCCGCCGAGGTAGCAGTCGCCCTTGTCGACGCAGTTGCCGACATAGGCGCGCAGCGCGGTCTCGAACCCCTTGGCCTGCACCTCGGCGCCCTTGACCAGCCCGACCCGCGGGTCGATCGCGCCGTCGAGCACCATCCGGCCCACCTTGTCGGGGAACAGGTCGGCGTAGGTCCCGCCGAGGAAGGTGCCGTAGGACGCCCCGAAGTAGAGCATCCGCGGCTGCTTCAGCACCGCGCGCAGCACGTCCATGTCGCGCGCGGCCTCCTCGGTGGAGACGTGCCGGGTGAGCGCTCCGCTGCGCGCCAGGCAGCCCTCGCCGAACTGGCGCAGCAGCGCGTCGGACTCCTGCTGCTCCGCGGCGTCGTCGGGGTCGGGGTCGGCCGCGGCGAACCGGTCGAGCTGGTCGTCGCTGAGGCAGTCGATCGGGTTGCTCCGGCCCACCCCGCGCGGGTCGAAGCCGACGATGTCGAGGTGGTCGAGGATCGGCTTGTTGAAGTAGGTCTTGGCCGACGCGGCGTAGTCGACCCCCGACGCGCCCGGGCCACCGGGGTTGACCAGCATCGCGCCGACCTTGCCGTCCTGCTCGCGCGCGGGCACCCGGAGCACCGACAGCTCGATCGTGCGGCCGTCGGGCTTCTCGTAGTCCAGCGGGACCTCGACGTCGGTGCACTCCGCGCCGTCGCGGCAGTCCTCCCAGTCGAGGCTCTGGTCGTAGAACCGCTCCAGCCCCGCGGGCGCATCCTCGGCCGGCGCTGCGCTGGGCGAGCCCGAGGCCGGGGCCGAGGTCTCGACCGGCTTGGGCTCGGGCTCGGCCTTGTCGTCACCGGAGCACCCGACGAGCGCGGTCGACGAGACCAGCGCGGTCGCCAGGGTGAGGGCGAGACGGGCGTACGCCGTCCGTCGCGTCATGCGTGTCCTTCCGTCGTGTCAGACCCGGAGTGCCACCATCATCGACTCCAGGGCCAAGAGCGGCGGGGTGTTGAACTCCAGCATCTGCTCGCGAGCGGTGTAGATCGCGTCGATGCGGCGCAGGTTGCTCTCGGGGGTCGTGCGCCGGGCGAGCTCGCCCAGGTCGGCGCGCAGCTCCTCGTTGACCAGCGGCTGGGACGAGCCGTGCTGGAGCAGGATCAGGTCGCGATAGACCGAGACGAGGTCCATGAGCACCCGGTCGACGGAGTCGTTGACCGAGCGCCGCTCGCGCGCCTTCACCTCCTTCTCCAGCTGGCCGACGGCCGCCCGCGCCGAGGCGGTGGAGCGGGCCTTGCGGTCCTCGCCGTAGAGGATGTCGACGTTCCTGAGCTCCTGCGTGCGGAAGGCGTCGATGATGTCGGCGCCGTCCTGCTTGGCCAGCTCGGCGATGTCGGCGGCAGCGCTCATGCAGTCGCCGAGCCCGCGCAGCTTGGCGGGCAGCGTGATCACCTCGCGGCGGCGGTTGCGGACCGTCTCGTCGGTGGCGAGCGCCCTCGCCCGGCCGATGTGGCCCTGGGCGGCGCGCGCGCAGTGCGCGGCGAGCGCCTCGGGCACCCCGTGCCGCTCGACCAGGAAGCGCGTGACCTCCTCCAGGCGCGGCGTCGTCAGCTGGAGCACCCGCGAGCGCGACCGGATGGTCGGGAGGACGTCGGTCGTGTGCGGCGCGCAGAGCAGCCAGACCGTGCGGGGGTGGGGCTCCTCGATCGCCTTGAGCAGGGCGTTGTTGGCCTGGTCGTTGAGCCGGTCGGCGTCCTCGACGACCATGATCTGCCAGCGCCCGCGCACCGGCTTGAGCGCGGCGCGCAGCACCCACTCGCGCGCCAGGTCGACCGAGATGATCATGCGCTCGGTGCGCTGCACGAGCACGTCTGGGTGGCTGCCCGCCAGCGACGTGCGGCAGGCCTCGCACTCCCCGCAGCCGGCCTGCTCGCACTGGAGCGCGGCCGCGAAGGCGATCGCGGCGTTGGAGCGGCCCGACCCGGGCGGGCCGGTGACCAGCCAGGCGTGGCTCATGCCCTGCCCGCGCGCCGCGGCCTGCAGGGTCTCGATCGCGGCCTGCTGCCCGATCAGGGCGTCGAAGACGCTCACGTCGACGCACCGTCCCGGCGGACGGCCGCCACGAGCAGCGGGCGCAGGCGCTCGCGCACCTGCTCCTCGATCTCCTCCGGCGTCTGCCGGGCGTCGACCACGAGGTAGTGGGTGGGCTGCGCGTCGGCCAGCCGCAGGAACATCGCGCGGACCCGCTCGTGGAAGTCGGCCGACTCGGCCTCGATGCGGTCGCGCTCCTCGAAGCGGGTCAGGCCGTGCTCGGGGGCGACGTCGAGCAGCACGGTCAGGTGGGGCCGCAGGTCGCCGGTGGCCCAGCGGGCGATGCGCTCCACCTCGTCGTCGAGCAGGTCGCGGCCGGCGCCCTGGTAGGCGATCGTCGAGTCGACGTAGCGGTCGGTGACGACCACCTCTCCGCGCGACAGCGCCGGGAGCACGACCCGCTCGACGTGCTCGGCCTTGTCGGCGGCGTACATCAGCGCCTCGGCGCGGTGCGAGATCGCGCCGGTCTGCGGGTCGAGGACGATGCGGCGCAGCTCGCGACCGACCTCGGTGTCACCGGGCTCGTGCGTGAGGAGGACGGAGTAGCCCTCGGCCTCCAGCCACGCCTGCAGCCGACGTGCCTGCGTCGACTTGCCGGCGCCCTCGCCGCCCTCGAACGCGACGAAGCAGCCGTGCTCGGTGAACACGCCGGCGCCCGTGGCCGCCAGCGGGTCGGGCACGCCGACAGCGTCGGTCTCGCGCCGCAGCGCTCCGCTCAGGTCACTCAACCAGGACCGCCCCTCGTGGTCGTCCATCAGACGGTAGGCCAGGACACCGACAACGGTGAGGAGCACCGCCGCCAGACAGATCGTGACAGCCGCGCCGCCGTACTCGAACAGGCGCCCGCCGCCGACCACCTCGGGTCCGAAGCGCACGGTGCCGACCGTGCCCGCGACCAGCGGCGCGACCGCGAGCACGAGTGCCAGCGCGAGGCGCACGGCGGACCCGACGAAAGCGAAGGTCCTGCCACGGACCTCGTCGGGCACCTCGAGCCCGAGCAGCGTCATGCCGTTGATCCACGCGGTGCCGGCGAGGAAGCCGACGCCGACGGCCAGGCCGACGACGACCGGCAGGTGCGGCACGAGCGCGAGCGGCAGGAGCAGCAGGCCGCAGCCGACCAGGGCGAAGCCGAAGACGCGGCGGCGGTTCATCCGCGCGAGCAGTCGCGTGCCGCGCCACATGCCGAGTCCCATGCCGACGAAGACCGCCCCGAACAGCACGGCGTAGCCCGCGTCACCGCCGCTCAGGTCGGCGACGTAGGTCCTCGCGAGCCCCACCACGACTCCGCCGGCGGCGAAGGCCCCGACCATGCCGATCACGAGGCCGCGCACGAGCGGCGTGCCGGCGACGTACCTCCACCCGTGCAGGACGGCTGCCACCAGGTTGGTCTCGCCGTGCACGTCGGCCGGGCCGCGCGGGATCTGGTGCAGCGTCGCGATCACCAGCCCCGAGACGATGAACGAGACCCCGTTGAGCAGCAGGGCGAGGTCGACCGCGCCCCGCTCGAGGAAGCCCAGCAGCGACGGGAAGATCCGGTCCAGCGTCGTCAGCAGCGCGAACAGCGCGGCCGCCGGCACGGCCGAGGCGTACGTCGTCGTGGTGCTGATCGCGTTGGCCGACTCGAGCTGGGCGCGACTCACCAGGTTGGGCACGGTCGCGTCCTTGGACGGCCCCCACACCAGGCTCACCGACTCGACCAGCACCGTGACCACGAAGACCCACCACAGCTCGCCCACGAGCGGGATCGAGAGGAACAGCACGCCCCTGATGTGGTCGCCCCACACCAGCACCGTGCGTCGGTCCATGCGGTCGGCGAGGTAGCCGGCGACCGGCCCGACCACGAGGGCCGGGACGACCCGGAGGAAGAGGACGCCGGCGATCGCGTAGTTGCGGGCGGCGTAGCCCTCGACCATGAGGTTGGCCATCGCGGTCAGCGCGAGGAGCCCCAGCCAGTCACCCAGGCTGGACAGGCCGAGACCGACCCAGAGTCGCCGGAAAGCCGGGACCCTGAGGACAGGTCCGTCCGTGGTCACGTCTTCTTCGCCGCAGTCTTCTTCGCGGTCGTCTTCTTGGCCGCGGACTTCTTGGCCGTGGTCTTCCTCGCGGTGGTCTTCTTGGCGGTCTTCTTGGCGGCGCCCTTCTTCTTCGGCGCCGGGCCCTTGGCCCGCTTCTCGGCCAGCAGCTCCGCCGCCCGGTCGAGCGTGATCGTCTCGTGGTCGTCGCCCTGGCGCAGGGTCGCGTTGTACTCGCCGTCGGTGACGTAGTAGCCGAAGCGTCCGCTCTTGACGGTCACCTTGTTGCCGCTGGCCGGGTCCTCGCCGAGCTCCTTGCCGGGGTTGGCCGCCGCCCGCCCGCGCTGCTTGGGCTGGGCATAGATCTTCAGCGCCTCGTCGAGGGTGATCGTGAGCAGCTGCTCCTCGGAGTCGATCGACCGCGAGTCCGTGCCCTTCTTGAGGTAGGGCCCGTAGCGGCCGTTCTGCGCGGTGATGTCGTCGCCCGACTCGGGGTCGGTGCCGACCACGCGCGGCAGGGTGAGCAGCTGCACCGCCTGCTCGAGGGTGATCTCCTCCAGCGACATCGACTTGAACAGCGACGCCGTGCGGGGCTTGTCCTTCTTGGGGGCGTCCTCGGGCAGGACCTCGGTGACGTAGGGGCCGTAGCGCCCGGCCTTGGCCACGATCTGCAGGCCCGTCTCGGGGTGCACCCCCAGCTCGACGTCGCCGCCGGACTGGTTGGCGATCAGGTCGCGCGCCTTCTCCGGCGTCAGCTCGTCCGGCGGCAGGTCGTCGGGCACGTTGCCGCGCTCGCCGTCACGGTTCTCGACGTAGGGCCCGTAGCGGCCCACGCGCAGCACGATGCCGTGGTCGCCCTCGCCCTGCGGGTCAGGGACCGGGAAGGTCGCCAGCTCGCGGGCGTCGATGTCGCCGAGCTCGGTGACCAGCTTGTGCAGGCCCTCGACGGAGTCGCTGCCGAAGTAGAACTCGCCCAGCTCGCTCACGCGGTCCTTGCGACCACCGGCGATCTCGTCGAGGACGTCCTCCATGCCGGCGGTGAACTCGTAGGAGATCAGCCGCTCGAAGTGCTCCTCCAGCAGGCGCACGACCGAGAAGGCCACCCACGAGGGCACCAGCGCGGAGCCCTTCTTGTAGACGTAGCCGCGGTTGATGATCGTGCCGATGATCGAGGCGTACGTCGACGGCCGCCCGATCTCGCGCTCCTCGAGCTCACGCACGAGCGTGGCCTCGGTGAAGCGGGCCGGGGGCTTGGTCTCGTGGCCCGCCGCCTGCAGCGAGGCCGCGGCGACGTCGTCGCCCTCCTCGACCGCGGGCAGGCGTGCCTGCTGGTCGTCGCTCTCGGACTCGTCGTCGCGCCCCTCGACGTAGGCCTTGAGGAAGCCGTGGAAGGTGATCACGCGACCGGACGCGGCGAAGACGACGTCCTCACCGGTGCTCGCGGTGCCGCCGAGGCGCACGGAGACCGACTGGCCGACCGCGTCCTTCATCTGCGAGGCGACCGTGCGCATCCAGATCAGCTCGTAGAGCCGGAACTCCTGGCCCGCCAGGCCGGTCTGCGCCGGGGTGCGGAACGTCTCGCCGGCGGGGCGGATCGCCTCGTGCGCCTCCTGGGCGTTCTTCACCTTCGAGGCGTAGGTCCGCGGGCTGTCGGGGAGGTACTCCGCGCCGTACAGGTCGCGCACCTGGTCGCGGGCGGCGGTGACCGCCGACTGCGACAGCGTGGTCGAGTCGGTGCGCATGTAGGTGATGAAGCCGTTCTCGTACAACCGCTGCGCGACCGACATCGCCTGCGAGGCGGTCATGCCCAGCTTGCGCGAGGCCTCCTGCTGCAGCGTCGTGGTGCGGAACGGCGCGTAGGGCTGGCGGCGGTAGGGCTTGGACTCGACCGACCGGACCTCGAAGGTCGTGTCGTGCAGGGCGTTGACCAGCGCCTCGGCGCGGGCCCGCTCGACGTGCACGACACCGGAGGCCGAGGCCTTGAGCTGACCGGTCGACTCGAAGTCGGAGCCGCGGGCGACCCGCGACCCGTCGATCGTGTGCAGGCGCCCCGGGAACAGGCGGTCCTCGTGCTTCTCGCCGGCGTCGAAGGTGCCCTCGATGTCCCAGTACGACGCGGAGCGGAACGCGATGCGCTGCCGCTCGCGGTCGACCACGAGGCGCGTGGCCACCGACTGGACGCGGCCCGCCGACAGCCGCGGCATGACCTTCTTCCACAGCACCGGCGAGACCTCGTAGCCGTAGAGCCGGTCGAGGATGCGGCGCGCTTCCTGCGCCTCCACCAGGTCGAGGTCGAGCGTGCGCGGGTTGGCCACCGCGGCCTGGATGGCCTGCTTGGTGATCTCGTGGAACACCATGCGGTGCACCGGCACCTTGGGCTTGAGCTCCTCCTGGAGGTGCCACGCGATGGCCTCGCCCTCGCGGTCCTCATCGGTGGCGAGGTAGAGCTCGTCGGACTCCTTGAGCAGCTTCTTGAGCTTGGTCATGTGCGACTTCTTGTCGCTGGAGACCACGTAGTAGGGGGTGAAGTCGTTGTCGACGTCGACGCCGAGACGCGCCCACGGCTCGCCCTTGATCGACGCCGGGATGTCCGAGGCGCTCTGCGGGAGGTCGCGGATGTGCCCGATCGACGACTCCACGACATAGCCCGGGCCGAGGTAGCCGGCGATCGTCTTCGCCTTCGCCGGCGACTCGACGATCACGAGCTTCTGGCCCGACCCCTTGCCGGACGCGGCATCTCCAGCCACGTGCGCTCACTTCCCTGCAGACGGTGTTCCCGCGCTCAGGGTGCCACATGGCTGGGAGAGGACCCGTTGCTGCCCGTCACCGGGCCGGTCCAGACCGTCCAGTCGCGACCGCCGCCGACGACCTCGAAGGCGTCGCCGCCCTTCTCCGCGCGGAGACCGTCGTCGACGTCCGTGACCGTCCAGCCGTCCGCCTCGAGCACCTCGGTGTAGTGCCCGACCACATCGGTGTCCCCGATCACCACCATCTCGCGGGAGCAGCCACCCACCCCCGAGCTCCCGCCCCGGCTGAACCACCCGACGTGGTCGATCGTCTCGAACGTCGCCTGGGCGTGGTGCGCGGCGGCCACGCCCGGCCCCGAGCCCAGCTCGCCGGAGTCGCACTGCGGCACGGCGTCGTACTGCGTCTCGAGCTTGTGGTCCAGCGCCGTCGGGCCCGCGACCCAGATGCCGAGGAGCATGAGCGCGGGGATGGCCACCGCGACCGCGGTGACGGTGGCCGTCCGCCCGACCAGGACGGCCCCCACCCCCACGGCCCCGACGATCACCAGCGCGATGCTCCCGACCTGCATGGCAGTGGCGAACGTCGCACCGCGCGAGGCGGTGACGTCGCCGTACTCCGTGGTGAGGCCGAAGGCCACCGTGCCGCCGAGGCCGGCCAGGAGCCCCTCGGCCACGAGGAGCACGATGCTGCCGGCGGTCCTGGAGCTGTTCATGCTCCAGGGTCGGCCCTGCGGGGAGCTCCTGTCGTGAGTCGGCGTACTCAACCGTGACGGTGATCGAGCAGCGAGCGATCAGGTGAGATCACTCCGCCACGAGGAAGCCCTCGGCGACCAGCTCCCGCACCCGGGCGGCCCCGTCCTCGACCGGCGTCCCGAGCAGGTCCCCGATCGCGTCGAGGAGCCGACCGGCCGGGAGGTCGCCGTCGCTCGCGCCGACCAGCGCCGCCTCGACGGTGTCGGCCTGCCGCGCGCGCCGGAAGCCCCGCTGCTGGCGCAGCACGATCACCTCGGGGTCGGGCTCGCCGGGCGGACCGAGCGTCTCCTGGCGGACGTCGGGGCGAACCCGCCACGTGCGGCTCAGGAGGGTCGCGTCGTCGAGCCCGGCCAGCAGGTCCACCCGGTCCAGCCAGTCGCCGATCTCGCCGCCCAGCGGCTGCTCGACGTCGTACCCCCAGTCCTCGAGGCGTACGACGGCCGCGCGGCTCGGCGACGACGGCCGGCGCAGCGCCAGCCACCCCATCCCGATGCCGCTGATCCGCTGGTCGGCGAACCACCGCAGCCAGGCGTCGTAGCGGGCGACGTAGTCCGGCGACCGGTCGTGCCCGGCGTCGCGCAGCCACAGCTCGACGTACTGCGCCGGGTCGAGCACCTCGCGCTGGACCACCCACGCGTCGAGCGGCTCGTCGGCCTGCTCGAGCCAGGAGGAGACGCGGTCCTCCCAGGGGGTCCCGTCCTCGTGGACCCAGTTGGCCAGCACCTGGGCGACGCCGCCCGGGGCGAGGTGGGCCGCGGCGCCGACCACGACGCGGCGCACCATCTCGTCGCCGGGGAAGCCGGAGTCGCGATAGACCAGCCGCTCACCCGTGGCCGGCGAGACCACGAACGGCGGGTTGGTCACGACCAGGTCGAAGGACTCGCGGCGGACCGGGTCGAAGAGCGACCCCTCGCGCACGTCCATCGCGACCCCGTTGAGCCGGGCGTTGGTGAGGGTCACGGCGAGCGCGCGGCGGTTGACGTCGGTGGCGACGACGTGGCCCGCGTGGGCGGCGAGGTGCAGCCCCTGCACTCCGCAGCCGGTGCCGAGGTCGAGCGCGCGGTCGACGGGGCGGCGCACGGTCAGCTGCGCCAGGGACGACGACGCCGACGAGATGCCGAGCACGTGGTCGGCGCCCGTGCGCGTCGCGGTGCCGTCGAGGCCCGGGGTGAGGTCGCTGACCACCCACCAGTCGTGGTCCTCGTCGGCGTAGGGCCGGACGTCGAGGCGGGCGCGGACCGTGCCGACGCTGCGCTCCAGCAGCCCGGCGACGCACAGCGGGTCGACCAGCCCGGGCAGGGCCTGCTCGGCGGCCTCGACGTCGACCTCGGCCTGCAGCGGCCACAGCCGGGTCAGCGTCTCCAGCGGGCTCCCGCCCGTCGTGGCGCGCAGGGCCGGGGTGGTCTCGTTGCGCGAGAGCGCGGCGTGGGCGGTGGGTCCGAGCAGGTCGGCGACCGCGTCGTACCTGAACCCTGCGGCGGCCAGTGCCTCACCGAGCCGGTCGGTCACGTCGTCGGGGAGGAAGGGGTCCACGGAGCACGAGGCTACGGGGTGCCGGCACCCCCAAAAAACGCCTCGTCCGGGTGCGGACGCGCTGGAGCGCGTCCGCACCCGGACGAGAGCGGGTGGATCAGTCGACGCGGGTGATGTGCCCCGCGCCGTCGTGCGACGTCGGGTGCGCCGGCTCGGGGTCCTCCCCGATGACGACGCTGCGACGCTTGGAGATGTAGACCGCGATGACGATGATCGCCGTCGCCACGAGGGCGATCGTGATGCGCAGCGGGGTGTTGGCGTCCTCGCCGTAGGTCATCTTGACCACGGCACCCGCGATCAGCAGCGCCACCAGGTTCATCACCTTGATCAGCGGGTTGATCGCCGGGCCGGCGGTGTCCTTGAACGGGTCACCGACGGTGTCACCGATGATCGTCGCCTCGTGGGCGCTGGAGCCCTTGCCGCCGTGGACGCCGTCCTCGACGAGCTTCTTGGCGTTGTCCCACGCTCCACCGGAGTTGGCCAGGAAGACGGCCATCAGGGTGCCCGCACCGATCGCGCCGGCCAGGTAGGAGCCCAGCGGGCCCGGGCCGAGGCCGAACCCGACCGCGATCGGGGCCAGGATCGCCAGGAGGCCCGGCGTGGCCAGCTCGCGGAGCGAGTCGCGGGTGCAGATGTCGACGACCTTGCCGTACTCCGGACGGCCGGTGCCCTCCATGATCCCGGGGATCTCGCGGAACTGGCGGCGCACCTCGAACACGACCGCACCGGCCGCGCGGCCGACGGCGCTGATCGCCAGGCCGGAGAAGAGGAACACCACGGAGGCGCCGATGAGCAGGCCCACCAGGTTGGCCGGGTCGGCGATGTTGAGCACACCGATCTGGCCGAGGAGCTCGTTGGCGGACAGGCCCTCGCCGGTCTGCTTGATCTCCTGGGTGGCGTTGCTCAGCGCGTCGGTGAACGAGCCGAACAGCGCGGTCGCGGCGAGCACGGCCGTCGCGATCGCGATGCCCTTGGTGATCGCCTTGGTGGTGTTGCCGACCGCGTCGAGCTCGGTCAGGATCGCCGCGCCGTGGCCGTCGACGTCGCCGGACATCTCCGCGATGCCCTGGGCGTTGTCGGAGACCGGGCCGAAGGTGTCCATCGCGACGATGACGCCGACGGTGGTCAGCAGGCCGCAGCCGG
>CAZKZQ010000014.1:0-25632 GCA_964557235.1 uncultured Nocardioidaceae bacterium
CCGGTCGTGCCGATCTGGTTCTTGCCGAGGAAGCGCTCGGTGACCTTGTCGATCGCGGTGTGATAGCTGGTGATCAGGTGCGCGCTGCCCGAGAGCAGCAGCGACGAGGTGTCGACCCCGCGGGCCTCGAGGCCGTCGACCTCGGTCAGCAGGACCCGCGCGTCGAGCACCACGCCGTTGGCGATCACGGGCGTGCAGCCCGGGGTGAGCACACCGCTCGGCAGCAGGTGGGTGGCGAACTTCTCGCCGTTCACCACGATGGTGTGTCCGGCGTTGTTGCCGCCCTGGTAGCGCACGCAGTAGTCGATCTGCGACCCCAGGAGGTCGGTCGCCTTGCCCTTGCCCTCATCGCCCCACTGGGCGCCGAGCACCACGATCGCCGGCATCCGTCATGTCCCCTCGACAAGTCGAAAGCCCCGGCGGTGCAACCAGCACTCCGGGGCTCTTGCGACCCGACGATACCAAACCGGCCGCTCCGGTCACGGGGGCGAGCGGGCCTGGCTACCCTTCGGAGGTGACGGGACTCCTGCTGATCAGCAACGCCGGCGCCGGGACCAACGAGGACGAGGCGGTCGCAGCGGCAGTCGAGGTCCTGCGCGAGGTGTACGACGTCGAGCAGGTCGCCACCGAGGACGAGGACGAGCTCTCCGACGTGCTGCGCAAGGCCGGCGACCGTGTCGTCGCGGTGGCCGGCGGCGACGGCAGCCTGCACGCCGTGGTCAACGCGCTGTTCAAGCTGCGGCGCCTCCAGGAGACCCGGCTCGGGCTGATCCCGCTCGGGACCGGCAACGACTTCGCCCGCGGTGCCGAGATCCCGCTGGAGCCGGCCGAGGCCGCCCGCGTGATCAACGCCGGCGAGACGGTCGCGATCGACCTGATCGTCGACGACAGCGACCGGGTGATCGTCAACAACGCCCACCTCGGCATCGGTGCCGACGCGAGCCGCTCGGCGCTGAAGTGGAAGCCGCGGATGGGCAAGGTCGGGCTGGGTCGACTCGGCTACGCCATCGGCGCGGTGAGCGCGGGGCTGCGCCCGGACTTCATCTATGCCCGGGTCAAGGTCGACGGCAAGCTGATCGACCGGCCCCACCGCCTCGCGCAGGTGGCGATCGGCAACGGCTCCAACGTCGGCGGCGGCACGGAGCTGATCCCCGGCGCCGACGCGACCAGCGGCAGCATCACCGTCATCGTCTCCCGGGCGGTCGGCCCCTGGGCGCGCGTGGGCTACATGCTCCGGCTCCGCGGCGGGTCCCACCACCTGATGAAGGAGGTGGAGCAGCTGCACGGCATGAAGGTCGAGGTCGAGGGCGACGAGTTCTGGCTCAGCGCCGACGGCGAGGTGACCGGTCCCCACACCCGGATGTCGTGGGAGCTGCACCCCGACGCCGTGCGGATGTTCCTGCCCGGTCGCGGCCTGGCCGCCGACCAGGCGTGAGAGGGCTGCTCAGCCCAGCAGGGCGGCGTGCGCCTCGGGGCTGGAGTCGCGCAGGAAGTCGGCGCAGCGTGCGGCCTCGGCCTGCTCGCCGATCGACGCCGCCGCCTCGCTGAGCAGCGCCAGGCTGCGCAGGAAGCCCCGGTTGGGGGCGTGGTCCCACGGGACCGGGCCGTGGCCCTTCCACCCGTGGCGGCGCAGCCGGTCCAGCGACCGGTGGTAGCCCACCCGCGAGTAGGCGTAGACGGTCAGGTCGTCGCTCCCGGCCGCCCGCGCCTCGGCGGCCAGCGCCGCCCACGCGGTCGGCGACTCCGGGTGCCGGCGTACGACGTCGGAAGGCGCCTGCCCGGCCTCCAGCTCGGCGTCGGCAGGGTCGTCGGGCAGTCGGGTCGGCGGCGGGCCGGCCATCAGGTCCTGGTGCGTCACCCGGCTCAGGCCTTGAGGCTGTGGCCGGTGGAGCGGAGGTTCTCGCAGGCCTCGACGACCCGGGCGGCCATGCCGGCCTCGGCCGACTTGCCCCACGAGCGCGGGTCGTACTGCTTCTTGTTGCCGACCTCGCCGTCGATCTTGAGCACCCCGTCGTAGTGCTGGAACATGTGGGCCGCGACCGGGCGGGTGAAGGCGTACTGCGTGTCGGTGTCGACGTTCATCTTGACGACGCCGTAGTCGACGGCGGCACCGATCTCCTCGGCCGACGAGCCGGAGCCGCCGTGGAAGACCAGGTCGAACGGACGCGCGCCGGCCTCGAGGCCGAGGTGCTCGACGATCGTCTCCTGCGCGCGCTTGAGGATCTCGGGGCGCAGCTTGACGTGGCCGGGCTTGTAGGCGCCGTGCACGTTGCCGAAGGTCAGGGCGGTGATGTAGCGGCCCTTCTCGCCCACGCCGAGCGCGTCGACGGTCGCGATCGCGTCCTCGGGGGTGGTGTAGAGCTTCTCGTTGATCTCGCCGACGATGCCGTCCTCCTCGCCGCCGACGACGCCCACCTCGATCTCGAGGATGATCCGGGCCGCGGCGCACTTGGCCAGCAGCTCCTCGGCGATCTGGAGGTTCTCCTCGAGCGGCACGGCCGAGCCGTCCCACATGTGCGACTGGAAGATCGGCAGCCCGCCGGCCTTGACCTGCTCGGCCGAGGCGTCGATGAGCGGGCGCACGAAGCCGTCGAGCTTGTCCTTGGGGCAGTGGTCGGTGTGCAGCGCGACGTTGACGGGGTACTGCTTGGCGACCTCGTGGGCGTAGGCCGCGAAGGCCAGCGAGCCGGACACCATGTTCTTGATGGTCGGGCCGGAGAGGTAGTCGGCACCGCCGGTGGAGACCTGGAGGATGCCGTCGCTCTCGGCCTCGGCGAAGCCGGCCAGCGCAGCGTTGAGGGTCTGGGACGAGGTGACGTTGATGGCCGGGAACGCGAACCCGCGCTCCTTGGCCGTGTCGAGCATCTGGGCGTAGACCTCGGGGGTTGCGATCGGCATGGGGCCCACTCTAGCGACCGAGGGCCACCCCGACCGGCCCGGACCGACCACTCCTGGACCACCCGGACGGGCGTGCCAAAACCTTCCGCAGCGCTCACGGATACGGGAACATTGGTTCGTCACATCGCCCCCCTGTGTGACACCCCGAGGAGGACTCTGCCGTGGAGCGCGCCGCCCAGGCGATCGACCTGCTCGACCTGTTCTCGTCCGCCGAGGCGATCGATGCTCTTCCGATCACGGTGACACGACTGGCCGAGCTGGTCGCCGACGACGGACACGACTTCCGCGACATCGCCGAGGTGGTGTCGATGGACCAGTCGCTGACCGCACTGCTGCTCCGCCGGGCCAACTCGGCGGCGCTCGGCGGCCGGACCCAGATCACGACCGTGCGCGACGCGGCCATGCGGCTCGGCACGGGTGCCCTGCTCTCCATGGCGCTGGCCAGCACGGTGCACAACCGCATGTCCGGCGCGCTGCCGGCCTACGGCCTCGGTGCCGGCGAGCTCTGGAAGCAGTCGGTCTCGGCCTCGCTGTCGACCGACGTGCTGCGCATGAAGGGCACCGCCACGATCCCGCCGGAGGCCTCGACCGCCGCGCTGCTGCACGACTTCGGCAAGGTCGTGCTCTCCACGCACTTCGGCTCGCAGGTGCTCACGATGCTCGAGCAGGCCGCGAGCTCGGAGGGCATGGACCTCCTGACGGCCGAGCGGGCCGTCTTCGGGGTCGACCACGCCGACATCGGCGGCGTCGTCGCCCAGCGCTGGAAGCTGCCCCACACGATCGTCGACGCGGTGATCCACCACCACGAGGTCGACCCCGGCATGACGCCGACGGTCGCGGCGGTCAGCATCGCCCACGCGATGGTCCCCGACGTGCTCGCCGCCGACGGCGAGCCCGAGGGCGAGTCCGGGTCCGAGTCCGAGGCCGCAGCCGGGTCCACGGTGCCCGAGACCCACGGCGTGCTGCTGGAGTCGCTGGGCATCGCGGTCGCGGACTACCCCGCGCTGCTCGAGGCCGCGCGCACGCGCTACGCCCAGATGGCCGACAAGTTCGGCGTCGACTGACCTGTCGTTCCTGACAACCGACCCTCGGCGTGGTTCCGTCTGAGGGACATGGACCTGATCGACGACGACCCGCAGCTCCGCGAATCCCTGCACGCCGCCGTGGCGGGAGGCCCACCGAGCCCGCCCCTCGAGGACCTCCTCGGGGTGGCGCGCTCGGCGCGCCGCCGCCGTGACCTGAGGCGTACGACGGGCGGGCTGGCCGTCGCAGCCGCCCTCGCCGCCGTCGCGGCGACCGGGGCGCAGCTGCTCACCTCCGACACCGGGGGCGGCCGCACCGACGACGGCGTGGTCGCCGACCAGTCCCCGCAGGTTGAGCCCCTCGACCTCGGGGTGCACGTCACCCGGGCCGGACGACTCGTCGCCGAGCCCGGCACCACGATCCTGCGGACGGTCGCCGACCCGCTCGACCGCCGACCGGACGGCCGGTCGTGGGGCGTCGTGGTCGAGCGCGACCTCACCGAGCGGTGGGGACTCGTCGACTGGACCCCCGCCGGGACGATGGCCTCGGTGGAGCCCGCCGAGGCGCGGTTCGCCGCCTTCGACGACTGGCTCGACTACGAGGTCGCCGCCACCACCGGGACCGAGGAGCCGCACCCCGTCTACTTCGACGAGGACGGGGTCCTCGCGGCCACCGGGTCGACGAAGCTGGTGCGGACCCAGGCCGAGGTGGACCTCGGGCAGGACCCTGCCGCCGACGTCCTCACCGGCGCCGCCGAGATCACGGTCGACGGCGACCGTCGGTTCGTCCTCGCTCGCCAGGCGGAGGGGAACCGGCCGAGATACCTGGTCCTCGTGCCCGACCAGGACACCCCGACGTTCGAGGACCTCCTCGCCCACGCCGCCGACCTCTACGCCGCCCGGGCGGGAGCCCGATGAGGCGCACCCGGGACCGCGACGCCGAGTTCTCCAGGTTCGTCGAGCTCCGCAGGCCGGCGCTGCGGCGGGCGGCGTACGCCCTGTGCGGGGACTGGCACCGGGCCGAGGACATCGTGCAGACGGCTCTGGTCAAGGCCTACCTCGCCTGGCCGCGACTGCACGCCGAGGGGCACGAGGAGGCCTACGTCCGACGCGCGATCCTGACCTGCCACATCGACGAGGGCCGCCGTCCGTGGCGGCGCGAGCGGACGCCGCTCGACGGGCACGACCGCGAGGTCGAGGCGCACGCCCCCGAGGAGCGCTCGGCCCTGGTCGACGCGCTCCAGACCCTGCCGGAGATGCAGCGGCAGGTCGTCGTGCTGCGCTACCTGCTCGACCTGTCGGTGGAGGAGACCGCCGCCGAGCTCGGGATCGGCACAGGCACGGTCAAGAGCCACGCGTCCCGGGGACGGGACGCCCTGAGGTCTCGACTGGGCTCGACCACCGCCGGGGCCGGCTCGACCACCGGGGTCAACCCCGCCAGGTCGTAGCCCCGGACAGGTCGGCGTGCTCGCGGATCCAGGAGTGCATCGCGATCGCGGCGGCCGCGGAGGCGTTGATCGAGCGGGTGGAGCCGAACTGCGCGATCGAGAAGGTCCCGTCGCACGCCTCGCGGGCCTGCTCGGAGAGGCCCGGGCCCTCCTGGCCGAACAGGAAGCACACCCGCCGCGGGAGGTGCATCGTCTCCAGGTGCGCCGACCCCGGCAGGTTGTCGATGCCGAGGAGGGTGACGCCCTGGTCGGCGAGGTGGGCCGCCAGCGCCGGCACGTCGGGGTGGTGGCGGACGTGCTGGTAGCGGTCGGTCACCATCGCCCCGCGCCGGTTCCACCGCCGGTTGCCGACGATGTGGACCTCCGCGGCCAGGAACGCGTTGGCGGTGCGCACGATCGTCCCGATGTTGAAGTCGTGCTGCCAGTTCTCGATCGCGACGTGGAAGTCGTGGCGGCGGGTGTCGAGGTCGGCCACGATCGCCTCGAGCGACCAGTAGCGGTAGCGGTCGACCACGTTGCGCCGGTCGCCCTCGGCGAGCAGACGCTCGTCGTACACCTCCGAGCCGGGGCCGCTCGGCCACGGCCCCTCCCACGGCCCGACGCCCACCTCGGCCGGCCCGTGCGGCATCGGGTCGTACGGCGCCCGGCGGTTGTCGTCCTCCACGGCACGCGAGGCTACCCGGGGGCTTCGGAGCCACTGGATACGATCAGCCCCATGCCCGACGTCGCAGCGATGCTGACCACGGTCCCTCTGCTGCTGGGCATGGACTGGATGGATCCCAACTGGTTGCTCGACCAGTTCGGGACCGAGCTGTTCTGGATCAGCCTGGTCATCGTCTTCATCGAGTGCGGCCTGCTCTTCCCGTTCCTCCCCGGCGACACGCTGCTGTTCGCGATGGGGCTGTTCATCGCCACCGAGAAGGTCGACCTGTTCGGGTCGACCAACCATGTCGTCGAGCTGCTCCTGGCACTCGTGCTGCTGTCCCTGGCCGGGTTCGCCGGCAACATCGCCGGCTACGAGATCGGCCGGGCCCTCGGGCCGCCGCTCTACGAGCGTGACGGGCGGATCCTCCAGCGCAAGCACTTCGACCAGACCGAGGCGTTCTTCGACCGCCACGGCAACAAGGCGCTGGTCATCGGCCGCTTCGTGCCCTTCGTGCGCACGTTCATCACCGTCGTCGCAGGCGTGACCCGGATGGGGCGCCACCGCTTCCTGGTGTGGAGCCTGGTCGGCGCGGTCCTGTGGGTCGCCTCGATCACCCTGCTGGGCTACTTCCTCGGGGCGGCGTTCCCGGGGCTGGGCGACAAGATCGACCTGCTGATCCTGGCGATCCTGGCCTTCTCGGTGATCCCCGTCGCCTTCGAGTGGTGGCGGCACCGCCGCACCTCCGGCCACCGGGCCGAGGACAACGACGGTGACGGGGTCCCCGACTTCGACATCCTCGGGGAGGACACGCGGCGCCGCGCCGCTGAGTGACGCCCGCCAGGACACGACGAAGGCCCCCGGTCCGTGGACCGGGGGCCTCTCTGTCTTCGCGCGAGCCCCTGGGAGGGGGGGTCGTGCGGCTGCCGCGGCGAGATGGGAGGTCCCGCTGCGGTCAGTGCCGGACTTGGGAGGAGTCGGCACCCACGGTCGTCCGTCGGGCCAGGAGGAGCCCGGCGGACTTGGTGTCGCGATCCGGAGGGAAGGGAGGGAGAGTTCTCCTTCTCGCGACCGAGCCGGTCCGGGTCTGCCCCACAGCACTCGGTGCCGGCTACGAACACATCAACGAGGGCCTCCGAGGGCGGTTACGCCACCGAAGGTAAAGATCCGAAGTCTTTACTTCCGGGCCGTGTCCACGAGGTGCCCGAAGGCGATCAGCCGCTCATCGGTGTGGAACAGCTCCGCGCACGTGGTGAGCGTGATCAGGCGCTGACCGGGCTCCTGGGCGGGCTGGACGCCCCCGCGGACCGGGTTGGTCGGCAGCGGGTCCACCACCCAGCCCTGGGTGAAGTCGACGACCAGGTCGTCGGGGTCGGTGTCGAGCTCGTAGGTGTAGGTCGCGGTGCGCGTCTCCACGACCACCTCGTCGCCGGGGCGCAGCTCGGGCATCCGGCGCAGCGGCTCCCCGTGGGTGATCCGGTGCGCGGCGAGGGCGTAGTTGCCCACCTTGCCGGGCCCGGCGGAGCCGTCGAAGTGGCCGTAGCCGCGCGCGAGCACGTCGTCGCTCGTGCCGTCGAAGACGGGGACGACGTAGTCCTTGCCGAACGCGGGGATCCGCACCAGCGCCGTGGCCTCGCCCTTCGGGACCGGACCGTCCGCCCCGTCGGGTCCGTCGATCGTGACCGGCTCGGCCCACGCCTGGAGGGTGCGCTCGACGGTCCGCTCCTGGTCGCGCTTGGCGACGTACGTCGTGCCGTAGAGCTGCCAGGCGACGTAGCCCAGCACGACCAGACCCGCGGCGATGAGCAGGAATCCGGCCCTGGTCACCCACTTCCCGCGCACCCGGTCAGGGTAGGGGCGGGGGCGTGTCCTCGGGGTACGTTCGCGTGCATGGCTGCACCGCTCCCACGACTGACCCCACGGCTGGCGGACATCCCGCCGACGATCTTCACCACGATGTCGGCGCTGGCGGTGCGCACCGGCTCGCTCAACCTCGGTCAGGGCTTCCCCGACACCGACGGGCCGGCGGGGATGCTCGAGGTGGCGTCCAAGGCGGTGCTGGGCGGGCACAACCAGTACGCCCCCGGCCGTGGGATCCCCGCGCTGCGCGAGGCCGTCGCCCGCCACCAGCAGCGGCACTACGGCCTCGACCTGGACCCCGACACCCAGGTGCTGGTGACGGCCGGGGCGACCGAGGCGCTGACCGCAGCGCTCCTGGCACTCGTGGGGCCGGGCGACGAGGTGGTGCTGGTCGAGCCCTACTACGACTCCTACGCGGCCGCGATCACCATGGCCGGCGGCGTACGACGGGCGGTGGGGCTGGTGCGCACGCCCGACGGCTATGCGCTCGACCGGGCCGCGCTCGCCGCCGCCGTGACCGACCGCACCGTCGCACTGGTCCTCAACACCCCGCACAACCCGACCGGGACGGTGCTCTCCGACGACGACCTCGCGGCGGTGGCCGAGGTGGCGCGGGCCCACGACCTGGTCGTGGTGACCGACGAGGTCTACGAGCACCTCACCTTCGACGGCCGGGTCCACCGGCCGCTGTGCACGCTGCCGGGGATGGCCGAGCGCACGATCACGGTGTCCAGCGCGGGCAAGACGTTCTCCGTGACCGGCTGGAAGGTCGGCTGGGTGACCGCGACGCCGGAGCTGGTCGACACCGTGCTCGCCGCCAAGCAGTGGCTGACCTTCACCAACGCGGCGCCGCTGCAGCCCGCCGTCGCCCACGCTCTCGACCACGAGGAGGGCTTCGTGCAGGACCTCGCCGCGATGCTCGCGGAGCACCGGGACCTGCTCACCGAGGGGCTGGAGTCGGCCGGGCTGCGCCCCGGGCCGTCGTCGTCGACGTACTTCCTGCTCGGCGACATCAGCCACCTCGGCTGGACCGACGCGATGGAGTTCTGCCTCGCGCTGCCGGAGCGGGCAGGGGTCGTCGCGGTGCCGACGCAGCCGTTCTACGACTCCTCGGACGGCGACCAGCTGGTGCGTTGGGCGTTCTGCAAGGACCGCGCCACGATCGAGGCCGCGGTCGAGCGGCTCACCAGGGCTGACCTGACCCGCTGACCTTCGGGCCGGTCGAGCGCGGGCGGCGGGCGAACCAGTCGTTGGCGCCGCCGGTGAACAGCAGGATCACGCTCGCGCCGCCGAGGAGCAGGGTCACGACGGCGATGCCGCTGAGGATCGCGAGGAGGCTGAGCAGCGCGGACATGCCGGCGGAGACGGCGAGCATGATCCGGGCGACGTTGTTGCGGCGCAGCGTGAGCACGGCCAGCACCAGCGCGGCCAGCGACCACAGCACCATCACGGCAGTCGTGCCCCAGAGGATCGCGACCACCTGGTCGACGGAGATCTCGAGCCGCTCGAACTGCGAGTCCTGGGTGATCGCGTCCTCGATCGAGCCCGGGGCGACGGCGAGGGCGACCATCACGAGCAGGCCGGTGGCCAGGCCGAGCCCGGCGCCGATCATCGCCAGGACGGCGGCCGTGGTCACGGTGCCGGGGCGCTTGTCGGTGGTCGGGCCGCCCTGCCACGGCTGCTGGGCGGCGTACGGCGAGGAGTAGGGCTGGGTGGGCGCCTGGCCGTAGGGCTGGGGCGGCTGGCCGTAGGGGCCGGGCGGCTGGCCGTAGGGGTTCACGGGCTGGTCGCTCGACGGCCGCTCGCTCGGCGGCTGGGCGAACGGCTGGCTCGCCGGCGGTGCCCCCGAGGTCCCGGCGGAGGCGTCGGGCGTGGGCGGCTGGGACGGGGCGGAGTACACCGAGGGTGGCTGTGTCTCCGAGCCGGTCGGGGCGTGGGGGTCCGTCGGGGTCGAGGGCTGCAGCTTCGGCTGCGGGGCACGGCCGGCGAACCAGTCGCGGGCGTCGCGCCGCCACAGCATGCCGGCCGCGACGGCGGGCAGCACGGGCAGGAGGCCGGTCGTCGGCATGGTCAGCAGGAGCAGGCCGGCCACGATCGTGAAGCCGATGCGCGCCTGCTTGTGACGCAGCGCGACGAAGACGGCCAGCACCGTCCCCGCGGCCGCGAGGGCACCTGCGGAGTAGCCGAGCACCCGCAGGGCGGTGAGCAGGTGGTCGACGGTCACGCCGCTGCCGCGCAGCGGCGGGTCGGCCAGCACGTCGGCGAGCTCCTCGCGGGTGTCGGTGCCCTGGAGGCGCTGCATCGTGTCGAACAGGCTGAGCACGAGCACAGCGCACCCGGCCGTCCCGAGCACCGAGGCGAAGGTGACCCGGGTGGGTCGGGCGGCCGGCTTGGGATCGCTCATGCGCCCATTGTCCCGGGTCGACCGAACCCCGACGGACCCCGGCCGGGGTCCGACCGGGGTCCGGCCGCACGCTGCTGGGTCAGCGCGGCGTGAGCGTCAGCTCGGTCGCCTCCGGATCGGCGTCGACGACGACCGTGCTGCCGTCGAGGACGGTGCCCGAGAGCAGCAGCTTGGCCAGCGGGTCGCCGATCGAGGTCTGCACCAGCCGCTTGAGCGGGCGCGCGCCGTAGAGCGGGTCGAACCCGGTGCGCGTCAGCCAGCCCCGCGCCGCCTCGGTGACGTCGAGGGTGATCCGGCGGACGGCCAGGCGCTTGCCGAGCGAGGCGACCTGGAGGTCGACGATGTGGGCGAGGTCGTCCAGGGTGAGCGCGTCGAAGGTGACGATCTCGTCCAGCCGGTTGAGGAACTCCGGCTTGAACGCCTGCCGGACGACGCCCATCACCGCGTCGTGCTGCTTCTCGCGGTCCAGCGTCGGGTCGACCAGGAACGTCGAGCCCAGGTTGCTGGTCAGGATCAGCACCACGTTGCGGAAGTCGACCGTGCGGCCCTGGCCGTCGGTGAGGCGGCCGTCGTCGAGCACCTGGAGCAGGATGTCGAAGACCTCGGGGTGGGCCTTCTCGACCTCGTCGAGGAGCACGACGGAGTAGGGCCGGCGCCGGACGGCCTCGGTGAGCTGGCCACCCTCCTCGTAGCCGACGTAGCCGGGAGGAGCGCCGACCAGGCGGGCCACCGAGTGCTTCTCGGAGTACTCGCTCATGTCGACGCGCACGATCGCGCGGTCGTCGTCGAACAGGAAGTCCGCCAGGCTCTTGGCGAGCTCGGTCTTGCCGACGCCGGTCGGGCCGAGGAACAGGAACGACCCGGTCGGGCGGTCGGGGTCGGAGACCCCCGCCCGCGAGCGACGCACGGCGTCGGAGACCGCGTTGACCGCGGCCTTCTGGCCGATCAGGCGCTCGCCGAGCACCTGCTCCATGGCGAGCAGCTTGGTGGTCTCGCCCTCGAGCAGACGGCCGGTCGGGATGCCCGTCCAGGCCTCGACGACGTCGGCGATCTCCTCGGGCCCGACCTCCTCGTGGACCATCGGCTCCTCACCGGGCTCGGCCTCGGCGGACTCGATCGCGTCGATCTGCTTCTCCAGCGCGGGGATGCGGCCGTAGCGGATCTCGCTGGCGCCGGCGAGGTCGCCCTCGCGCAGCAGCCGGTCGGACTCCACGCGGAGCTGGTCGATCTGCTTGCGCAGCTCACCGGCCCCCTCGAGGCCGGCCTTCTCGCGCTCCCACCGCTCCTGCAGGGCGGTGAGCTCGGCCTCGCGGGCGGCGAGGTCGACGCGCAGCCGCTCGAGCCGGTCGCGGGAGGCGGGGTCGGTCTCGCGTTCCAGCGCGAGCTCCTCCATGCGCATCCGGTCCACGGCACGACGCAGCTGGTCGACCTCCTCCGGGGAGGACTCGATCTCCATGCGCAGCCGCGAGCCCGCCTCGTCGATCAGGTCGATCGCCTTGTCGGGCAGCTTGCGGCCGGTGATGTAGCGGTCGGAGAGGGTCGCGGCGGCCACGAGCGCGGCGTCGTTGATCTTGACCCCGTGGTGGGCCTCGTACTTCTCCTGCAGGCCGCGCAGGATCGCGATCGTGTCCTCGACGCTGGGCTCGTCGACGTAGACCTGCTGGAAGCGGCGCTCCAGCGCCGGGTCCTTCTCGAGGTGCTCGCGGAACTCGTCGAGCGTGGTCGCGCCGATCATGCGCAGCTCGCCGCGGGCGAGCATCGGCTTGAGCATGTTGCCCGCGTCCATGGCGGAGTCGCCGCCGGCACCCGCCCCGACGACGGTGTGGAGCTCGTCGATGAACGTGATGATCTGGCCCTCGGCGTCCTTGATCTCGGTCAGGACGGCCTTGAGGCGCTCCTCGAACTCGCCGCGGTACTTCGCGCCCGCGACCATCGCGCCGAGGTCGAGGCTGAGCAGCCGACGGCCCTTGATCGAGTCCGGCACGTCGCCGTCGACGATGCGCTGCGCCAGGCCCTCGACGACGGCGGTCTTGCCGACGCCGGGCTCGCCGATGAGGACGGGGTTGTTCTTGGTGCGGCGGGACAGCACCTGGATGACCCGGCGGATCTCGGCGTCACGCCCGATGACCGGGTCGATCCGGCCCTCCTCGGCGCGGGCGGTGAGGTCGACGGAGTACTTCTCCAGGGCGTCGTACGTCGCCTCGGGGTCGGCGGAGGTGACCTTGCCCTTGCGGACCGTCGGGAGGGCGCTGCGCAGGGCCTCGCCGGTGACCTTGTGCTCCAGCAGGAGCTGCTGGGCGCTGGACTCGGTCTCGGCGAGCGCGATGAGCACGTGCTCGACGGAGGTGAACTCGTCCTTGAGCGCGTCGGCCACCTGCTGGGAGAGGTTGAGCGCGTTGACCGCCCCACGGGAGTACGTCGGAGCGCTCACGGTGGCGCCGCTGGCCGCGGGCAGCCGGCCGACCTCGGTCGCGACGGCCGCGGACAGGGCGGCGGGCTGGACGCCGACGGCCTCCAGCAGAGGGGGAACGACGGTGTCGGTCTGCCCGAGCAGCGCGTCGAGCAGGTGGAGGGCCTCCAGCTGGGTGTTGCCCCGGCTGGTGGCGGCCTGGATCGCGGCGGCGATGGCTTCCTGGGTGCGGGTGGTGAACTTCGAGATCTCCATGCACGAATCTCCCGTGTCGAACTGGACTGACACCGACTCAACGCCGGCGAAGTTGAGTCTGTTCCACTCAACTTCAGTTTTACCGCAATGCCCTCGTTTGGGGGGCGGAACAAGTAGCGTTGCATGCGCGGGGTTCCTCGCGCGCGCACCGGCGCGCGCGGCCTCTCCGCACCCCCATCCGACAGGACCAAGCGAGGACCTGGAGCTTCCCCGATGAGTGCTGTGACCCCGGGCACGGTCACGGGCCGGACGGCAGGCCAGACGGCCGCGCCGTGGCCCCTCGTCGGCATGCTCGTTGTCCTGGTCTTCCCGCTCGGGCTGGCCGCCCTGGAGTGGGGACGGTTCGGCACCGACCTCGCCATGTGGTGGCCCGCCGCCGGCGTCGGCGTGATCGCGGTCTGCTTCACCCCGCGCCGTCACCGCCTGCTCGTCGGGCTCGGGGTGGCCGTCGGGGGCGGGCTGGCCAACCTCGCCTTCGGACGCGAGCCCGAGGTCGCGGTCCTGCTGGGCCTGGCCACCGGCACCGAGGCCGTGGTCACCGGCACGCTGCTCACGCGCAACCGCGACGAACGGCCCCACCTGCACGGCCTCGACGACCTCGTGCGCTTCCTGGCGGCAGCCCTGGGCGGTGCCGCGGTCGCGGGCGCCTTCGTCGCCGTCGGCCTGCAGATCCAGAGCGGGGCCGACCCGCTGATCACGTGGCGGACCGTGGTCGCCAGCCACGTCGCCGCGGTCGTCGCGATCACGCCGCTCGGGCTGGGCGTGCCGGAGACCCGCCGTCCGGCCCGCCGCTCCGAGGCCACCCTGCAGTGGATCGTCCTCATGATCGTCGTCGGCCTCGTCTTCGGGCCCGACCAGACGCTCCCGCTGACCTTCCTGTTGTTCGTGCCTCTGGTCTGGGGCGCCATGCGCCTCGGGGTGCGGCTGGTCTCCTGGCAGGTCTTCGCCACCGCGCTGGTGATCACGACCACCACGACCATCGACTGGGGGCCCTTCGCGGCCCTGGCCGGGTCGAGCCCCCAGGTCGTGGCCGCGCTCTCGCAGGCCGCGGTCACCTCGTGCGCCCTCGTCGCCCTGCCGCTCGCCGTCCTGAAGTCGCAGCGGTCGGTCGCCATGGAGGCCGCGAGCTCCTCGGGCGAGCTCCTCGACAACATCCTGGCCGCGGCGACCTCCACCGCCGTGATCGGCACCGACCTCAACGGCAGGATCGAGTTCTTCAACCTCGGCGCCGAGGAGATCTCCGGCTGGCGGGCCGACGAGGTCGTGGGCAGCGCCAGCCTGGCCGTCGTACCCCCTGCCGACGGGGGAGCGGACGCGCTCGTGGTGACCTTCGCCGAGACCAGCCCCGACACGGTGGCCCTCGAGGTGCTGATCGAGCCGTTCCTGGCCGGCACGCAGGACTCGACGTTCCGCGACGACTGGGTGCTCCAGCGCCGCGACGGCCGCACCCGCACCATCGCGGTCACGGTCAGCCGGCGCTACGACAACGGCAAGCCCGTCGGCTACGTCGGCATCGCCGAGGACGTCACCGACAAGCGCCTCGAGGAGTCCTACGCCGCCGCCGCGCTCGACGCCGAGCGCCAGCTGGTCGACCGGCTCGCCCAGGTCGACCGCACCAAGAACGACTTCATGTCCACCGTCAGCCACGAGCTGCGCACCCCGATCACGAGCATCCTGGGCTACTCCCAGCTGCTGCTCTCCGACGAGACCGGCGCACTGCCCGTCATGCACCGGCAGATCGTCGGGCGCATCGAGCGCAACGGTCGTCGCCTGCTCGGGCTCATCGAGGACATGCTCACGATGTCGCAGGTCGAGGTGGGCGACTTCCGCTACGCCTTCCAGCGCTGCGACCTGCGCAGCGTCGTCCAGGGCGCGGTCGAGACCGAGATGAGCGTCTTCGGCACCCTCGGGGTCCAGCTCACCCAGGACATCGTCGGCGAGCCCCTGTGGGTCGACGCCGACCCCGACAAGCTCGAGCGCGCGCTCGCCGCACTGCTCGACAACGCCGCGAAGTACAGCCAGCCCGGCGACGAGGTCCACCTGCGCGTCACGCGCGACGAGGACGCCGCCCGCATCGCCGTCGTCGACCACGGCCTCGGCATCAGCGAGGAGGACCAGGAGCACCTCTTCGACCGCTTCTTCCGCGGCAGCGACGCCCACGCGCGCGCCATCCAGGGCGCCGGCCTCGGGCTCTCGGTGACGAGCATGATCGTCGACGGGCACAGCGGCTCCATCGCGTGCACCTCCGCGCTGGGCGAGGGCTCGACCTTCACCGTCACCCTCCCGTTCGCGGTCGAGGGTGCGAGCACCGCGCGCGAGGCGGGCGCCGCCGGCGCTGCAGGCGCCGTCGGTGACCACCACTGAGCGACCTCACCGACCCGGGTCCAGGAGCTCAGACCCGCACCTCGGCCGCGCCGTGGCCGGGCCACACCACGAACGAGACCCGCGGTCGCCAGGGCTCCGGCGGGAGGGGGGCCAGGATGCCCGCCTCCCGTGCCACCGCCACCGCGCGGAGGCGGTCCCTCACCCCGAGCTTGCGATAGAGGTGCTCCAGGTGCTTGTGGACCGTGCGCGTCGAGGAGCCGAGCCGGTGCGAGATGGCCAGCGCCGTGTGACCCTCCGCGAGCAGCCGCAGGACCGCCAGCTCACGGCCGGTGAGGTCACCGGCCGCGTCGTGGTGCCGCTCCCGCAGCACCTGGGCCTGACGGTCCAGCACCGCGAGCAGGGGCTGGATCCGGACGGCGAGGGCGAGGTCCTCGTCGGAGAAGTCCTCCCCGCCCCGCGCCATGACGTAGTGGCGCTGCTCCATCCCCCGCATCCGGAAGGGCAGCCCCAGCTGCTGCTCGCAGCCGTAGGGCCCGAGCATCTCCTCGAGCCGGGCGAACGACGGGGCCGGCACGAGACCGCGCGGGATGCGTCCGACGGTCATCGGCGAGGTGTTGCCGTGGCAGGCGAACCACTGCACGAGCGGATGGTCCAGGGGACCTCGCCTGGCCCACTCGTCGAGGTACTCCTGCCGCACGAAGCCCGGGTTCACCGGGCCGTGCAGGTCGAAGCCGAAGCTGCCGTCGGCCTCGCTCCAGCTGAAGGAGACCGTGCACCCGAAGGACTCGACCAGCGCGTCCTCGACGGGCCGGCGCGGGAAGTCCTCGGTCGCCGGGGAGAGGACCAGCTCGGCGACCAGGTCGGGCCAGGGCGCGAAGCGACGTTCGAGACCGGGCATGCTGCACCCCCGTAGGTCACGTTCCCCCCGCCGAGACCACGCTAGCCCTCCTCGCGCGTCACTCACTCACCCCTGAGGCGGGCCTCGGCCCATCCCCGCGGCGTACGCAGGAGTGCGTATGTCTCAGCGCTCGCGCCGGGAGGACGGTGAGGACGAGATCCCACGACGTCGAGGAGGGAAACCATGCGTCGTCACGTCCTCCTGCTCCCGGGCCTCGCCCTCGCCCTGCTGGCGAGCGGGGTCGCGACCCCACCGAGCGCCGCAGACAGGCCGGGCCGCCTGCCGGGCGGCTTCAAGCACCTGGTCGTCATCTATCTGGAGAACCACTCGTTCGACAACCTCTACGGACAGTGGGGCGAGGTGAACGGCACTCCGGTCACGGGTCTGGCCGCTGCCCCTGCCGCGCGCACGCAGCAGGTCGCGCAGGACGGCAGCCTCTTCACCTGCCTGCTCCAGAACGACGTCAACCTCGCCAGCCCGCCGCTGCCCGGGGACTGCACCGACTCCCACCAGGTGACCGGTCAGCCCGCGCCGGGCTTCGTCAGCCACTTCGCGAACCGTCCGTTCCGCATCGACGACGTCATCACGCCCGAGAGCCGGACCTGCGCCCCCGAGGGCACCAGCGCCCCGTCGACAGGGGTCCCGGCGCCGACCGGCGAGGAGGGCGGGTGCACGCGCGACCTCGTGCACCGCTTCTACCAGGAGCAGTACCAGATCCACGGCGGACGACAGGACCGCTACGTGACCGGGTCCGACGCCGCCGGCCTGGCGATGGGCTACTACGACACCACGGAGCTGCCGATCTGGCGCTACCTGCACGGCAAGGGCGCCCCGCGCTACGTCGTCGCGGACAACTTCTTCCAGGCGGCCTTCGGCGGCTCGTTCCTCAACCACCAGTGGCTGATCGCCGCACGCACGCCGTACGACGACCTCACCCGGCCCGTCCCGACCGGACGCCTGCGCACGCGGGCCTCGCGGATCGACGGCGAGGGGATGCCGGTGAGGAACTACCCCCTCTACAGCACCGAGGCCGACGTGCTCGACGCCGAGCGCACGATCTTCTGCCCGTCGGGCGAGCCGAACCAGTACGCCGCGGCGTGCGGGCGCTACGTCGTCAACACCGCCCAGCCCTCCAGCCCGCCGTACTCCCCCAACGCCAACGCCCGCTTCATGTCGTTGATCGACGACGACGAGTTCCCCAACATCGGTGACCGGCTCAGCGACGCGGGCATCTCGTGGAACTGGTACGCGGGGCGGTGGGACGACGTGACCCAGGGCCGGCCCGCGCCGCTGTTCCAGTACCACCACCAGCCGTTCGTCTACTTCGAGGACTACGCCCCCGGGACCGAGGGCCGCACGCACCTGCGGGACGAGGACGAGTTCATCGACGCCGCCCGGGCCGGGACGCTGCCGACGGTCAGCTTCGTGAAGCCCTACGGCAGCGAGAACGAGCACCCGGGCTACGCCAGCGAGTCCCGAGGCAGCGACCACCTCGTCGAGCTGGTCCGGGCCGTCACCGAGGGCGGCTCGGCGGGCAACACCCTCGTCGTCGTGACCTACGACGAGTTCGGCGGCCAGTGGGACCACGTGTCGCCGCCCACCGACGACCGCTGGGGTCCCGGCACCCGGATCCCGGCGCTGGTGATCGGCCGCTCCCTGACCCGCTCGGGCGTGGACCACACGGTGTACGACACGACCTCGATCCTCGCGACGATCGAGCGGGCCTACGGGCTGCAGCCGCTGTCGGACCGCGACGCCACCGTCAACGACCTGGGGAACGCGGTCGCCGTCGGAGGTCGCTGACCACCTGGGGGGAGTGCTGACCCCTCGGCCGGACGAGCCGCCGAGGGGTCAGCACGATGGTTGTGGCGCCCGCGGCGCCGCAGCTCAGCCGATGTTGGTGGTCTGCTCGCCGCGGCCGTTGTCGAGGATGTTCTCCACGTGCTCGCGGAGCTCGATCGGGCCGAACGGCTTGATGATGTAGGTGTCGGCACCGGCCTCCATGCCGGCCTGCACGTCGCTGGCCTGGGCACGCGCCGTCATCAGGATGACCGGCAGGTCCTTGAGGTCGGGATCGGCGCGCACCTCACGGCACACCTCGAGGCCGTTCATGATCGGCATGGTGATGTCGAGCAGCAGCAGCTTCGGCTTGAGCCGACGGCACTCGGCCAGCGCCTCGGCGCCGTTGCCGACCGCGGTCACGGTCAGATCGAGCCCCTCGAGCACGATCTGGACGAGATCACGAATGTCGACGTCGTCTTCCGCGAGCACGACAGTCACAGGGCCTCCCAGCCTTCCGCGCCACACACCCCTGGTGGCTTGCGACGGAGTCTAGACCCGGGAGACGACAGGTTGAGGCCGGTTCACGAATTGACCACCCGAACGGTCAACGGGGACGACGCCACACCATCAGCGCGGCACCCGGGGCACCTGAGGGCAGAGCGGGCAGGTTGGACCGCGGCTGCGGGCCCCTCTCGCCGCGGGCGAGCGCCTGGCCGAGGGCGAACTCCGTGGCCTCGAGCTGGTCCTCGACCTCCCGCAGCCGCAGGCGCAGCGCCGCGACGTGGTTCTCCAGCTCCAGGATGCGCCGCACGCCCTCCAGGCCGATGCCCGAGGCGGTCAGCTCGGCGATCTCGCGCAGCAGCTCGATGTCGCGCAGGGAGTAGCGCCGCCCACCACCGCCCGTGCGGCCCGGGGAGACCAGGCCGAGACGGTCGTAGGTGCGCAGCGTCTGCGGGTGGAGGCCGGTCAGCTCGGCGGCCACCGAGATGACGTAGACGCCGATGTCGGGGCTGTCGGCGGCCGCCGGGCGGCGGCCTCGGGGGGTCTGGGTCATCGCACGCCTCCCGCCTCGAAGAGCCGGCCGCGGAGCTCACCGCCCGCGGTGGCCTCACGATAGGCCTCCACCGCCGCCTTGGCGTCCTCCGACAGCGACGCCGGCACGTGCACCTCGACGGTGACGAGGAGGCTGCCGCGCGTGCCGTCCTTGCCCGGCGCGCCCTTGCCCCGCACGCGGAAGGTGCGCCCGTTGGGCGTGCCCGGCGGGACCTTGACGGTCACCTTGGAGCCGCCGAGGGTCGGCACGGCGATGTCGGCGCCGAGCGCGGCCTCGTCGAAGGAGATCGGCACGGTGATGGTCAGGTTGTCGCCCGACCGTCCGAACACCGGGTGCGGCGACACCTTCACCACGACGAACAGGTCGCCCGGCGGGCCGCCGTACTCCCCCTTGCCGCCACGGCCCTTGAGCCGGATCTTCTGACCGTCCTTGACCCCCGCGGGGATGCGCGCCTGGATGGCGCGGTCGGACAGCGCACGGCCGGAGCCGTGGCAGGCGGTGCAGGGGTCGGAGACGTAGATCCCGCGCCCGCGACAGGTCGGGCAGGTCTCGTTGATCGTGAACGCGCCGCCCATGGACGCCGCGCGCACGCCCGAGCCCTCGCAGTCGGGGCACATCTGGGGCTGCGACCCCGGCCTGGCGCCCGTGCCGTGGCACACCGTGCACGGCTGCTCCGAGGCCAGGCGCAGCGACACCGTCACGCCCTCGAGCGCGTCGGAGAAGCTGATCGTCGTCGCGGTCTCGATGTCGGACCCCCGACGGGCCCGGCGCCGGCTGGTGGTGCGGGCCCCTCCGCCGAACACGCCGCCGAAGAGGTCGCCGAGGTTGGCCCCGCCGGCGCCGCCCGCCCCGCCGGCCCCGAAGAGGTCGTTGAGGTCGAACGGCTGACCGCCGGCGGTCGAGAACCCGCCCCCGCCGAAGCCACCGCCGGCGAACATCGCCCGCGTGTCGTCGTACTCCTTGCGCTTGGCCTCGTCGCCCACGACGTCGTAGGCCTCGGCGATCGCCTTGAAGCGCTCCTCGGCGGCCTTGTCACCCGCGTTGGAGTCGGGGTGGTTGGCCCGCGCCAGCTTGCGGTAGGCCTTCTTGATCTCGGCCGCAGGCGCGTCCTTGGCGACGCCGAGGACCTTGTAGAAGTCCTTGGTCGCCCAGTCCGAGCTGGTCATCGGTGCCTCCCTCCGGAGTGGGTCGTGGTGCGGGCCCCGCCTCAGCCGGGCTCGGGGTCGAGGACGGTCACCCTGGCTGGGCGGACGACGCGGTCGCCCAGGCGGTAGCCCGCCTGGATGATGGTGTCGCACACCGTGGTGGTGACCTCGCTGGAGTGGCCGTGCATGAGGGCCTCGTGCAGGCGCGGGTCGAACTCGTCGCCCTTGGCGCCGAACCTCTCCAGCCCGGCACCGGCGACGACCCGCTCGAGCGCCTCGCCCACCGCCTTGAAGCCGACGCTGAGCTCCTCGTGCTCCCGCGCCCGCTCGACGTCGTCGAGCACGGGGAGGAGGTTCTGGAGGACGGCCAGCTTGGCGTTGGCCACCACGACCTCGCGGTCACGGTCGACGCGACGCTTGTAGTTGAGGTACTCCGCCTGGAGGCGCTGCAGGTCCGAGGTCAGCTCGGCGATGCGGGCATCCATCTCGGCGCCCTCCGCCTCGACCTCGCCGGGAGCCTCGTCGAACGGCCCCTCGGGCCCCACGGGCGGGGCCGCGGTGTCCCGCGGCCCCGTCCCGTCGGTCACGTGTGCCTCGTCCGGCGTGGTCTCGGCGTCGAAGTCGACCTGGCCGGCGTCCGGGAAGTGCTCTGCCTCGGGACGGGATCCGGTCGGATCGGTCACTTCGTGTCGCCCCCGTCGTCGGTCGTCTCGTCCTCGACGATCTCGGCGTCGACCACGTCGTCGTCGGCGTCGCCGGTGGCGAAGTCACCGGCACCGGACGCGGCCGCGTCGGCCTCGCCGGCGGCGTACATCGCGGCGCCCATCTTCTGGCTCGACTCGGCGAGCTTGGCCGCGGCGGACCCGATCAGGTCCGTGCCGCTCTCGGAGGTGTCCTCGAGCGCCTTCTTGAGGGCGTCGACGTCGGCCTGGACCTCGGTGCGGACGTCCTCGGGGATCTTCTCGGAGTTCTCCTCGAGGAACTTCTCGGTGGAGTAGGCGAGGGTCTCGGCCTGGTTGCGGGCGTCGACCGCCTCCTTGCGCTTGCGGTCCTCCTCGGCGTACTCCTCGGCCTCCCTGACCATGCGGTCGATGTCGTCCTTGGACAGCGCCGAGCCACCGGTGATCGTCATCGACTGCTCGCGACCCGTGCCACGGTCCTTGGCGGAGACGTGGACGATGCCGTTGGCGTCGATGTCGAAGGTGACCTCGATCTGCGGCACGCCGCGAGGAGCCGGCGGGAGGCCGGTCAGCTCGAAGTTGCCGAGGGGCTGGTTCTGCGCGGCCATCTGACGCTCGCCCTGGTAGACCTGGATCATCACCGAGGGCTGGTTGTCGTCAGCGGTGGTGAAGACCTCCGAGCGCTTGGTCGGGATCGTCGTGTTGCGCTCGATCAGGCGCGTCATGACGCCGCCCTTGGTCTCGATGCCGAGCGACAGCGGGGTGACGTCGAGGAGCAGGACGTCCTTGACCTCGCCCTTGAGCACGCCGGCCTGGAGCGCGGCGCCGACCGCGACGACCTCGTCCGGGTTGACGCCCTTGTTGGGCTCCTTGCCGCCGGTGAGCTCCTTGACGACCTCGGCCACGGCAGGCATGCGCGTCGAGCCGCCGACGAGGACCACGTGGTCGATGCCGGAGACGTCGATGCCGGCGTCCTTGATGACGGAGCGGAACGGCGCCTTGGTGCGCTCGATCAGGTCGGCGGTGAGCTTCTGGAACTCGGTGCGGCTGATCTTCTCCTCGAAGTGGAGGGGGCCGCTCTCGCCGTGGGTGATGTAGGGAAGGTGGATCGTGGTCTCCGAGGAGGAGGACAGCTCGATCTTGGCCTTCTCGGCGGCCTCCTGGAGGCGCTGCTTGGCGATCTTGTCGGCGCCGAGGTCGACACCGTTGTTGTCCTTGAACTTCTTGACCATCCACTCGACGAGGCGCTCGTCCCAGTCGTCACCACCGAGGTGGTTGTCACCGGAGGTCGCCTTGACCTCGACGACGCCGTCGCCGATCTCGAGCAGGGACACGTCGAACGTGCCGCCACCGAGGTCGAAGACGAGGATGGTCTGGTCGGACTCCTTGTCGAGGCCGTAGGCCAGCGCGGCCGCGGTGGGCTCGTTGACGATGCGGCTCACGTTGAGGCCCGCGATCTCGCCGGCCTCCTTGGTGGCCTGGCGCTGCGCGTCGGAGAAGTACGCCGGCACGGTGATCACCGCGTCGGTGACGGTCTCGCCGAGGTAGGCCTCGGCGTCGCGCTTGAGCTTCTGCAGCACGAACGCGGAGATCTGCTGCGGGGTGAACGACTTGTCGTCGATCTGCTGCTTCCAGTCGGTGCCCATGTGGCGCTTGACGGACCGGATGGTGCGGTCGACGTTGGTGACCGCCTGACGCTTGGCGACCTCACCGACGAGGACCTCGCCGTTCTTGGCGAACGCCACGACCGAGGGGGTCGTGCGCGCACCCTCGGCGTTGGCGATGACGGTGGGCTCTCCACCTTCGAGGACGGCGACGACGGAGTTCGTCGTACCGAGGTCGATACCGACGGCTCGTGCCATGGCTGTGCTACCTCCACTGATCGGGGTCGGGACGGGTGCCGTCCCGGGACGTTCTGCTGCGAGTCTGTCAAAGAAGTTGAGCCGCTTCAACTCAACTCTTGACGTCCATCACAACGCCCGGAGGTGGGGGTCTGTTCCTGCGTCGGCGTGACCTGGGTCACACGGGCGGGGCGGTCAGCCGATGGTGACGGTGACGACGTTGGACGCACGGTTGGCGTCCTTGTCGAAGACGCGGAACTTCGTCACTCCGCCGCGACTGGTCTGGATCCAGGTCTCGAAGGACCCGCCGCGCACGGTGGCGTCGACCGGGAAGTCGGTCCAGGCGCCACCCTCCTTGCGCTGGATCTGCAGACGGGCGCCCTCACCGTCGGTGTAGACGCCGTTGAAGTTGATCCGCTCGCCCGGGGAGACGTTCTGAGGGGCGACGAACAGCGTGATCTTGTTGCCCTGCGGGACGTCGGCCGACTCGTCGCCGCCGGGCAGCGCGTCGGGGGTGTCCTCGGGACCCGGCAGGTCGAACCCGTCGTCGCCGGAGTCCTTGGTGGGGACGTAGGACGGCATGTAGAGGCTCGCCGGGGCGGCCGCCTCGCTGCCTCCGTCGCTCTCGGCGGTCAGGCCGCCCACCTGGGCCACGGCGACCATCGCGCCGCCGATGCAGAGCCCGACCACCACGGCGACGCCGAGCATCGCTGCGAGCGCCCATGCGAGCGCGCGCCCGGGGTCGTCCTCGCGGTCGTCGGGGGTGGCCATGGGCACATCCTCCCCGACGCGCGGCCTCGGTCCAACCCGGGTCCGGGAAGACCGGCCTCGCGCAGGGAGCTGGTCACTCGCGACGCACGCTCGGCGTCCGAGGCGTCGGGATCGACCAGTTGCGCGACCTACTTCTTCCAGAGGACGCGCTCGACGAGGCGGCGGGAGCGCCAGCCGGCGTCGGTGCGGACCAGCTCGTGCTCGTAGAGCCCGCCGATCTCCATGTCGAAGGGCTCGGCGTCGGGCAGCTGGATGCGGATCGGGTTCCAGAAGTACGCCGTCGCCGCGGCCGTGTCGCCCGCCTCGTCGAGGTCGATGTCGACCTGGCCCACGAGGTGCTGGGTCTGGGCGAACAGCGGGATCGCCTCCTCACCGAGCCACCGGCGCACCTCGGCGACCGGGCCGGCCTGGCCCCCGCTCGCGGTGTAGTCGATGGAGGCGTCGTCGGTGAACACCTGGTCGAACCCGCTGAGGTCCCCGGTGTCGACGGCGCGGGTGTAGCGGGTGATCAGGTCGGTGATCTCAGCGCGGTCGAGCAGGCGGCGTACGTCGTCCATCGGCGCACCCTAGCCGAGAAACTGGAACACGTTCTAGTCCTCAGGCCGGCTGGCGGAAGGACGGGAGGAGGGCGGCCGTCAGCTGCGCGACCTCGTCGACGGTCACGCCCTTCCCGAGGCGCCACGACATCAGCGTGAGCACCGAGGAGTCGGCCCAGATGCAGGCGACCTGGCCGACCTGGATCTCGCCGCAGCGCAACGCGACGCCGCCGACCCCGGACGGGAAGCTCGACCCCTCGCCGAGGCCCGCGTTGACGAACTGGCGGGCGGCGGCCGCGTCGGGAGACGCGGCAAGGGCCTGGCCGAGGTCCGTGCCGGCGCCCGGGATGATCCCGGTGAGGTCGAAGGAGCGCCCGCTGCCGGCGTACTGCGCGTAGACGGTCCGTGCGCCGAAGCCCTCGCCGAACGCCTCGGCCTTCCGTCGGGCCGCCCTGGTGTCGGCATCCTCGACCGCTCGCCAGCCGAGGGGTCGGCGCGGGAGGACCAGGGTCGATCGGGACTCGTCCCCGACCGCCGGCTCCGACCCGGCGTCGTCGTTGCCCAGGTCGATCAGTCCGAGCACGCCGGCCAGCGATCCGCCGGCCACCATGAGGACGACCACCCCGATCGCGACCCAGCGCGTCCACCTCTGCGAACCCATGCCCCGACCTTGCCCTAGCGGAGAAACTGAAACACGTTCTAGTCTTGGCCCATGAGGTTCACCTATGCCGAGGCGATGACCGACGTCCGCTACTACGCCCCGCTCGCGCAGGCGGCCGAGGCGGCGGGCTACGACTCGATGACGGTGGCCGACAGCCTGATCTACCCGGCCGAGTCCGACGCGGAGTACCCCTACACCGAGGACGGCGACCGCGAGTTCCTCGAGGGCAAGGAGTTCATCGAGACCCTCACGCTCTGCGCGTGGCTCGGGGCGGTGACGACGACGCTGCGGTTCACGCCGTTCGTGCTCAAGCTGCCGATCCGCCCGCCGGTGCTGGTCGCCAAGCAGGCCGCGTCGATCGCCTACCTCACCGACAACCGGCTCGGCCTGGGCGTCGGGCTGAGCCCGTGGCCCGAGGACTACGCCGCGATGGGCGTGCCGTGGGAGCGGCGCGGCAAGCGCTTCGACGAGTGCATCGACATCGTCAAGGGGATCACCGCCGGCGGGGAGTTCGAGTACCACGGCGAGTTCTACGACATCCCTCGCCTGACCCAGACGCCCGCGCCGACGCAGCCGATCCCGATCCTGGTCGGCGGTCACGCCGACGCCGCGCTGCGCCGGGCGGTCACGCGCGGCGACGGCTGGATGCACGGCGGCGGCAAGCCCGAGGAGCTCGAGCGGCTGCTGGACCGGATCGCCGAGATCCGCAAGGAGGAGGGCGTCGAGAACGAGCCCTTCGAGCAGCACGTGATCTCGTTCGACGCCTACTCCCCCGACGGCTGCAAGCGCCTGGAGGACCGCGGCGTCACCGACGTGATCGTCGGCTTCCGGATCCCCTACATCAAGGGGCCCGACACCGAGCCGCTGGAGAAGAAGATCGAGAACCTCGAGAAGTTCGCCGAGAGCGTGATCGCGAAGGTGAAGTCGTGACGACCGAGCCGTTCACCGCAGCGATCGCGGAGGCCGAGGACCTGGTCCGCAACGCGAAGTTCGTCAAGA
>CAZKZQ010000014.1:25732-27803 GCA_964557235.1 uncultured Nocardioidaceae bacterium
ACCGCAGCGATCGCGGAGGCCGAGGACCTGGTCCGCAACGCGAAGTTCGTCAAGACCGACGCCGACCTGGCCGAGGGGCTGGACTACCTCGCCGGGTCGATCCGTGCGTCGCTGCAGATGGCCTGGGCCTACGCGCCCGAGCAAACATTTCTTGTCAACTCGACAAGTCAGCACACCAAGATGGGGCTCGACAACCCCGACACCGTCTACTACCACGCCAACGTGCTGCCCGACGTGACCTACGTCGTCCGCGGCAAGCGCGGGGACACCGTCGACCTGTCGTTCCAGGTGCTCGGCGGCGACTACACGCCGAGCTCCACCCCCGACGGCTCGACCGCCTTCGACGACCGGTCCCTGGCGATCTCCGACGACGGCTCCTTCGAGGTGTCGTTCGGGCCGGCCGGGTCGGCGTACGCCTGCGACCACCACGTGGTGCTGCCGGAGACCGCGCGGATGCTCGCCATCCGTGAGGTGTACGACGACTGGGCGGCCACGCGCGGCCACATCACGATCGAGCGCGCGGACACGCGGGGGCTCGCTCCCGAGCGTCAGGACGGGGCGGCGTGGCAGGCCGCTGCGGACAAGCGCTTCGCGGTCGCGGCCAAGATGCTGGTCGCGCGGATCAAGACGTGGTTCGTCTTCCCGGAGTGGTTCTACCTCAACGAGCCGGTCAACACCCTCACCACACCGCGGCCGACGCCGGGCGGGCTGTCGTCGCAGTACTCCTCGGTCGGCCACTACGACCTCACCGACGACCAGGTGCTGGTGATCACCGTGCCGCGCGGGGACGCGCCGTACCTCGGCTTCCAGCTCGGGACGGTCTGGTACACCTCGCTGGAGTACGCCGACCACCAGACCTCGCTCAACGGTCACCAGGCCCAGGTCGACCCCGACGGGATGATCCGGCTCGTCGTCGCCGAGCACGACCCGGGGGTCGCCAACTGGATCGAGCGGCTCGGGCACGACCGGGGCTACCTGCAGTTCCGCTGGCAGCGGCTGGAGCGTGAGCTGACGGCGGAGGACGGCCCGACGATGGTGATCTGCTCCGCGGACGAGGTCGCCCAGCACCTGCCGTACTTCGAGGACAACAAGGTCACCCCCGAGCAGTGGCGCGAGCGGATCGCCGCCCGTCAGCGCGGGGTCGCCGGCCGCATGATCGGCTGAGTCACCGGCCGAAGTAGTCGGTCAGCCTCCCGGTCGCGGCCGGGCAGGTGAGGTTGCGGTCGCGGTCGAACTGCACCCACTGGCCCATCACGGCGGGGCCGCCCTGGAAGGACCAGTCGGAGGCGCAGCGGCGCAGCGCCTCGGCGCGTGAGGTCTGGCCGGCGGCGCGCCACTCGGGCAGGCCACCGAAGGTGCGGTCACCGACGACCGCCTTCCACAGCAGGGGCGTGGAGTAGAACCCGACCTTCAACCCCGACGCGCGATAGCCCCGGACTGCGCCCTCGATCACCGCGGCGTTGGCCTCGAGGTCAGGTCCCCAGTCGAAGCTCGGCACCGGCTCGACGTCGACCCAGACGAACGGCGCGGTCAACCTGGCCGCGCGCATCTGGGCGACCGCGAACAACGCTTGCTGGTAGCCGGTGTTGCGCTGGGCACCGAGCCGCGTCGAGCCGTCGTACGGGCCCTTGTCGCGCAGCTGCTCGATCGTCGCGGCGTCGGGGCGCGAGTGGACGGCGTAGGCACCGAGCAGCATGCGCCGCTGCCGCACCCACGCCACCTGGTCCGCGAGGCACGGGTTGGGGGTGAACGACGGGCCGTTGGTCAGGCCGAGGACGACGAACCGCGCGCTGTCCAAGGGCATCGGGGCGCCCAGGGTGCGCTTCTGCGGGATGCCGAGGCCTTTGGGGCACTGCGGCCAGCTCGCGTCGGCACCCTCGACGACGCCGAGGAGCCGGGGCGTCGGCAGGCTCGGCAACGGGACCCGCGAGCGGCGCGGCTTGGGGCTCGTGCCCGTGGGTGACGGCCCGGGACGTACGACGGGTGGGGGCGTGCGGCCGGCCGACGGCTTCGTCGACGGCGAGGCCGACTGGGCCGGCTCGGCGAACGCCGAGCGGTCGAGCACGTCACC
>CAZKZQ010000015.1:0-2132 GCA_964557235.1 uncultured Nocardioidaceae bacterium
CCTAGGACCGAGCACAGGCAGCCCTGCCGTCACTCCTCGTGACGGCTCGAGGCGAAGACGACCTCGGTCGTCTCCTTGGTGTGTGCAGTGCGGCCCGGCGCCGACTGGTGCGACCAGTAGAGGTTGGTGTGCGCGATGACCGCCTCGGGCGCCGGGGCGCCGTAGGCCGAGAGGTCCTCCGTCGTGTGCGCGTCGCCCACCAGGGTCACGTCGTAGCCCCGCGTGAACGCACCGTGGATCGTCGACCGGATGCAGGCATCGCTCTGGGCACCGGCCACCACGAGGTGGCCGACGCCGCGCTCGGACAGCACCTGCTCGAGGCCGGTGGCCTCGAAGGAGTCGCCGTAGGTCTTGTGCACCAAGGGCTCGGACTCGTCACGGACCAGCTCGGGGACGTACGCCCACTCGGGGCTCCCCTGCGGCAGGCCGCCGTCGGAGTGCTGGACCCACACGACCGGCGTGCTCGCTCGGCGTGCACGATCCACGAGGACGTTGATGTTGGCCACCACCTCGTCGCGTCTCGGTGCTCCCTCGACGACGCCGTTCTGGACGTCGATCACGAGCAGCGCGGTGTTGGGACGGTCCTGCAGGGTGCTCATCGCCACCTCCGAGTGGGTCGAAGTACGTCGGTGCCGACGCTAGGTGCGACCACCGACATTCCTGGTGACCTCAGCGAAGCCGCTCGCGGACGTAGAGCCGGCGCCGCTGGACGGCCACCGTCTCCCCCGACCCGTCCGTGATCGGCACGTCGAACCACCGCAGCACCTTGGCGCCCCCGCGCGCCTCCTCGGCCAGGGACCGCACGACGTCGGCCGGCATCTCCACGACGGTCCTGACCGTGCCCCTCCCCGGCCGCAGGAAGTCGATCTCCGCGACCTTGTCCCACACGGCGTACGCCGACCCGAGCTGCTTGGCAGCCAGGACGACGACGAAGGGGTCGGCCATCGAGAACATCGAGCCGCCGAAGGCGGTGCCGAAGTAGTTGGCGTTGGCGGGCTCGACCCGCATCGACACCACGGCGCGCGTCCAGTCGGGGGCGACCTCCTCGACGACGATCCCCTGCGCGGCGAAGGTGGGCCAGGCGTTGAGCTGCTCGCGCAGCTCCTCGGGCGAGACGTCCCACCGCTCGGACGGGTTCACCCGTCCTGCCCGTCGGCGCGCTGCGATCGACTCATGCCCGCGACCGTAGCGCGGCTCCCACCCGGCGTACGACGTGCAGCAGGGCGGCACCTCCGACGAGGTGCCGCCCTGCTCTGTGGGGGTGGGGGTTCAGCGGCCGTAGAGCGTGACCTTGCGGCTCTCCAGGTCGTAGGCGAAGGCCGGCGCGAACGAGACCGGGGCGGAGGTGCCGCGGATCGTCACGTCGACGTCGGTCGCCAGCTGGGTGTGGGTGCCCTTGTCGACGATCTGCTGGCCGGCGTCCTGGTAGGACTCGCGGATCTTCTCCGGACGACCCGTCTCGGTCACCGTGCCGTGCAGCCGCACGGGGGTGCCCTTCACGTCGATGGTCACGTCGAGCACGCCGTCGTGCACGAACGGACCTGCCTGCTCGACGTAGCCGAAGTTCTCCTCGTCGGGGTCGCCGAGGACCACCTGGATCGACGAGCCGTACATCGAGTTCTCGTAGACCGTGACCATCACGCCGTCGGCGGTGCCCTCCATGACCTTGCCGGCCTGGTGCTCCACGCGGACCGGGGAGGCCTCGACGGTGGAGCTCGAGGTGGTGGCCGACATGGTGGACACGGTGCGCGGCGCGGCCGCGTGCGGCTCCGCGGCGGAGGCGTATCCGCCGACGGCGAGCGCGGCGACGCCGGCGGCCGAGGCGGCGCTCAACGCGATCGCACGGGTCGGACGGGCAGGGCGGGTGGAACGGGTGGGACGAGCGGAACGGTTGGAGCGGTTGGTCCTCATGGCAGTGCCTCTTCTCGGGTTCGGGTGACCAGTTCGAACCCAGGACGCGGCCCCGCGTCGAGAGGTTGCACCGCGCACGCCCGAGCCCCGAAGTCGGGACGAGGGTCCCGAACCGGTTCCGTGGCTCAGCGGCCGCGCCCTGCGACGGGACGGTGCAGCTCCTTGATCGCCTCGCGCAGCTCGGTCACCGCCTCGTCGAGGTCGGAGAGGACCGCGGGTGT
>CAZKZQ010000015.1:2232-27426 GCA_964557235.1 uncultured Nocardioidaceae bacterium
ACCAGCGCGGCCACCGACAGCAGCAGGAGGCACACGGCGGTGTTCGCCTTCATGGAGACGCGACTGAGCCCGAGGTTGGTCAGTGCGGCGACATCGGCGAACCAGCCGACGAGCGCGAGCACGGCGAACCCGCCCGAGACGACGAAACAGGCCGTCGAGAGGGGCGGGCCGACCGGGGCGATCGGGACGCGCCTCATCAGATGAACTCCCTCCGGGCCACGAGCCCCCTGGGCGAACCAGACACTTCCAGCATCGTGGCCCCAGGAGCACGTCCTGTCACGCATTTCCCAGTTATCGACGACAAAGCGGGACATGCCTGGTCGTGCGCCGGACCCCTCGCGGGGTCGCGGAGGGATCAGGCTCCCGCAGCCTCCCGCACCGCCCGCTCGACCGGCACGTCGCCACCGACGAGGTTCCACTGGTAGCCGATGGAGCGGTCGTCCTCGAGCACGGCGTGCAGCACGGCTGCGACGTCGGCGCGCGACACCTCGCCCCGGGGGACGTCGCGTCCGAGCGCGACCAGGCCCGTCGCCGGGTCGTCGGTGAGCCGGCCGGGCCGGATGATCGTCCAGTCGAGCGCGGACTCGCGCAGGGCGGCGTCGGCGTCGCGCTTGGCCTCGACGTAGGCCCGCCAGACCTCGTCGGTGTCCTCCGGGAGCGGCTTGTCCACGTCGATCGCGGAGACCTGCACGAAGCGGTCGATGCCCGCGAGGCGGGCCCCCTCGATCGACTTGGTCGACCCCTCCAGGTCGACCGTGCGCTTGCGCTCCACGCTGCCGTCGGGGCCTCCCCCGGCCGCGAACACGACCGCGTCGCAGCCCTCGAAGGCACGGGCGAAGGCCTCGGCGTCGTCGGCCTCGATGTCGAGGTGCCGCGTGCTGACGCCCTCCCCCGCGAGGTGGTCGGCCTGCTCGGAGCTGCGGACCAGGGCGACCGGCGTGTGGCCGGCCTCGAGCAGGAGCGGGTGCAGCAGACGCGCGATCTGGCCGTGTCCTCCGACGACGGCGACTGTCTTACGAGTTGACATGGTGGGGATCTACCCGTTCGGGACGGTCCCATTCTGTGACAAAGTCGCACCAAGCCCGTGACAGATTCGAGCCGAACCAGACGTGACCGGCCCCACACCCGGTCGCTGTCCCCGTGAGCCGCCCCACCGGCTCGCACGCACCCGGAGGAGACGCATGCCCCACGACCCCAGCCCGGTGACAGACCTCGACGCCTCTCCTGGAGGGGTGGGCCGACGCAGCTTCCTCGGCTACCTCGTCGCAGGCGCCACGGTCGCCGCAGCGGCCGATCTCGGCGCGGGCTGGACGACGCCGGCGAGCGCCGTGGTGCCCAGCCCACCGCAGATCCCGGAGCAGTACGACCTCAACGATCTCCTCACCGACGCCGCGCGCCCGACGGCCAACCTGATCACCGTCGTGGTGCACGAGGACGGAACGGCGTCGTTCGCGCTCCCCCGCGCCGAGGTCGGCCAGGGCATCACGACCTCGACCGCGATGATCATCGCCGAGGAGCTCGACCTCCCCCTCGCCAAGGTGCGCGTGACGCTGGCCGACGCCCGGCCCGAGCTCGTGTGGAACCAGCTGACCGGCGGGTCCAACACCACGATCTCGACCTTCACCCCGATCCGCGTCGCCGCGGCCGTCGCTCGCGGCGCCCTCCTCGCAGCCGCCTCGGCCCAGCTCGGTGACGCCCTCGACAAGCTGTCGGTGCGCGACGGTGTGGTCACCGGCCCCTCCGGCAGCCTGACCTACGCCGAGCTGGCGAAGGCGGGTGCGACCTCGACCACCAGGGGCGTGCAGGTGGTCCTCAAGGACCCGGCCGACTTCACGGTCATCGGCACCGGGCGCGGCCGCAAGGACGCCCGCGCGATCGTCACCGGCGAGAAGAAGTTCGCGATGGACCTCGAGGTCCCCGGCGCGCTGCCCACGATGGTCTGCCGCCCGCCGACGCTCAACGGCAAGCCCGTGCGGGTCAACAACCGCAGCAAGGTCCTGGCGATGCCCGGCGTCACCCACGTGGTGAAGGTCGACACCGGTGTCGCGGTCCGCGCGACCACCTTCGGCCAGTGCATCGACGCGGTCCGCGCGCTCGACGTGACGTGGCAGGCCGGGCCGGTCAAGGGCGAGTCCGACAAGGACATCCTCGCCGAGCTCCGCGCCAACCAGCTGCCCCTGGCGCCGGTCCCGCCGCTCACCAAGACCGTCGAGACCGAGTTCGTCTTCTACTTCCGCAGCAACTCCTCCCTCGAGCCCAACTGCGCCATCGCCGACGTGCGCTCCGACCAGGCCACGATCTGGGGCTCCTTCAAGTCGCCGATCACCGCGCAGGAGCGCATCGCGGTGATGCTCGGCCTGACGCCCGACAAGGTGAAGCTGCACGTCACCCAGGGCGGCGGATCCTTCGGCCGCAAGCTGTTCTACGACGCGGGGCTCGAGGCCGCAGCGATCTCCAAGGCCATGGGCAAGCCGGTCAAGCTGATGTGGCACCGCGCCGACGAGCCGCGGCAGGGCCGGGGCCACCCGATGGCGATCTCGCGCGTGCGGGCGTCGTACGTCGGCGGCGAGGTGACCACCTTCGAGCAGCGCCACACCAGCGTCGAGACCGACTTCCGGCACGGCCTGGGCGAGCTCATCTCGGCGTACGCCGCGGAGCTCCCGCCCGGTGCGCTCGGCAACCTGGGTTACGCCCAGACCGTGTGGAACCTGACCCAGGAGATCCCGTTCAACTTCGGGGTCGTGGACCAGGTGATCAACGAGACCGACGACCGCTTCAACACCGGCAGCATGCGCAACATCTACTCCCCCGACTCCCGGGTCGCGGTCGAGCTGACGATGGACAAGCTCGCCAGGGCGATGAAGATGGACCGGCTCGAGTTCCGGCTGAAGTTCGTCAAGGACGCCCGCACCAGAGCGGTGATCCAGAAGGTCGCCAAGGAGGGCGGCTGGGGCCGCTCGCTGCCTGCCGGCATCGCCCAGGGGATCGCGATCCACAAGGAGTACAAGGGCGTCACCGCTGCGCTGGTCGAGATCGACTGCCGCCCCGCGACGGTGAGCCGCTACATCATGAAGGAGGCCGTCACCGGGCCGCGCGTGCGGCGGGTGACGTTCGCCGTCGACGCCGGCCTCGTCGTGAACCCGCGCGGGCTCGAGGCGCAGATGCTCGGTGGCATCAACGACGGCATCGCGCTGGCGCTCACCTCGAGCTGCCACCTCCAGGACGGCAAGTTCCTCGAGGCCAGCTGGGACAACTACTTCTACACGCGCCAGTGGAACACCCCGCCCCGCGTCGACGTCCACATCATGCCGTCGGACAGCACCGAGCCCGGTGGGGCCGGCGAGGCAGGCGTCGCCGCGACGTTCGCAGCCGTCGCCTCGGCCTACGGCGCAGCGACCGGCAGCATCCCGACGTACTTCCCGATCAACCACCGCGACCCGATCCCGTTCACGCCCAAGTCGTTCGTGCCCCCCGTCCCGCCGTCGCCCACCGACGGCCTCGACCACCTTCGCTGAGGAGCCTGCCGTGCCCGACCAGACCTTCATCCTCAACGGCCGCAAGGTGACCGTGAAGGCGCCCGACCACGAGCGCCTGCTCTGGGTGCTGCGCGACCGCCTCGGGGTCACCGGCCCCAAGTACGGCTGCGGCATCAACGTCTGCAAGGCGTGCACCTCGCACGTCAACGGCAAGGCGGCCAACCCGTGCTCGATCCCGGTGGGCAAGCTGTCCCCCGACGACGAGGTGACCACGATCGAGGGCCTCGCCGACACCGCACGCGGCGACCTGCACCCGATGCAGCAGGCCTGGATCGACCACGACGTGTCGCAGTGCGGCTACTGCCAGCCCGGTCAGGTGATGCAGGCCGTCGCCCTGGTCCGACGGGTGCGCCGCGAGGGGCGGTCGATCACCGAGGCCGACCTCGACAAGATCCGCAACATCTGCCGGTGCGGCACCTACCAGCGCATCCGTGAGGCGATCAAGGACGGCGAGCAGCGCATGCGCTGACGCCTGCGACCTCTAGCGTGATGCCGTGCCCCTCGACGCCCACGGCCAGCCTGTCGGTGCACCGATCCCCGGCTGGCGGCCCCGCCCCGACCCCTCACCCGTCGTCCTCCCGGGTCAGCACGTGCGGCTCGGGCCGCTCGCGGCGGGCCACGCGGCCGACCTCCTGGCGACGGTGGCCGGCCCGGACGACGACGCGCTGTGGACCTACCGCACCACCGAGCGGCCGCAGGACCTCCCCGCGATGCAGGCCCTCGTGGAGGCCGAGGTCGCGAACCCCGCGACGCTGACCTTCGCGGTCGTGCGCGACGGGCAGGCGCACGGCGTCTCGTCGTACGCCCGGGTCGACGCGGCCAACGGGGTGCTGGAGATCGCGGCGGTGCTCTTCTCCCGGGCGATGCAACGGACACCGGCTTCCACCGAGGTGACGCACCTGCTGCTGCGGCACGCCTTCGACGACCTCGGCTACCGCCGTGTGGAGTGGAAGTGCGACAGCCTCAACGAGCCGTCGCGGCAGGCGGCGCTGCGGCTCGGCTTCAGCTACGAGGGGCGCTTCCGGCAGCACCTCGCGGTCAAGGGACGCAACCGCGACACGGACTGGTTCTCGCTCACCGACGCCGAGTGGCCGCAGGTGCGTGCGGCGCACGAGGCCTGGCTGCGCCCGGAGAACTTCGACAGGGCCGGCCGTCAGCGCCGGCCGCTGCGTCGCACCAGGTCGTAGGTTCACGCCGTGGAGACGTTCACCTACGACAACCGCACCGGCCGCGGACCGGGGCGCGTGCTGCGTGTGCTCGGGTGGTTCCTGCCCGGCGTGCGGAGCGTGCAGAAGCACGTCACGCCGTACGCCGACGCGTGGGTCGCGCACAACCGCGACGCCCTCGCGGTCCCCGGCCGGCGGTGGTACGTCCTCGGTGACTCGATGTCGCAGAGCGTCGGTGCGACCCGGTGGGACCGCGGCTGGGTCCACCAGCTGCACGAGCGGCTGGCCCGCAGCGGGCGCGACCTCACCGTGGTCAACCTGTCGGCGACCGGCGCCGTGCTCTCCGACGTGCTCGAGCAGCAGGTGCCGCTGCTGGACCACCTGCTGGCCGCCGACCCGCTGCGCGCGCACGCGGTCGTCACCGTGCTCGTCGGCAGCAACGACATCTTCAACAAGGCGCACCGGCCGCACCTGCCGGGGCGGTTCGAGGACCTGCTCGTGCGCCTCCCGACCGGTGCGGTGGTGTCCACGCTCCCCCAGCCGCGCGCGGCAGCCCGGCGCTCCAACTCCCACATCTGGGCGGCCCACGAGCTCGGCCGCGTGCGCGTGGTCGACATGATCACCGCCGGGCCGCGCACCTGGGTGGGCAAGGTGGCCGCGGACCGCTTCCACCCCAACGACAAGGGCTACGCCGCGCTCGCCGACGCGTTCGAGCCGGTCGTCGCCGAGGCCTACGACCACACGCAGGAGACGCCATGACCCCCGCGCGCATCGCGCAGGTGGTGCTCGACACCGATGACGCCCGCACGCTGGCCGAGTTCTACCGCGAGCTGTTCGCCCTGACCTATCGCGACGGGGACGAGCCGCCGCCGCCCGGGGAGGCCGACGAGCGCGGAGCCGACTGGCTCGTGCTCCGCAACCCCGGTGGCGTCCAGCTCGCCTTCCAGCAGGTCGAGGACTACGCGCCACCGACCTGGGGCGAGGGGACCCGGCCGCAGATGCTCCACCTGGACACGGTGGTCGGCACGGTCGAGGAGCTCGAGGAGCAGAAGGACCGCGCGGTCGCCCTCGGCGCCCGGGTCCGGCTCGACCGCACCGACGACCCCGAGGAGCCGCTCTACGTCCTCACCGACCCCTCTGAACACCCGTTCTGCATCTTCGTCGCCTGACCCGGGTCACCCTTCTGCAGTCGTCCCCGGGTCGCCCATCGGGACGGCGGACCGGAACCTGTACGCGCGAGTAGCTCCGGTCCTAGGGTGTGGAAGCGGACCGGACGGGCCGGGACGAGTGCCGTGAGGTGACGCATGAGCAAGCTGGACAAGCCCCTGGACGCCGTGGCCAACGTGGTCAACGAGAAGGTCGGCAGGCAGTGGCACCAGCTGCCCTCGCTCACCCTCCAGCTCGCCAACCTGACCAAGCTCCGCAAGGACCTGCGCGAGAAGAACCTCTTCGAGGTGCCCGACGCCCGACCCGAGACCGACCTCGGCCCGGTGACCGACGAGGTCCGCCGCGCGCGCACCCCGGACGGCTCGTTCAACGACCTCTCGCTCCCGTGGATGGGGGCCGCCGGGACGGCCTTCGGGCGCAACGTCCCACCCCGGATGACGACCCCGCGCAACGTCTTCGCCGAGCCCAACCCGCGCGACATCAGCAACCTGCTGCTCGCGCGTGAGGACTTCGTGCCCGCCGGCATCGTCAACGTGCTCGCCGCGGCCTGGCTGCAGTTCATGAACCACAACTGGTTCTTCCACGAGCGCGGGCCGGAGGACGACTTCTTCGAGGTTCCCCTGCCCGACGGCGACGCCTGGCCCGAGGAGCACATGCGCATCCGCCGCACGCCGACGATGCCCGGCACGTCGCGCGCAGGTCACGGCGGCTCGGCCCCCGCGTTCCACAACCAGGAGTCGCACTGGTGGGACGGCTCGCAGATCTACGGCACCGGCGCCGAGAAGCAGAAGGCCCTGCGCACCTTCGAAGGCGGCCACATCAAGATCCAGGACGGTCGTCTCCTCGCCGACCCCGAGACCGCGGGCGTCGACGCCACCGGCTTCAACGAGAACTGGTGGGCCGGCCTGGCGCTGCTCCACACGGTCTTCTCCCGCGAGCACAACGCGATCGCCGACGCGCTCGCCAAGGCCTACCCCCACCTCGACGACCAGCGCCTCTTCGAGCTGGCCTGGCTGGTCAACTCCGCCCTGATGGCCAAGATCCACACGATCGACTGGACCCGCACGATCCTGCGCCACCCCGCGCTGCAGATCGGCATGAACGCCAACTGGTGGGGCATCCAGGGCGAGTCCCTGCAGAAGCGCGTCGGCCGGCTCACGCACTCCGAGGCCCTCTCCGGGGTCGCGGGCTCCGAGGCCGCCCACCACGCCGCGCCGTTCTCGCTCACCGAGGAGTTCGTCTCGGTCTACCGGATGCACCCGCTGATCCCCGACGACTACGACTTCTGGTCGCTCGAGGACAACACGGTCCGCGAGCAGCGCACGCTCACCGAGATCCAGGGCGTCGACACCCGCGAGTTCATGGACCGCCTCGGGCTGGAGGACATCTGGTACTCCCTCGGCCTCGCCAGCGCCGGCGCGGTGTGCCTGCACAACTACCCCAACACGCTGCGCCAGCTGCGCCGCGTCGACGGGGAGCTGCTCGACCTCGCGACGCTCGACATCGTGCGCGACCGCGAGCGCGGCATCCCGCGCTACAACGACTTCCGCGAGGCGCTGCGCATGCCCCGCTTCAAGACGTTCGACGAGCTGACCCCCAACAAGCGCTGGGCCAAGGAGATCGCCGAGCTCTACCGCGGCGACATCGACGCGGTCGACCCGATGGTCGGGATGTACGCCGAGACGCCGCCCAAGGGCTTCGGCTTCTCCGACACCGCGTTCCGCGTCTTCATCCTCATGGCGTCGCGGCGGATCAAGTCCGACCGCTTCTTCACCGAGGACTTCAACCCGGACTTCTACACCAAGGTCGGCTTCGACTGGGTGCAGGAGACCTCGATGAAGGACATCCTGCTGCGGCACTACCCCGAGCTCGCCCCGGCGCTCGGCAACGTCGAGCGGGTGTTCGCGCCGTGGCCGAAGGTCGGCGACCCTGCTCAGCCCGACCAGCACCTCGCAGCCAAGCTGGCCGCGACGGTCAGGGCCTACCTGCCCTGACCAGGGCTCCCGTCGAGACGAAGGAGGACGACAGTGAAGAACGTGGCCGGCAAGCGGGTGCTCATCACCGGTGGGGCGATGGGCATGGGCAAGATCTATGCCCGCATCGCGGTCGAGGAGGGCGCCGAGGCGGTGGTCCTCTGGGACCTCAACGAGGGTGCGCTCAAGGAGACCGCGGAGGAGCTGCGCCAGCAGGGCGGCAACGTCCACGAGTTCACCGTCGACGTCTCCGACAAGGACGTCGTGGCCTCGGTCGCGGAGCAGGTGATCGTCCAGGTCGGCGTGCCCCACGTGGTGATCAACAACGCCGGCATCGTGCGGGGCAACTCCTACTTCTGGGAGACCCCGGCGGACCTGGCCGACGCCGAGCTGACCATGCGGATCAACGCCCTCGCGCCGATGTACGTCGTCCGGGCGTTCCTGCCCGCGATGATCGAGCTGGGTGAGGAGTCACGGATCGTCAACGTCGCCTCGGCGGCCGGCTTCACCTCCAACCCCCGGATGTCGGTCTACGCCGCGTCCAAGTGGGCGGCGATCGGCTTCTCCGACTCGGTGCGCCTGGAGCTCGAGCAGGCCGAGATCGACCACGTCCGGATCACCACCGTGGCGCCGTACTACATCAAGACCGGCATGTTCGAGGGCGCCAAGTCCGCTCCCCTGCTGCCGCTGCTGGAGCCCGAGGACGTCTGCGCCAAGGTCTGGAAGGCGATGCGCAAGGGCCGGCCGATGCTCGTGCTGCCCAAGAGCGTCCTGCTCGGCGAGGCGATGAAGGGGATCCTCCCGCTCCCCGCCCGCGACCTGGTCGCCGGCCGCCTGATCGGCGTCTACCACACGATGGACGACTTCACGGGGCGCAAGGACGACAAGGACGCCGACGCGTGAGTCTTGACCTCCCTCGCGCCTCGACCGTCGAGAGCGTCCGCTTCACCGCGCAGATCGGCGTGCCCAACGTGCTGTCGGGCCTGTTCCGCAAGCGTGGAGCGGTCGTCGCGGTGACCTCCCGCGTCGGGGTCGACGCCGCGGCGTACGCCTTCATGGAGGGGCTGGTGCGTCGCTACGGCCCGGAGCCGTTCTGGGTGAAGGTCGCCGGCGACGACACGGTCGTGGTGCACCACCCCGACGACGTGCGCCTGGTCCTCGAGGGCTCGCCGGAGCGGTTCGGCTCCGACCCCGAGGCCAAGCGCAAGGGCATGCGCGCCTTCCAGCCCGACGCGCTGACCATCTCGCGCGGCGACCTGTGGCGCTCCCGTCGCGCCTTCGCGGAGGCCGTGCTCGACACCGGAAAGCCGCTGCACCGCCTGGCCGACGCGTTCACCCGGGTCGCCGCGGAGGAGGCAGCACCGCTGCTCGCGGCCGGCACGGTGGACTACGACTCCCTGCACGACGCGTTCCTGCGGCTGACCCGCCGCGTGGTGCTGGGTGACGCCGCGGCCGGCGACGAGGCCCTCAGCGACCTGCTGGCCGACCTGATGGCGGCGGGCAACTCGATGCCGGACGCCCCCGCCGAGGGGTACGACGACCTGGTCGCCCGGCTGCAGGCCTACGTCGACGCCGCCGAGGAGGGGTCGCTGGCGTCCCTCGTCGCCGAGGCGCCCGCACCCGACGGCGGGGCTGCCGGGCAGCTCATCCACTGGCTGTTCGCGATGGGCGACACCCTGGCCACCAACGCCTTCCGCGCCCTGGCCGCCCTGGCCGCGCATCCCGACGTCCTCGCCGACGTGCGGGCCACCGTCCTCGACGCCGACCTCGAGGACCCCGCCTCGGTCGCCGGCCTCGACCTCCTCGCGGGCGCGCTGCTCGAGGCGATGCGGCTGTGGCCGACCACGCCGATGTTCGGCCGGGTGTCGCTGGAGGAGACGCGGTTCTCGCGCGGCGCCGTCGTGCCGGCCGGGACGCCGTACCTCATCGTGAACCTGTTCAACCACCGCAACCGCGACCGCATCCCCTATGCCGACAGGTTCGCCCCGTCGGTGTGGGTGGACGGCGACGCGGCCGACGACTGGTCGTTCAACTTCTTCAGCCACGGCCCGCAGGGCTGCCCGGGCGCCGGGCTGTCGGTCCTGCTCGGCCAGGCGTTCCTGGCGCACCTGCTGGCAGGGTCCGAGGAGCTCACCCTCGACGGGGCCTCCCTCGACCCGTCGAAGCGGCTCCCCCACGCGCTGGACCCGTCGCGGCTGACGGTCGCCCTGGGCTGACCCATCCGCCCGGACGCGCCGGACGAACCCGCCCCATGCTGCCCAGCGACTACGTCGCCGCCTGGACCTCGCGCGCCACCGCGCGCTTCGTGAGGTACGGCGAGCAGCTGCGGTTCGCGGGCAGCGACCTCCCCCGGCCGACGCGACGCCGGATCCGCACCCGCCACGGCGCCGTGCCCGTCCACGTGTACGCCGGGCGGCCCGGGGCCGGCGCGGTCGTGCACCACCACGGCGGGGCGTTCCTCATGCGCCACCCGGCGATGGACGACTGGTGGTGCCGCTACCTCGTCGCCGAGACCGGCGCGACCGTCGTCAACGTGGACTTCGACGTCGCACCGAACTCCCGCTTCCCGGTCGCCCACGAGCAGTGCCACGACGTCGCCGCTGCGGTGGCGCTCGAGCACGGACGCGTGGTGCTCAGCGGCTTCTCCTCGGGCGGCGGGCTCGCGGCCTCCGTCGCCCTGCAGGCGCGGGACGCTGGGTCGTTCAGCCCCGTGCTCCAGGTGCTCGGCTGCCCCGCCCTCGACCTCGCCCAGGAGCCCCGCGACGGGGACCCCGGCATGATCTCGCCCGCGCTGCGGCGGCGGGTGCGGCGCACCTACTTCCCCGACCCGGAGACGCGACGCTCGCCCTACGCCTCCCCCGTCCTGGCCCCGGACCTGAGCGACCTGCCGCCGGCCGTCGTGCTGACCGGCCAGCGGGACGTGCTGCGCGCCGACGGCCTGCGCTACGCCGAGCGGCTGCGGGAGGCCGGCGTCGACGTGGTCTACGACGAGACCCCGCACGCGGACCACTACTTCCTCACCGAGGACCCCGCCCGCGCGCGGACGACCATGGCGATGGTCGCCGGCCACGTGCGCGACCGGCTGCGGGCTCAGACCTCGCGCTGACACCGCACGCGGGCGGCGAGGGCCTCCGCGACGTCGCCCACCGGACCCCAATCGTCGCGGGCCTCGCCGCGATAGGCCGCGGCCGCGAGCCGCAGCGCGTCACCGACCGGCCCGTCGTCCGCGACCTGCTCGGCGGCCACGTCCTTGGGCACCACCGCGCCGGTCTCCACGGTGACCACCATCCGCGCCAGCGTCAGCAGCACGTTGCGCTCGTCGCCCACGAGGTCGGCCAGCAGCTCCGGCAGGGCGTCCTGCACGGCCCGACGCACGTCCACCGGCGGCACCTCGTCCAGCACGTCGGCGAGCGGGGGCCCGAGCAGCGGCACGGACGAGGCCCTCGCCGCCGCGAGCTGCACGGCCAGGTCCGGGGACGGCTCGGCTCGCGGCGGCTCCGCGGCGAGCGCCTCGCGCAACCACTCGCCGTACAGGAAGTCGCGGGTGGGTGGGTAGCGCCAGGGCAGGACGTCGTCCCGGACCACCGAGACCACCTCCAGCGGCCGACCCGGTCCGCGGGTCGCGCGACGACCCGACCACTCCAGCAGCACGCCGACCAGGTCGCGCCGCTCGGCGTCGTCGAGCGAGCGGCTGGTCACCAGCAGGAGGTCGACGTCGCTGTCGGGCCGCAGGCCGCCGGCCGTCGCCGACCCGTGCAGCCAGACCCCGAGGAGCCCGGCCGGACGCGTCGCCCCGAGGTGGTCGACGACGGCCCGGGCACCGGGCGGGAGGTCAGTTGACGTCACCGAGATAGGTCGGCCGGTCCGCCGGGTCGGCCACCAGCCACGCCTTGAGGGCATGTGGCCAGAGCGGGGCGTCGTCAAGCTCGTCCAGGGGCACCCAGGCGATGCCGGTCTGGAAGCTGTCGCCGTCCGGCCCCGAGACCGGCTCTGCGCCGGGCGCCACCGTCGCCCAGAAGACGACCTCGATCTGGTGGTAGTGGCTGTCCTGCTCGGCGAACTCGTGCCGCGAGCCGATGTAGTCGCGCACGAACGCCACGTCGCCGACCGTGACCTCGACGCCGATCTCCTCGCGGCACTCGCGCACCAGCGCCTCGTGCATCGACTCGCCGAACTGCTGTCCGCCCCCGGGCAGCAGGTAGAACAGCGGCGTCCAGTGGGTGTTGACCGTCACCAGCAGGGCGCCGTCACGCACGATCAGGGCCTTGATCGCCGGACGGACGCGGGCGGTGCCCGAGGACGGGGTCGTCACGTCCAGCAGGCTAGTGCTCGGACTCCACCACGTCTGCTGCAGCGGCGTGCGGGTCGTCGGCACCGCGGAACTTCACGAAGCTGTAGCCCAGCATCCCGAGGGCGATCACGCCCGACGCGACCAGGGTGATGCCGGTGGTCGAGCCCCCGAACAGCCAGTACTTCTCCTCGAGCGGCCACCAGGAGGGAGCCTCCGGACCGAGGATGAAGACCACCCCGAGCCCGCACAGCCAGGCGACGCCGAGCAGCGAGAGCAGGATGCGCGGCCAGGTCTGCACGCTGTCGGCCGCTCCCTTGAGAGCCGCGCGCTGCACCGGACGGACCCGGCGCTCGGCCCAGGCGTACTGCGTGGAGAGCACGAGCAGCCCGAGGAACAGGATCAGCAGCCCCGGTCCGGGCAGCGGGATCGCCGCGATGCCCAGGAGCAGCAGGGCCCAGCCCACCACCTCGACCGCCAGCCGCTTGAGCGCCGCCTTGCTCCGCCTCACTGCTCCCCCTTGTCCCGTGGCCCCGGCTCGAGGAACTGCGAGGAGATCATCGGCCACGACGCGTCGATCACCTCGCCGAGATGGATGTGCGTCGCCCGGACGACGTGCTCCTTCTGCAGCTCCCTGCTGACGTAACGCTGCATGAACCGCCGCAGTTCCTCGTCGATTCCCGCGACCCGTCGCAGCAGCTCGGTGCTGCGACGGTCGACGGCCACGACGACGTCCATCTCGCCCAGCGTCGGCGGCGTGATGTCCCAGACGATCGTGAGGGGCGCAGCGGCCCGCGCGGTGAGGGTCAGCGGCACCACGACGTCGGCGTGGAAGGTGTGCACGTCCACCGCGAGGTCGAGGTCGAACCGCACGTCGATGGGCAGCCGCACGCGGTAGGCGACCATCGGGCCGGGCAGCGGGGTCGCCCGGGGGCGGCCGATCGTGCCGACCGCCCTGACCTTGGCGAGGAAGCGGCCGGGTCCGGCTCCGAAGGGACCGAGCTCGATCCGGTCGCCGAGGACGGTCGCGATCGAGTCCTCGATGCGCTCGGTGTGCAGCACCTGACGGAACAGCTCGCGCCCGAAGTCTGCGTAGGTGATCTCCGCCCCGGCGTGCACCCCGTCGTGCTCACCGAGACGGTCGTGCGGGGCGTCGTACGCCGCCTCGCTCACGCGTCGTCCTCGTCGCGCCGCTCCGCGTCGTCCGGCACGGTGGTGCCCGTGCCGGCCGCGGTCACGAGGATCTCCTCCTCGAGCGCCTCCACGAAGTCGCCGGTGATCGTCGCGGCCGTCGTCGACCTGCCGCTGGGCGCGATCGAGGCCCAGGCCCGGTCGACCTGCTCGCCCACGTCGAAGACCCGCACCTTGCGGATGTGGGGCTTCTCGACCTCCTTGGAGACGTAGCGCGCGACGAAGCGCTTGACCTCGCCCTCGACGCCGGCCACCCGCTGCAGCACCGACGCGCGCAGCCCCTGCGCACGCAGCTCCAGCCCGACCTCGGAGGGCCGCGGCGGGGCGACGTCGATGAACACCCGCAGCCCGTCGAGGGCGCGGACGGTGAGCGTGAGCGGCACCAGCAGCGAGCCCTCGAAGGTGTGCTTCTCCAGCCCCAGGTCCAGGTCGAAGCGCAGGTCCACCGGCAGCTCGACGCGATAGCTGACGTGGTCGGGGTCGAAGACCGGCTGGCTGCTCGCCTGCCCGATCGCCCCGTCGACGGTGACCTTGACCAGCCGCCCGGGACCGACGCCCTTGGGACCGAACGCGATGGGCTGGCCGGCGAGCACGTCCACCGCGCCGAGCACGCGCTGCTCGGTCACGACACGGGTGAAGAACTGCTCACCGAAGTCGCGGTAGGAGACGAACGGCAGGTCGGTCACGTCGTGAGACTAGCCTGGCGAGGTGACCTCTCCCATCGTCCGCAACGGCTCCCGGCCCCGGCGTCCCGGACGGCTCGCCCGGCTCCGGGTCGAGGAGCACGTCGACGGCGGCACGCGCCACCACGAGGACCAGGTCGCCACCGAGGAGCCGCTGGAGGTGCGCCTGTCCTGGCCGGGACACGCCGCCGACCGGGTCGCGGTCACCATGCGCACCCCCGGGCACGACTTCGAGCTCGCGGCCGGGCTGCTCCACGCGGAGGGCGTGCTCGTGCCGGGCCACGTCGACACCATCGCCTACTGCACCGACGAGACGCTCGAGCCCGAGGAGGAGCTCAACGTCGTGACGGTCCACCTCGACGAGGCTCCCCCGCGCGCCCCCCTGGCCCGGCGGGGCACCCTCACCTCGGCCTCCTCGGCGTGCGGGGTCTGCGGTGCCGAGAGCGTCCGCGACGTGCTCGGGCTCGCGGTCTGCGGCGAGCACCCGCTCGAGGCCTCCAGCGAGGTCACGGTTTCCGCCGACGTCGTACGCCGGCTGCCGGACCTGCTGCGCGCCCGCCAGGAGGTCTTCGACCGCACCGGCGGCGTCCACGCCGCAGGTCTCTTCACCGCCGACGGCACCGCCGTCGTCGTCCGCGAGGACGTCGGCCGGCACAACGCCGTCGACAAGGCGATCGGCCACCGCCTGCTCGACGGTGTCGACCCTCGCCGCACCCCCGACCCGGTGCTCTGCGTGAGCGGGCGCCTCGGGTTCGAGGTGGTGCAGAAGGCCGTCGCCGCCCACGTCGCCGTCGTGGTCGCGGTCGGCGCGCCGACCTCCCTCGCCGTGCGCCTGGCGCGCGAGGCGGGCCAGACCCTCGTCGGGTTCACCCGCGGCGACCGCTTCGTGGTGTACTCCGGCGGCGCCCGGATCGCTCGCTGACCCGTCTTGTCCCCAGCCTCCCGGCGTGGGGGCGGCGTTCTGTCGGACCCCTTTCCTACCGTCGGGGTGTGCGCATCCTCCACACCTCCGACTGGCACCTCGGCCGGTCGTTCCACGGGGTCGGCCTGCTCGAGGCGCAGGCCGGCTTCCTCGACCACCTGGTCGAGACCGTGCGCACCGAGGCGGTCGACCTCGTCGTGGTCTCCGGCGACGTCTACGACCGCGCCCTGCCGCCGGTGGGAGCCGTCGACCTCGCCTCCGACGCGCTCGCCCGGCTCGCGTCGGTGGGTGCGCGCGTGGTGGTCACCAGCGGCAACCACGACTCGGCGATCCGGCTCGGCAGCAACGCCCGCCTCGTCGACGCCGCCGGCGTGCACCTGCGCACGCGCTGGCAGGACGTCGGCACGCCGGTGCTCGTCGACGACGAGCACGGGACCGTCGCCGTGCACGGCCTCCCCTACCTCGAGCCCGACGCGGTGCGCCAGGCGTGGGCCCTCGAGCAGCGCTCCCACGCGGCCGCCCTGGGAGCGGCCATGCAGCGGGTCCACGCCGACCTCGACCGGCGCGGCGGCCGCTCGGTCGTGCTCGCGCACGCGTTCGTCGCCGGGTCCGCCGACGCCGAGGTCACCGACGCGATGCGCTCCGACAGCGAGCGTGAGCTCGCCGTCGGCGGCCTGGCGATCGCCCCGACCTCGTTGTTCACCCGGGCGACCTACACCGCGCTGGGCCACCTCCACGGCGCCCGCGAGCTGACCCCGTCGGTGCGCTACAGCGGCTCGCCCGTGGCCTACTCGTTCTCCGAGGAGTCGCAGGCCAAGGGGTCCTGGCTGGTGGAGCTCGGCCGCGAGGAGGTCGAGCGGGTCGACTTCGTCCCCGCGCCCGTGCACCGCGGGCTGCGCCGGGTCCGGGGCCGGATCGAGGACCTCCTCGGCGACCCCGCCCTGGCCGACGCCGAGGACCTCTACCTCGCGGTGACCCTCACCGACCCCCGTCGCCCGCCCGCCCCGCTGGAGCGCCTGCGTGCGCGCTTCCCGCACACGCTGACCCTCGAGTTCGCACCCGAGGGCGCCGTCGAGACGCGGCGCCCGGTGGTCCCCCACGTGACCGGCCGCTCCGACCTCGACGTCGCACTGGGCTTCGTCCAGGACGTGCGCGACCTCGAGCCGTCGACCGAGGAGGAGCTGCTCCTCCAGCTGGCCTGCACCTGCGCGCTGCGCGACGCGGACCCGGACGCCGACCCCCTGCCCGCCACCGGCGAGGGCGTGGCCTGATGCGGCTGCACCGGCTCGAGGTCACCGCCTTCGGCCCCTACGCCGACACCCAGACCGTGGACTTCGACGCGCTCAACCAGGCCGGGGTCTTCCTCATGACCGGCCCGACCGGCGCCGGCAAGACCAGCATCCTCGACGCGGTCTGCTACGCCCTCTACGCCGTCGTCCCCGGTGACCGCGAGGTCCGCGGGCTGCGCTCCGACCACGCCCCCACCGACCGTGCACCGCGGGTCGAGCTCGAGCTGACCCTCGGGGGCCGACGCCTGCGCGTGGTCCGTTCGCCCGAGTGGCGGCGCCCCAAGCGTCGCGGTCAGGGCACCACCCCCGAGCCCGCGTCGGCGCGGCTGTTCGAGATCGACCCCGACGGCACCGAGCGCCTCCTCTCCGACCGGGCCCAGGAGGTCGGCCACGAGCTCGGACCCCTGCTGGGCATGACGTCGGAGCAGTTCATGCAGGTCGTGCTGCTCCCGCAGAGCGGCTTCCAGACCTTCCTCAAGGCGCGCTCCGACGAGCGCCGCGACGTGCTCGAGCGGCTCTTCGCGACCGAGCGGTTCAGTCGCATCGAGGAGTGGATGCACGACCGGGCCCGCGTCCTCCGCGGGCACGCGCAGGAGTCCCTGGCCGACGTACGCACGGTCGTGGCGGTGCTCCGCGACCGCTCGGCGACCCCGCTGCCCGAGGACCTCGCCGCCCGTCTGGGCGAGGGCCTGTCCGCCGCCGACGCACCGCGTCTGGTCGAGTGGGCCGAAGGCCTCGTCGCGGCGACCGAGACCCGCCTCGCGGAGCTCGAGGCCGCCACCCTCACCACGGCCCGAGAGGCCGAGGACGCCGAGGCCGCTGCCGCCGCCGTCCGCGGCCGGCACCTGCTGGTGCAACGACGCGACCGTGCGCTGCGCGAGCGGGACGCCCTGGACGCCTCGGCGGAGGCTGCCGCCGGGCACGCCGCGGCCCTCGACGCCGACCGTCGCGCCCAGGCGATCGCCCCGCTGCTGGCCCGGCTGCGGCGCGCCGCCGACCAGGCCGAGGTCGCCACCATCGCCGTCCGGACGGCGATCGACCTCGCCGAGGAGCCGACCGGTCCCGACGACCCCGCCGGCCTGCTGGAGCGCCTCACCACCGAGGAGCAGGCCCTGCGTGCCCTGCGCCCCCGGGTCGACGAGCTGCGTCGCCTCGTCGACGACGCGGCCGCCTCGAGCGGCTCCCTGGCCGCGGCCGAGGCGGCCCACGCCGCGCTGGTCGAGCAGCGCCGCAGCCTGCCGCTCGAGCGCGACGACCTCGAGCGTGACCTCACCGCCGTCACCGCGCGGGCGGCCAGGCTGGAGGCCGCGCTCGCCCGCCACGACGAGGCCGCCGCCCGGCTCGAGGCAGCCGCGACCGAGGTCCGGCTCGTGCCGCTGCTCGTCGCCGCCGAGGAGGCCGAGCGAGCCGCCCACACGCACGCCAACCTCACCCGAGGAGCGGCCCTCGACGTCGTCGCCCAGCGGCTGGACGGCATCGCCGCGGAGCTGGCCGGCGCCCTGCGCGAGGGCGAGGCCTGCCAGGTCTGCGGCAGCACCGAGCACCCGGCCCCCGCGGACGCCGCCGGACCCACCGTCACCGAGGCCGACCAGGCTGCTGCGCAGGCCCTCGCCGACGCAGCGCGCGACGAGCACGACCGCCGCCGCCAGGCCGCCGACGCCCTGCGCGCCCAGGTCGCGCAGGCGCGCACCCTGTCCGGTGGTCTCGACCTGGCGACGGCACGCCAGGTCCTGACCGAGACCGAGGCGGCCGTCCACGACGCCCGCGAGGCCGAGGCGGAGCGCCGCGAGCTGAGCGAGCGGCTGACCGACCTGTCGCGGCGCCTCGAGGAGACGACGGCCGCGCTCGAGGCGGCGAGCACGGAGGTCGCCGAGCACCGCGCGCGGTTGGGCTCCACGCGGGCAGCCGCTGCCGAGGTGGCCGCTGCCCTGCGCGAGGCCCTGGCGCCGGCCACCGCGACGCAGTCGCCCGACGCGGCCGTGCCGCCCGATGCCGACGACGCGGCCGACGGGACCGATGCCGAGGCCCTGGCAATGGCGCTCGAGGACCGCCTCTCCTCGCTGACCGGCCGCGCTCGCCGCGTGCGCGCGCTCGCCGACGCCACGGCGACCTCGGAGCGCGCGACCGCGATGCTCGACGAGGCGACTGCCGAGGCACTGACCGCAGCGACCCAGGCGGGGTTCGCCGGACTCGACGAGGCGCGTGCGGCACTCCTGCCGCGCGAGCGTCGCGAGGCCTGGGAGCACGAGCAGCGCACGCGCCAGGAGGCCCTGGCCCGCGTCGCGGGGGTGCTCGCCGAGCCCGAGGTCGCCGCCCTCGGCGAGGTCCCTCCCGATGCCGGCCCGGACGAGCCCGTCGACACCGCCGACCCGGTCCGGCTGGAGCAGCTCGCGCGTGCCGCCGCACAGGCCCATGCGCGGGCCGTCGCGCTGCACGAGCAGGCCGGGACGCACCTCACCGCTGTCCGCGCGCAGGCCGACCAGCTCGTCAGCGCCGTCGCCACCTGGGCCCCCGCCGAGGCCGAGTCGGCCACGGTCGGCGAGCTCGCCAGCCTCGTGCGGGGAGGCGGGGACAACCGGCTCCGCATGCGCCTGTCGTCCTACGTCCTCGCGACCCGCCTCGACCAGGTCCTCGACGCCGCCAACGCCCGGCTCGCCCAGATGCGCGACACCCGCTACGCCCTGCGCCGCACCGACCGTGCCCGCCGCGCCAACGCCCAGGCCGGGCTCGACCTCGAGGTGCTCGACGAGTGGACCGGCGAGGTCCGACCTCCCTCGTCGCTCTCCGGCGGCGAGTGCTTCGTGGTCTCCCTGGCCCTGGCGCTCGGTCTCGCCGACGTGATCGGCGAGGAGTCCGGGGGCGTCGAGGTCGACACGCTGTTCATCGACGAGGGCTTCGGCACCCTGGACGCCGAGACCCTCGACCAGGTGATGGACCGCATCGACGACCTCCGCAGCGGTGGGCGCGCGGTCGGCGTGGTCAGCCACGTCGGCGAGCTCCGCGACCGCATCACCACCCAGGTGCACGTCCACCCCGGGCGCACCGGCTCGCGCATCGCGATCGCGCACGGCGGCGTCTAGGTGCACGGCCCTCCTAGGATCGCCCCATGGCCGTCATCGAGGACCTGATCGACCCCGAGTTCCTGGCCCTGCCGCGCTACCGCCTCGCCGAGGCCGCGCTCGACCGGGCCCGCGCCCTCGGGGTGCAGCACGCCGACTTCCGCCTCGAGCGCAACCGGTCGCAGCGCATCTCGGTGCGCGACGGGCAGCTGCTGGGCGTCGCCGACAGCGTCGACCTCGGCATGGCCGTCCGCGTGGTCCACCGCGGCGCCTGGGGCTTCGCGTCGGGAGTCGCCCTCGACACCGCCGAGGCCGAGCGCCTCGCCGAGGCGGCGGTCCGTGCCGCCGAGGTGGCCTCCACCATGACGAGCCGTGCCGTCCAGCTCGCCCCCGAGCCGGTCCACGCCGACGAGCTGTGGGTGTCGGCCTACGACATCGACCCGTTCGGCGTGCCGACCCGCGACAAGGTCGGGCTGCTGGGCGACTGGACCCGCGAGCTGGCCGCGGACCCCCGCGTCGAGCACGCCCAGGGGTCGATCGGGCAGTGGCGTGACGTGAAGTTCTACGCCGACCTCGACGGCACCACGACCACGCAGCAGCGGGTGCGGGTCCACCCGGAGGTGGAGGTGTCCGGCAGCGACGCCGACCGGGGCATCTTCGACACCATGCGCACCATCGGGCCGCCTGCCGGGCGCGGGTGGGAGTACCTCACGGGCACCGGCCACGACTGGGTCGGCGACCTGGCCGCACTCCCCCGGCTGCTGGAGGAGAAGCTCCACGCACCGTCGGTGGTCGCCGGTCCGCACGACCTGGTGGTCCACCCCAGCAACCTGTGGCTGACCATCCACGAGTCGATCGGGCACGCCACCGAGCTCGACCGGGCGCTGGGCTACGAGGCGAGCTACGCCGGCACGTCCTTCGCCACCCTCGACCAGCTCGGGTCCCTGCGCTACGGCTCGCCGGTCATGCACGTGACCGGCGACCGCACCGTCGAGCACGGACTGGCCACGATCGGCTTCGACGACGAGGGCGTGGCCACCCAGCAGTGGGACATCGTGCGCGACGGCGTGCTCGTCGGCTACCAGCTCGACCGGCCGATGGCCGCGCTGCACCCGGCTGCCGCCGGACGGCCCGACACCTCCGAGGTCCGCTCCAACGGCTGCGCCTACGCCGACTCCCCCGGGCACGTGCCGATCCAGCGCATGGCCAACGTGTCCCTCCAGGCCGCACCCGACGGGCCCGACGTCGACGGGCTGGTGAGCCAGGTCGAGCGCGGGCTCTACGTCGTCGGCGACAAGTCCTGGTCGATCGACATGCAGCGCAAGAACTTCCAGTTCACCGGCCAGCGCTTCTACGCCATCGAGGACGGTCGCCTCGCCGGGCAGGTGCGCGACGCGGCCTACCAGGCGACGACCACGGACTTCTGGGGCTCGATGGAGGCGGTCGGTGGGCCGCAGACCTGGGAGCTCGGCGGTGCGGTCAACTGCGGCAAGGCCCAGCCCGGCCAGGTCGCCCCGGTCTCGCACGGCTGCCCGGCCGCGTTGTTCCGCGGCGTGCGGATCCTCAACACCAACGACGAGTCGGCGCACTGAGCGCGGGAGCGGACCGATGACCACCCTTCACCTCCCTGTGCCCGCCTCGAGCCCGCAGCAGCTCGTCGAGGACGCCCTCGCCGCCTCCACCGCCGACGACTGCATCGTCGTGGTCGACGCCGCCACGAGCGCCAACCTGCGGTGGGCCAACAACACGCTGACCACCAACGGCGTGATGCGGCGCTGCGACGTGAGCGTGGTGTCCTTCGTCGAGCGCGCAGGCGGGGTGGCCGCTGCCTCGGTGAGCGGCACGGCCGTCACGACCGAGCAGGTCCTCGCCCTGGTCGCCGAGGCCGACGCGGCGGCCGCCGAGGCGGAGCCCGCGCCCGACGCGGCCCCGCTGGTGCACGGGCCGGCCGCGCTCGACTGGCACGACGGGCCCGAGGAGACCGACATCGACGTCTATCGCGACGTCGCCCCGGCGCTCGGCGACGCCTTCGCCCGGGCCGCCTCCGGGGGCCGGATCCTCTACGGCTTCGTCGACCACGACGTCACCACGACCTACCTCGGCTCCACGACCGGCCTGCGCCTGCGGCACGTGCAGCCCAGCGGCCACTGGGGCTGCACGGCCAAGCCGTCCGACCTCTCGGCGAGCGCATGGCTGGGCGGCGCGACCCGTGACTTCACCGACGTGGACGTCTCGACCATGGACCACGACCTCGAGCAGCGGCTCGCCTGGGCACGGCGACGCGTGCACCTCCCGGCGGGCCACTACGACACCGTCCTGCCGCCCGGAGCGGTCGCGGACCTGATGATCCACGCCTACTGGTACGCCTCCGCACGCGCCGCGGACGACGGCCGGTCGGCGTACTCCCGTCCCGGTGGGGGCACTCGCCTGGGCGAGACGATCGCGCAGCCCACGGTCCACCTGTGGAGCGACCCGGCCTACCCCGGGCTCGACGCCCGGCCGTTCGTGGCCACGCGGGCGAGCAGCGAGGTGAGCAGCGTCTTCGACAACGGCCTGCCGCTCACCGAGACGTCGTGGATCAGCGAGGGCAGGCTGACCTCGCTGCTCCAGACCCGTGAGACGGCAGCGCTGACCGGCCAGCCGGTCACGCCCGCGATCGACAACCTGGTGCTCTCCGTCGACGGCGGCGCGGGCACCGAGTCCGACCTCGTCGCCGGGGTCGAGCGCGGACTGCTGCTCACGTGCCTGTGGTACATGCGCACCGTCGACTCCCAGACCCTGCTGCTCACCGGTCTGACCCGCGACGGGGTCTACCTCGTCGAGAACGGCGAGGTGGTCGGCGCGGTCAACAACTTCCGCTTCAACGAGAGCCCGCTCGACCTGCTGCGGCGGTTCACCGCGGCCGGGCAGACCGCGCCGTCCTTCGGCCGTGAGTGGGGCGACGTGTTCACCCGCACCGCGACCCCCGCCCTGCGGGTTCCCGACTTCCAGATGTCCTCGGTGAGCGAGGCACTCTGACGAGGCTCAGGGGCGCATGGGTGGGCCGCCGGGGATCGGCGCCTCGGGGTCGTACGCCGCGCGGGTGAGCACGAACGTCGAGACCACGAGGTGGCTGACCGAGCCGTCGGGCCGGCGCACCACCTCGACCGGCTCGCCGTGGTGGTACCCGGTCGTGGCGACGACGCGGTCGCCCTCGAGGTGCCACCGACCGTGCTCCTCGCCGGTGCGGTAGCGCGAGACCAGCACGTCGCCGTGCCAGGTGAGGTCCAGCGGGGTGTTGCCCCAGTGCCACGTGCCGACCAGGTCGCGCACGAGGTCGGGCACGTCGGCGCTCGGCAACCAGGGCTCGGGCAGCGAGGGCTCCTCGGCCTCGAGGCGGTCCATCAGCCGCAGCACGAGGTCGGCCAGGCGCGGGCCGGTGGTGCTGTTGGCCAGCGCGACCCCGCCCGTGCGACGACGGCGGTCCACCAGCAGCGTCGCCTGGAAGCCGGGCATCGAGCCGGTGTGGCCGACGAGCGTGCCGGAGCCCCCGGGGAACAACCGCACCCCCAGCCCGTACGCCGACGCGAGGCCGCCCGCCGACGTGCCGGACTGCGGCGTGCACATCCGGTCGAGCGCCGAGACGGGCAGCACCTCGCGGTGGCCGCGCACGAGCACGTCGGCGAAGGTGGCGAGGTCCATGACGGTGCTCCACACCTGGCCCGCGGCGGCCATGGCACCGGTGTCGGTGTGCGGCTCGGCGACCAGCTCGCCCGTGCCGGGGTCGACCGACCAGCCCTGGGCGTGCGGCTCGAACGGGTCGTAGGTCGTGCGCAGCATCCCGAGCGGCTCGAGCAGGTGCCCGCACAGGCACTCCCACCAGGTCCGCCCGCGCAGCCGGGCCACCACCTCGCCGAGCAGGCCGTAGGCGAGGTTGCTGTAGTGGAAGGTCTCGCCCGCCGGGAACGCCGCCGACCCCTCGCCGAGGGCGAAGGCCAAGGCGTCGAACGGTCCTCCGTCGACGCGCTCCCACCAGTCACCGGGAGGCTCGGCCGGCAGGCCGCCCGCGTGCGCGAGGAGCTCGCGGAGCGTCCGGTCGGAGTAGGCGATCCCGGGCAGGTGCTTGCCCACGGGGTCGGCGAGCGACAGCCGGCCCTCGAGCTCGAGCTGGAGCACGAGGACGGCGGTCATCGTCTTGGTGATCGAGCCGACGCGGTACTGCAGGTCCACCGGCGCGTGGTCGTGCCCGCCGGCGCCGGTCGCCTCGCCGTAGGACCCGCGCCACTCGAGCACGCCGTCGCGGGTCAGGGCGGCGACGAGGGACGGCACGCGTCCACGCACCTGCTCCTGGGCGAGGTCGACGCGCAGCCTGCGGGCGGTCAGCTCGGTGACGGGCACCCGGTCAGGATGGCATGCACGAGGCCTCGCCGAGGCTCAGTCCTGGGCGAACGCCTCCGGCGAGGGGCACGAGCAGACCAGGTTGCGGTCGCCGTACGCCTGGTCGATGCGGGCGACCGGCGGCCAGTACTTGTCGGGGTCGGGTCCGGTCGGCAGGGCGCCCAGCTCGCGGGAGTAGGGCCGCTCCCACTTCTCCGACAGCACCGCGTCGGCGGTGTGCGGGGCGTTGCGCAGCGGCGAGTCGGCCACCGGCCACTCCCCCGCCTCGACGCGGGCGATCTCGTCGCGGATCGCGACCATCGCGGCGACGAAGCGGTCGAGCTCGGCGAGGTCCTCCGACTCCGTCGGCTCGACCATGAGCGTGCCGGCGACCGGGAAGCTCATCGTCGGGGCGTGGAAGCCGTAGTCGACGAGCCGCTTGGCCACGTCGTCGACGGTCACGCCGCTGGTGCGGGTCAGCTCGCGCAGGTCGAGGATGCACTCGTGGGCGACCAGCCCGTTGTGGCCGCGGTAGAGCACCGGGTAGTGCTCCTGCAGCCGTTGCGCGACGTAGTTGGCGCCGAGCACGGCGACCGCGGTCGCGCGGGTCAGTCCCTCGCCGCCCATCATCCGGACGTAGGCCCAGCTGATCGGCAGGATCCCCGCCGAGCCGTACGGCGCCGCGCTGATCGGGCCGATGCCCTCGCGACGGGCCTCCTCGGGGTGACCCGGGTGGCTCGGGAGGTACGGCGCGAGGTGCGACCGCACCGCGACCGGACCGACGCCGGGACCACCGCCGCCGTGCGGGATGCAGAACGTCTTGTGCAGGTTGAGGTGCGACACGTCGCCGCCGAACTCGCCCGGCTTGGCGTAGCCGAGCAGCGCGTTGAGGTTGGCCCCGTCGACGTAGACCTGGCCGCCGTGGTCGTGGACGATGCGGCACAGCTCGCCGATGCCGTCCTCGAAGGCGCCGTGGGTGGAGGGGTAGGTCACCATGATCGCGGCGATCCGGCCCTCGTGCTTCTCGCACTGGGCGCGCAGGTCGTCGAGGTCGACCGACCCGTCGTCGGAGGCCTTGACCACGACCACGCGCATGCCGGCCATGACCGCGCTGGCGGCGTTGGTGCCGTGGGCCGAGGACGGGATGAGGCACACGTCGCGCCCGGTGTCGCCGCGCCCGTGGTGGTAGCCGCGGATCGCCAGCAGCCCCGCCAGCTCGCCCTGCGAGCCGGCGTTGGGCTGGATCGAGACCTCGTCGTAGCCGGTGACCTCGGCCAGCCAGTCCTGCAGCTGCCCGACGAGCTCGGTGTAGCCCAGCGAGTCCTCGGCCGGCGCGAACGGGTGGAGGTTGGCGAAGCCGGGCAGGCTGATCGGCTCCATCTCGGTCGTCGCGTTGAGCTTCATCGTGCAGGAGCCGAGCGGGATCATGCCGCGGTCGAGGGCGTAGTCGCGCCGGGCCAGCCGGTTGAGGTAGCGCAGCATCGAGGTCTCGGACCGGTGGGAGTTGAACACCTCGTGGGTGCAGAAGTCGGTCTCGCGCGCCAGGTCGCCGGGCACGCCCTCC
>CAZKZQ010000016.1:0-3874 GCA_964557235.1 uncultured Nocardioidaceae bacterium
ACGCGGGTCAGGTCGTCGGTGCCGCGCTCGCGCAGGTGCTGGACGGCGGTGCGGATCTGCTGCAGCGAGATGCCGGCGTCGAGCAGGCGCTTGATCACCTTGAGCAGGAGGATGTCGCGGAAGGAGTAGAGGCGCTGCGAGCCCGAGCCCGAGGCTCCGCGCACGGTCGGCTCGACGAGGCCGGTCCGGGCCCAGTAGTCGAGCTGGCGGTAGGTGATGCCCGCGGCGCGGCAGGCGGTCGGACCGCGGTAGCCGACGTCGGCCGGCACCTGGGAGAGCTCGTCGTCGAAGAGCAGACCCTGCTCACCGGCGGCGGCCTGGGCCTCCACCACCTTGTGGTCGGTGCCCGGCGCCTGATCGCTCGTGCCAGTCACGGTGTCCTCCGCTCTTCGCCTCCGCCGTGCGTAGCTCCTGGGGGAAGCCGGTGGGTGGTCCCGGGACGGGATACACCGGTGGAACTACGACGAAGTGAGATCGACAGTAGGCCCGAACCCTCGCGTGGTCAAAGACCTTGAAGGTCTGGCCCCGGCGTGTCGCAACCTTCAACCTCAACGTGAAGGTTAAACGGGCTGAGCGTGCTCAGTCCTCCTGGGGGGACTCGAAGTCCTCGGGCGAGACGGAGTCGAGGAACTCGCGGAACTTCTCGACCTCCTCCTCTTCCTCCTCCGGCACCTCGATGCCGGCCTCCTCGAGGACGGCCTCGGCGCACACGATGCGCGAGCCCGTGCGCAGGGCGAGAGCGATCGAGTCCGACGGCCGAGCGCTCACCTCGGCCCCCGAGGACAGCACCAGGAGGGCGTAGAAGACGCCGTCGCTGACCTCGGTGATGCGCACCTCGGTGAGCTCGTTGCCGGTCGCCCCGAGCACGTCCTTGAGCAGGTCGTGGGTCAGCGGGCGGGGCGGGACGACGCCCTGCTGGGCGAAGGCGATGGCCGTGGCCTCCCCCGCCCCGATCCAGATCGGGAGGTAGCGGTCCCCGTGGGACTCGCGCAGCAGCACGATCGGCCGGTTGGCCGGCATCTCGACCCGGACTCCCACCACATCGACTTCGCGCACGGCTTCAGCCTACTCCGGAGGGCACGTCGATCCGCTGGGCATTTCGGGCCGCACGGCCAGTCGCGTTGGGAGTCCCGGCAGGTCCGGCGCTCAGCGCAGACGCCGCAGGCCGACGCGGACCAGCGTCGCGTGCAGGCGCACCGACAGCGCCGCGATCTGCCCGGTGACCTCCTCCGCGCGTCCCTCCGCACCGCGCTCGCGGCTGCGGCGGATCGGCGCGGAGACCTGCTCGACCAGCCCGACCTCGCGGTCGGCGGCGGTCTTGAACGCCCGCAGGTGGCGCGGCTCGATGCCGAACGACGCCAGCTCGGCGGCCGTGCGCGCGATCACGATCGCGTCGTTGTCGTACGGCGCGGAGCCGGGCCGCGGCACGACGAGGCCGTAGGACTCCAGGTCGTCGAGCAGGGCGTCGTCGACCTCGGCGGCCGCGATCAGCTCGCGGCGGGTCAGGCGCAGCGTGGAGGGGTCGGCGACGAAGTTCTCCGCGGAGGGCGCGCCGTCGGGGGCGAGGACCAGGCGCGGGACCCGGGGGCCCGAGGACAGGGCCGGCGGCTCGAGGCCGCGGTCCATCGCGTCGAGGTGCTCCTTGATGATCTTCAGCGGCAGGTGGTGGTCGCGCTGGAGCACCAGGGCCGTGCGCAGCCGCTCGACGTCGTCGGCGGAGTACTTGCGGTAGCCCGAGGGGGTGCGGGTCGGCACGACCAGCCCCTCGGCCTCGAAGTAGCGCAGCTTGCTCAGCAGCAGCGACGGGAAGTCCTCGCGCAGCATCGCGTGGACCTCGCCGATGTTCATCCGCGCCTGTGCGGCGCTGGCCTCGCTCACAGGCTCGCTCCCGGTCCCGGACGGCTCACTGACCGAAGCCGGCCTGACTGGCGAAGTAGACCAGCCGGAACTTGCCGATCTGGACCTCGTCACCGCCCTGGAGCAGGACCGAGTCGATGCGGTCGCGGTTGACGTAGGTGCCGTTGAGGCTGCCGACGTCGCGCACCGTGAAGCCGTCGCTGCCCCGGCGGAACTCCGCGTGCTTGCGGGAGACGGTCACGTCGTCGAGGAAGATCTCGGCGTCCGAGGACCGGCCGGCGGTGACGGTGTCGGTGTCGAGGAGGAAGCGGCTGCCCGCGCTCGGGCCGCGCTGCACCACCAGGAGGGCGTGGCCGGCGGGCAGGGCGTCGACGGCCGCGGCGTCGGCCGGGTTGAGCGCCCGCTCCTCGGCGTGGTCGGCCCCCTTGGCCGGGGCCCGGAAGGTGATCGTGGAGTCGCTCGGCGCTCCCGCCTCACCCGACGAGGCGGCCGGGACGACGGGCTGGCTGCCGGTGTCGTCCAGCGACACCAGACGGGTCCCGCACTGGGCGCAGAACCGGGCGTCGTCGGGGTTCTGGCGACCGCACGCGGTGCAGAACGGCATCAGGGTCCTCCTGGGACTGGCGGTGACGCTCAACCTTCACCTGATGGTCGAGGTTGATGGTTCGGCGAATCTACCAGCCACGGCAACCTCGTGCGCCACCCCTCGACGGGCGCGCCCGGGGTCCTCCGGACGCTCAGCCCTGGGTCGTGGCCTCGTAGGCCGCGGCGTCCAGCAGGCCCTCGACGGCCGACGGGTCGGAGGGGCGCAGCTCGAAGAGCCACCCGGCGGCGTAGGGCTCGGCGTTGACCATCTCGGGGTGGTCGTCGAGCGCGTCGTTGACGGCGGTGACCTCGCCGGAGAGGGGGGCGTAGACGTCGCTGACCGACTTGGTGGACTCGAGCTCGCCGACCGACGAGCCCTCCTCGACCTGGTCGCCCACGGTCGGCAGGGAGACGTAGACGATGTCGCCGAGCTGCTCCTGGGCGAAGTCGGTGATGCCGACGCGGACCGTGCCCTCGTCGCCCTCGGGGCCGCGGACCCACTCGTGCTCGGCGGTGTACCTCACGTCCTCGGGAAACACGTCATCACCTCTCGCTGCTGGGCTGGCCCGACCCCGATCGGGGCGGCTCGTCGGCAGGCTACTCCCCCGCGGCCTGGGGGCGCGGGGTGGCGTAGCGCAGTCGCTGCGTGGCGTGCAGGCTGGTGATGTCGATGCGCTGCGCGCGCTCGACGCGGACCGCACCGCCGACCTCCTCGACCTCGGTGATGAAGCCGCCCTGGAAGTCCACGCCCGACGCCAGGGTCTCCGGGTCGCCGATCGCGTCGATGACGTACGGCGGCTGGAGCGCGACGCCGTCCACGCGGATCGCGGGCACCCGGCCACCGCTGCCCGAGGTGTCGGTGATGGCGGTCTGGGCGACCACGCGGACGCGGTCGTTGATCTCGATCGACTCCGCCCCCGCGTCGCGCAGCTCCTGCAGGCCGTTGACGATCTGGTCGGTGCCCACGCCGGCACCGCGGGGGTCGACGGTGATGCGCACGCCGGGGCCGCGGACCGGCAGGGTGCCGGCGAGGATCCCCCACGTCTGCTCCTGGCGGCGCGCGAGCTCCAGCGCCGCACTGTCGTCGTCGGCGCTCCCGCGCAGCTGGTCCCGGGTGGCCGTCAGCTGGGCGGCCTCGTCGCGCGCCCGGTCGGCGGCCAGGCTGAGCGAGTTGATCAGCGCGATCAGGTCGGCCTGACGCGCCCCGGTGAACTGCGCGTCCTGGTCGTTGGACCGCACCTGCACGGCGGCGGCGAAGCCGAGCGCGGCCAGCAGGACGGCGGCGACGACCTGCCCGCGCGACCAGCGCGGGTGCACCAGCTCGCGCAGCGCGCGGCGGCGCGGCTCCTCCGCCGGCGCCCTGCGGCCGGGCTCGGGGACCACCGGCTCGGGCAGCGACGGGTCGTGCGGCGACGGGTCGTGCGGCGTCTGG
>CAZKZQ010000016.1:3974-8468 GCA_964557235.1 uncultured Nocardioidaceae bacterium
GGTCGTGCGGCGTCTGGGGCGAGCTCATGCGTGGAACAGGTGCCGTCGGATGGCGGCCACGTTGGAGAAGATCCGGATGCCGAGCACGACGACCACGCCGGTGCTGAGCTGTCCGCCGACGCCGAGCTGGTCACCGAGGTAGACGATCAGCGCCGCGATGAGCACGTTGCTCACGAAGGAGACGATGAACACCTTGTCGTCGAAGATGCCGTCGAGGAAGGCCCGCAGGGCTCCGAAGACGGCGTCGAGCGCCGCGACCACGGCGATGGGCAGGTAGGGCTCGAGCCAGTAGGGCACGTCGGGGGTGAAGAACACCCCGACGACGATGCCGAGCAACAGGCCCAGGGCGGCGATCACGAGGAGCCTCCGGATGGGTCGGGGTTCGGGTCGGACTTGCGAGCCTCACGGTCGCTGGGGGCGATGACCTCGGCGAAGCGCAGCAGCGACGGGCCTGCCGGCAGCCGGAGGGTGTCGGCGGACTCGAGCTCCAGGCGCAGCCCGTAGACCGCCTTGAGATTCAACCACCAGGTCCCGCCCTCGGTGTCGACGAACCGCGCGGGGAGCTGGTCGGGATCGCCCACTGCCGAGACGACGTACGGGCGGCGCAGCGAGCGGAAGTTGACCGTGATCGCCAGGCCGGCCAGGCGGATCGCGCTGAGCGAGGTCAGGCGCTGACCGTTGATCGAGATCGCCTCGGCGCCGGCGGCCCAGAGGCCGTTGACCAGCTTCTGCAGGTCCTGGTCGTAGACCTGCTGCCGCTCGCTCTCGGCGTCGGGCGCGTCGTCGACCGTCACGACCATGCCCGGCCCGCTGACGGGGACGGCACCGCTGAGCGCGCCGAGGCGGCGGGCCGCCGCGTCGGCGGCCAGCGTGCGCCGCGCGACGAGGCGGCGCTGCGCGTCCAGGGCCGCCACCTCGCGCCGGAGCCCGGCGACGTCGGCGCGGGCAGCGCGGAGGTCGTCGGAGGCCGACTGCGCCTCGGAGACCAGGGACTCGCGGCTCTGGACCCGGGTCGGAGCCGCCCGGGCGCTCTGCACGGCGGCCACGCCGATCAGCAGGGCGAACAGCGCGAGCGTGACCCCCGTCCAGCCGTGGCGCCTCACCTCGGCCGCGGGACCCGGGTCGGGGTCGGGTGCGGACTCCTTGGCGGCGGCGGCCGCGGCGTAGTCGCCGTCGATCGCCGTGGCGACGAGGTAGTCGAGCAGGCCCATCGTCACCTGGGGCGGCGGCAACCGGTCGGACCGGTCGCTGACGTCGGTCACGTCGGGCCACCCGTGGCGCCGGCGGGCCGCCGCAGGCGTGGCACCTCCCGCAGGAGCGTGCGGACCTGCCAGGCATAGAGGAGCCCGGCCCACCAGTACATGCAGGTGCCCCAGATCGCGAACGCCCACCCGATGGCGCGCGTGATCTCGGCCCCGGTGCTCGGGCCGTCACCGAGGAGCAGGAGCGGGAAGGTGTAGAGCAGGGCGGCCGTCGCGGCCTTGCCGAGGAAGTGCACCGGCAGCGCGTTGTAGCCGCGGCTGCGCAGGAACGGCACGAGGGTCCACAGGAACAGGTCGCGTGCGGGCAGCGCCACGGCGAGCCACAGCGGCATGATCTCGCGGACCCCGAGCCCGATCACCGCGACGAGCATCGTGAGGCGGTCCGCGACGGGGTCGAGGATCTCCCCGATCCGGGAGTACTGGTCGAAGCGACGGGCGATGTAGCCGTCGAGGTAGTCGCTGATCCCCATCACCATCAACGTGATGACGGCCCAGCCGTCGGCCTCGGGGCCGAGCACGAGCCACAGGAAGACCGGGAGCAGCGCCAGGCGCAGGGCGCTGAGGGCGTTGGGGACGGTCCAGACCCGGTCCGACGGCGGTGCTGGGTCCTGCGATGCCTGCACGCGGCCGCCCGTCCTTCCGCTCGTCCGACGCCCCTGTCGGCAGGTCGGTCCCGGTCGGGGACCACCTTAGTCAGTGCTCCCCCGCTCCGACCTCGGACACGACCGAGGCCGCGCCCACGGGGGTCGGGCGCGGCCTCCGTCGGGACCGGGATGTGCGGTGACGCGGGTCAGGCGGTGACGGCCCGCCCGCAGCGCGGGCAGTGCCGGCGCGCGCAGCAGTCGAGCTGCTGGCCGCAGCGGCAGGCGGTGTCGTGCGCCGCGTGGGTGGCACGCTGGCCGCCGGCGGTGCGGTGGCTCGTGGGTCGGCTGGTGGTCGAGGTCTCGGTCACGGTGCCCACCTCCCTCATCTCCCATGGGGGCTGTGACTCTCGTCCTCAAGTGTTGGGGACCTCGGTCCCGAACCGCCCCGCGAATCGCCGTCCTTGACCCGCACGCCTCCCGGAATCAGCCGTTCGCAGGCTCAGATGGCCCGTTCGGGCCAGCCCGATGTGACTACCGGGACCTCGGTCCCGTGGCGCCCGTGACCCCCGGTCTAGGGGGGTGTGCCCTTGCTCCTGAAATGGGGAGAAAAAGGGCATGTCGCACGTGACCTCCTGGATTCGCCGCTCGTTGTCGAGACATAGTGATGACACGGGCTCCGGGGGAACGGAGACCGGCCCGGCACTGGGAGCCGGGGCACGCGGGATACGAAGAGGGTGGGACCCATGAACGTTGCGCTCCAGCGCCGCGCAGTGATGCGCGAGATCGTCCGGACCGCCCAGGAGACCGGCGACACCGTCGCCCCCTGGGAGGCCGTCGACGCCGTCGCCACCCACTTCGCCGACGCCGAGGAGGTCCTCCTCGAGGTCCACCGCGAGTGGGTCCGGGTCCTGGTCTCCCACCTGCACCGCGGCGAGATCGTCGCCGAGCGCACCGCCGTCGACGTCCGCGACCTCTACGACACCGTGGCCGCCGAGAACCCGACCCTCCGCTCGATCCTCGACACCCACGACACGCACCCGGCCCTGTGGGAGCCGACCGCGCAGGAGCACGCCCTCCTCGCCCGCATCGCCGGCCTCGCGCCGGTGGGCACCCACCCCGAGAACGCCTCCACCATCGGTCGCACCCTGGTCACCCAGCGCATCCCGATGCAGCGCGCCATCGCCTGAGGGCGAACCTCCCTCCCTGCTTCCTCGCAGCTCGTCAGCGGCGGACCGGCACTGTCCGATCCGCCGCTGTTCCGTCCTCGGACCGGGAGAAACCGCAGCACATCGCGCGTAGCGCCCACGGATCCGGGGTACGACTCCCGGAGACCGGAAGGCCGCACCCGTGGCCAGGAGAGAGATCCGGTCCGCACCGAACCGGGAGGACCCCCAGCATGTTCATTCTGTGGCTGATCGCCGTCGCGATCGCGATCTACGGCATCGTCAGGATCATCGGAGGCGACATCGTCGTCGGGATCGTCCTGCTCGTCGTCGCCTGCCTGGTCGGGCCGGGTGGCTACAGCATCTTCAAGTGACCCCGCCCCCTGAGGGGGCGTCCACGACACGCGAGGCCCCGGTGCTGCTGCACCGGGGTCTCGTCGCGTCCGGGTGGTCGCTCCACCCTCAGGGAGGTCGTTTCCGCCCGTTCGGTGACGGGTAATTCCCGAGCATGCCGCGACTGCGCACCGTCTCCACACGTGACCCCGGGTGGTCCCGGGTGCGCCACGGTCGTGGGCACCGCTACCTCGACGTGGACGGCAGCCCCCTCGGGCCCGAGCAGGTCGCCCGGGTCAAGGCCCTGGTCATCCCGCCGGCCTGGCGAGACGTCTGGATCTCGCCGTACCCCAACGCCCACCTGCAGGCCGTCGGCACCGACGCGGCCGGACGGCGGCAGTACCTCTACCACCCGTACTGGCGGCAGAAGCGCGACCAGGCCAAGTTCGAGCGGGTGCTCGAGATGGCGGTGAAGCTGCCGGGCGTGCGCCGGCGCCTCCGGGAGAACCTGACCGGATGGGAGCAGCTGGACACGACCACCGCCCTGTCGGCGGCCGTGCGCCTGGTCGACCTCGGCTGCTTCCGGCTCGGGTCGGAGACCTCGGCCGAGACCAACGGCGCCTACGGCCTCACCACCCTCGAGCGACGCCACGTCACCCGCGACGGCGAGGGACGGGTGTTCTGCTTCGTCGGCAAGTCCGGCATCGAGCACTGCATCACGCTCACCGACCCGCTGATGACCGCCGTGGTCGACGCGATGAGCGGTCGCCGCCGCGCCGACGCCCGTCTGCTCAGCGCCAAGGTCGGCAACCGGTGGGTCCCCATCGCGCCGCACCAGATCAACGACCACATCCGCGAGCTGTTCGGCCTCGAGGTCACCGCCAAGGACTTCCGCACGTGGCACGCCACCGTGCACGTCGCGATGGCGGTCGCCTCGGCCGAGCCGGTCACCTCCAAGCGCGCCCGCGCCAAGGTCGTGCGCGAGGCGATCGTCGGCGCCTCGCAGCTCCTCGGCAACACCCCGACCGTCTGCAAGTCGTCCTACGTCAATCCCGAGGTGATCGACCTCTACGAGTCCGACACCACGATCGCGGACACCCTCGCGCGGCTCGACAAGGACCAGGACGTGGCCCGCGACCAGGTCGACCGGGC
>CAZKZQ010000016.1:8568-27161 GCA_964557235.1 uncultured Nocardioidaceae bacterium
CCCTCGCGCGGCTCGACAAGGACCAGGACGTGGCCCGCGACCAGGTCGACCGGGCAGTCGTCGTGCTGCTCTCCTGATCCTGACGGTCGAGATCAGTCGCGGTGCAGCTCGAGCACGTCGAGGAGGTACGCCGCCGCCTCGCCGCCCTGCTCCAGCGCGACCTCGACCGCGCCGGGCACGTCGAGGTCGTCGACCAGCCGGTCCAGCACCGCGTCGTGGTGCCGCGGGGGCAGCGCTCCCCCGGCCGCCTTGCGCAGGCCGGTGAGCACGCCGTCGGCCGCGGCGAAGACCTCGTCGGTGCACTCCCACGGCTCGGCCCAGCGCCGGTTGAGCAGCGCCAGCCGCAGCGCGCTCCCGGAGAAGCGCTCGAGCAGGTCGGAGACGAGCACGAGGTTGCCGGTGGACTTGGCCATCTTGCGGCCCCCGGCACGGACCTCGCCGACGTGGACGGTCGTCTGGGCGAACGGCATGACGCCGGAGGCGGTCTCCACCATGCGCGCCTGGTAGGCGTGGTGCGGGAAGGCGAGGTCCCGGCCGCCGAGCAGCACGTCGACGCTGCTGCCCAGGCTGCACATCGCCATCGCGGCACACTCGGCGTGCCACCCCGGGCGGCCCCAGCCCCACGGGCTCGGCCACGCCGGCACGTCCTCGCCGCTGGGCCGCCACACCGGCACGTCGAAGACCGACTCGCGACCGTCGGTCGAGCCCTCGGCCGGCTGGTCGGCGTACTCCCGGGAGAGGCGCAGGGCGGTCTCGGCGTCGAGACCGACGGACTCGGGCAGGTCGCCGGCGCGGAACCAGACGGTGCCGCCGTCGACGTAGGCCGCGTCGCGCTCGAGCAGGGCGGACGCCAGGCGGATGACCGCGGTGACGTGGGCACGCGCGTGCGGTGCGACCTGGGGCGGCGACACGGCGAGCGCGCGCATGTCGCGGTCGAAGAGGAACTCCTGGGTCGAGGCGAGCTCGTCGTAGGGCCAGCCCTTGCGTGCGGCGGCCTCGGTGAGCACGTCGTCGACGTCGGTCACGTTGCGGGCCAGGACCACCTCGCCGCCCGCGGCGCGGGCCACGGCCGCGACGGCGTCGGCCCACACGAACGTCGCGGCGTGCCCGACGTGCGTGACGTCGTACGGCGTGATGCCGCAGGAGTAGATGCGCAGCGGCCCGACCGGCAGCACGGGGCGGCCGGCGATGCGCAGCGCGCGGGCGGGCCGCTCGTGCAGCGGGTAGCGGCCACCGGACCCGACGACGCCGGAGCTGGACAGGTGGTGGGAGGTCTGGCCGGAGGTGGACACGTTCCGATGATGCCCTACGCCCGCGCCACGACGAACACCCGGCGGAACGGCAGCACCACGCCGCGCCCGTCGTCGGGATAGGCCTCGCGCAGGAGCGCCCCGAGCTCCTCGGTGAAGGGTCCACGCAGGTCCTCGGGCAGCGCCTGGAGGGTCGGGCGCAGGCTCGTGCCCGAGATCCACGACAGGACCGGGTCCTCTCCCTGCAGGACGTGGAGGTAGGTCGTCTCCCACGCGTCGACCTCGCAGCCGAGCCGCTGGAGCTCGCGCAGGTAGGTCTCGGGGTCGTGCGAGGCGGGCTCCGGGGCGTCCGCGGTCCACCGGGAGTACGCCGGCCGGGCGGCGAGGTCGCGACGCAGCGCGTGGCTGGGCTCGCCCATGTTGCCGGGCACCTGGAAGGCCAGCCACCCGCCCGGGACGACCGCGTCGACCAGCCGCGTCAGCAGGGCGAGGTGGCCGGGCACCCACTGCAGCATCGCGTTGGACACCAGCACGTCCACGGGCGCGTCGGGCCGCCAGTCGCGGACGTCGCCGACCTCGAAGCGGGCCCGGCTCCCCCGGGCCCGCGCGGCGTCCACCATCGCCGGGCTGGAGTCGGTGCCGAGCACGTCGGCGCCCGGCCAGCGCTGGACCAGCAGCTCGGTCAGGTTGCCCGGCCCGCACCCCAGGTCGACGACGGTGCGCGGCTCGTCGGCGCCGACACGGGCGAGGAGCTCGACGAACGGCCTCCCCCGCTCGTCGGCGTGGGCGAGGTAGCGGTCGGGGTCCCACCGCAGCGGCTCAGCGTTCAGCGCGCCACCTCGGGCAGCCACGGCAGGACGTTGGCGATGTAGTCGTCGACGGTGTCCCACAGGCCGACCTCCTTGCCGGCGGCCTCGGAGAGGTACCACCGGTGCACGAGCACGTCGTGGAAGAACTGGGCCGGGTCGAGGGTCGTGCGGTAGTCGTCGGGGAGCCGGGCGACCATCGGCAGGTAGATCTCGCGCAGCCACCGCTGGCCGATGTAGTCGCGGGGCATCTCGGTGAGGTGGAAGTGCGCGGCGAAGGACGACATGTCGTTGAGCATCCGCTGGGCCAGCGCGTCCTCGATCTCGAGCCCGGTGAGGCCCTGCAGCTCGCGGGTGTGGTGGCCGGCCTCGACGACGCGGGGACGCAGCTGCACGCGGCTGCCGCCGTCCTTGGTCTCGATGTCCATCTCCTCGACGTCGAAGCCGAGCTCGTTGATGTTGTCCACCCACTGCTCGATCTGCCACATCTCGCCGGCGTCGAACTCCTCGGTCGTGGTGAGCGCGGCCCACAGCTCGTCGTAGCGCTCCTGGAGCCGCTGCACGATGTCGGCCGGGTCGCAGGTCTCCTCGAGGGTCCCGGCGGCGTGCAGGTCGAGCAGCTCGGCGTAGACGTTCTGGCAGCCGACCTCGACGTCGTACTCCCGCATGCGCGAGCCGAGCTGGGTGTGGAACTCCCCGGTCTCGGCGTCGACGAGGTAGGCCGCGAACTCGCCGGCGTTGCGGCGGAACAGCACGTTGGACAGCGACACGTCGCCCCAGTAGAAGTTCGCCAGGTGCAGCCTCACCAGCAGCACGACCAGCGCGTCGACCAGCGCCGGGAGGCTGTCGGCGTGGAGGCCGTGGGAGAACAGCATGCGGTAGGGCATGGAGTAGCGCAGGTGCCGCGTGACCAGGGCGGCGGGCAGCTCGGAGCCGTCGTCGGCGGTGCGGTTGTAGACCACCGCGCGCGGCTTGACCGACGGGAGTCCGCGGTGCCGCAGCTCGCGGAGCAGGTGGTACTCCCGCTCGGCGATCGGCCGCTCGGTCTCCTTGACCGCCGACAGCCGGTCGCCGACGCGGACGATGCGGACCACGTGGCGCGAGAGCCCGCGCGGCAGGTCGACGACGCGCGGGTCGCCGTCCCACTCCTCCAGGGGGAGCGACCAGGGCAGCCGGACCAGCTCGGGCTCGGGGTCGAGCGCGGTCATCCGGAGACCGGTCGGGGCCGGTCCCAGGCTGCGGCGGATGTCCGCGGTCATCAGAACCCCAGACGCCTCAGCTGACGGGGGTCGCGCTGCCAGTCCTTGGCCACCTTGACGTGCAGGTCGAGGTAGACCGGCGTGCCGAGCATGGCCTCGATGTTGCGGCGGGCGGTGCTGCCGACGTCGCGCAGCCGGGAGCCCTTGTGCCCGATCACGATGCCCTTCTGGGACTGCCGCTCGACGAACAGGTTGGCGTGCACGTCGAGCAGGGGCTTGTCCTCGGGACGGTCGGGGCGCAGCCCCATCTCCTCGACCACGACGGCGATGGAGTGCGGGAGCTCGTCGCGCACGCCCTCGAGCGCGGCCTCGCGGATGAGGTCGGCGACGATCGCCTCCTCGGGGGTGTCGGTCAGCTCGCCGTCGGGATAGAGCGCAGGGCCCTCGGGCAGCTGGGCGACGAGCAGGTCGATGAGCAGCTGCACCTGGTCGCCGGAGACCGCCGACACGGGCACGACCTCGGCCCACTCGGTGCCGGTCTCCCGGCCCAGCTCGGCGATCTCGGCGAGGTGCTCGCCCAGCCGCTGCTTGCTCACCAGGTCGGTCTTGGTGGCGATGGCGAACCTGATCGTCCGGCGCACCTTGGAGAGCTCGTTGACCAGGTGCCGGTCGCCCGGCCCGATGTGCTGGTCGGCGGGGAAGCACGCGGCGACGACGTCGACCTCGGACCACGTCGAGGTGACCAGGTCGTTGAGCCGCTCCCCCAGCAGCGTGCGCGGCCGGTGCAGCCCGGGGGTGTCGACCAGGACCAGCTGGGCGTCGGGACGGTGGACGATGCCGCGCACCACGGTGCGGGTGGTCTGCGGCTTGGAGGAGGTGATCGCCACCTTGGTGCCGACCAGCGCGTTGGTCAGCGTGGACTTGCCGGCGTTGGGGCGGCCGACGAAGCAGGCGAACCCGCTGCGGAACCCCGGGGTCCCGCCCGTCATGGGCTCGGTCGAGGGGTTCACGCCGTGACCTGCTCCAGCGGGCTGCCGTCGGGGCCGCAGCGGAAGACGGACACGCCGTCCCCGCCGAGCTCGCGTACGGCGGCCAGGTCGTCGGCGTCCAGCTCGCCGTCGGTGACCACGGCCACGGCCTCGAGGCCGGTCGCCCCGCTCGAGGCGGCCATGGAGAGCGCGACGCCCACCGCCGAGACCCGGAGGTGCTCGAGCGCGACGGTCGCACCGGCATAGGTGCGGCCGTCCTGGTCGCGGACGCAGGCACCCTCGGCCGCGCGGGTGCGGGCCCGGGTGGCGCGGGCGAGCGTCGCGAGCTTCTTGTCGTCGGGGTCGGTGAACTCCACTTAGGTGCTCGCTCCTTGGTGCTGCGCCTCGGACCCGTCGGGGCGGTGGGTGTGCTCGGGCTCGGCGGGTGCCAGCCGGCTGACGACGACGGTGCTGATGCGGTTGCGGCGCCCGGCCAGTCCCTCGGCCTGCAGCCGCAGCCCCTCGGTCTCCACGACCGACCCGGGGATCGGCACACGACCGAGGTGCTTGGCCATGAGGCCGCCCAGGGTGTCGACGTCGTCGTCGTCGATCGCGACCCCGCACAGCTCCTCGAGGTCGTCGACCATGAAGCGCGAGCTGACCCGCACCGCGCCGTCGGCGAGCCGCTCGACCTCGACCTCGTCCTTGTCGTACTCGTCGGTGATCTCGCCGACGATCTCCTCGAGGATGTCCTCGATCGTGACCAGGCCCGCGGTGCCGCCGTACTCGTCGACGACGACGGCGACGTGCTTGCGCTCGGCCTGCATCTCGCGCAGGAGGGCGTCGACCGGCTTGGAGTCGGGGACGTACATCACCGGGCGTGTGACGGTCTCGATGCGCTCGGTCGTCTCGGCGTCGTGCTTGTCGAAGACGCGGCGCGTGACGTCCTTGAGGTAGGCCACGCCGATCACGTCGTCGAGGTTCTCGCCGATCACCGGGATGCGCGAGAAGCCGCTGCGCAGCGCGAGCGACATCGCCTGCCGCAGCGTCTTGCCGCGCTCGATGAACACCACGTCGGTGCGCGGCACCATCACCTCGCGCACGATCGTGTCGCCGAGCTCGAAGACGGAGTGGATCATCGCGCGCTCGCCGGACTCGATCACCCGGCTCGCCTCGGCCAGGTCGACGAGCTCGCGCAGCTCGGCCTCCGAGGAGAACGGCCCCTCGCTGAAGCCGCGGCCGGGCGTGATGATGTTGCCCAGGATGATCAGCAGCTGCGGCAGCGGCCCGAGCACCTTGGTGAACAGCGCGACCGGGCCCGCGGTGAGCAGCGCGATGCGTTGGGAGTGCTGGCGACCGACCGTGCGAGGGCCGACCCCGATCACGACGAACTCGAGGACCACCATCACCGCCGCGGCGATCAGCACGCCGACCAGCCGGGAGTCGAACAGCGGGAGCACGACCTCGGCGACCAGCACCGTCGCGATCACCTCGCACAGCATGCGCAGGAACAGCGCGGTGTTGAGGTAGCGCGCAGGGTCCTCGGCGATCGTGAGGAGGCGCGCGGCGCCCGCCCGGCGCTCGGCGAGCAGCTCCTCGGCGCGCACCTTGGAGACGCTGGCCAGCGCCGCGTCGGCACTGGAGAAGACGCCGGCCACGAGCACGAGCAGCGCGGCCAGCACGAGCAGGGCCGACTCCTGGCCGCTCATGCGGGGCTCTCACCCGCCCACTCGGCCAGCAGCCGCGCCTGGAGCCCGAACATCTCGGCGTGCTCCTCGGGCTCGGCGTGGTCGTAGCCCAGCAGGTGCAGGATCCCGTGGACGGTGAGCAGGTCGACCTCCTGGTCGCCGGAGTAGCCCGCCTGCCCGCGCTCGCGCGCCTCCTGGGCCTGGCGGTGCGCCACCTGCGGGCAGATCACCAGGTCGCCGAGCACGCCCTCCTCGGGGTCCTCGTGGGCCTGACCGGGCCGCAGCTCGTCCATCGGGAAGGCCAGCACGTCGGTCGGCCCCTCCTTGCCCATCCACTGCTCGTTGAGCTCGGCGATGGTGTCCTCGTCGACCAGCTTGATGCACAGCTCGGCCAGCGGGTGGACGCGCAGCCGCTCGAGCACGAAGCGGCTCAGGGACGCCATGCGGCGCACGTCGACGGAGGTCTCGGACTCCTCGAGGATCTCGATGCTCATGCGATCTCCGGACTCACCGGCGCCGGTCGTGGCCGGGCGCCGGACGCGGGCCGGTGTGGCTCTCGTGGGGCTGCTCGGCCTCGAACTCGTCGTACGCCGCGACGATGCGCCCCACCAGGCGGTGGCGCACGACGTCGTGGGCGGTGAGCCGCTGGAAGGAGATGTCCTCCACACCGCTCAGGATCCCCTCGACCACGCGCAGCCCGCTGCGGATGCCGCCGGGCAGGTCGACCTGGGTGGTGTCGCCGGTGACGACCATCTTGGAGCCGAAGCCCAGCCGGGTGAGGAACATCTTCATCTGCTCCGGCGAGGTGTTCTGCGCCTCGTCGAGGATGATGAACGCGTCGTTGAGCGAGCGGCCGCGCATGTAGGCCAGCGGGGCGACCTCGATGGTGCCGGCGGCGAGCAGCTTGGGGATCGACTCGGGGTCGATCATGTCGTGCAGCGCGTCGTAGAGCGGCCGGAGGTAGGGGTCGATCTTCTCGCTCAGCGTGCCGGGCAGGAAGCCGAGCCGCTCCCCCGCCTCGACCGCGGGACGGGTCAGGATGATGCGGTTGACCTGCTTGCCCTGGAGGGCCTGCACGGCCTTGGCCATCGCGAGGTAGGTCTTGCCCGTGCCGGCCGGGCCGATGCCGAACACGATCGTGTGCTTGTCGATCGCGTCGACGTAGCGCTTCTGGTTGAGCGTCTTGGGCCGGATCGTGCGGCCGCGGTTGCTCAGGATGTTGAGGCTCAGCACGTCGGCCGGGCGCTCCTGGCTCTCCGCGCGCAGCATGGTGATCGCGCGGTCGACCGTCTCGGGGGTCAGGCCCTGCCCGGTGCGCAGGATCGCGACCAGCTCGTCGATGAGGCGCTCGGCCAGCGCGAGCTCGGCCGACTCGCCGCGCAGGGTCACGCGGTTGCCCCGGACGTGGATGTCGGCGTCGAAGGCCTGCTCCCAGAGCCCGAGGTGCTCGTCGTTGGGCCCGAGCAGCGTGACCATGTTGATGCTGGTGGGCACGTCGATGGTGTGCACCGGCTGGTCGCGTCGGCTGGGGCCGTTGGGGTTCCCGTGAGGATGCTCAGTCATTTCCCGCAATCGTACGCAGGAGGCGGGTCCCCGCGCGCGCTCGTTCCCCCGCAGCGCCTCCGGCTCCCCGTCGGCCCACGTCCGGCTCAGCCCGGGGGCCAGTCCATCGTGCGGCCGCCGATCACGTGGCCGTGCACGTGGTGGACGCTCTGCAGCGCGGCCTCGCCGGTGTTGAACACCGTGCGGTAGCCGCCCTCCAGGCCCTCCTGCTCCGCCACCGCGCGGATCGTGAGGCCGAGGTCGACCAGCGAGTCCGGCGCCGCCGTGGCGAGGTCGGCGAGGGTGGCGTGGTGGGCCTTGGGGATCACCAGCACGTGGGTCGGTGCCTGGGGGGCGATGTCGCGGAACGCCAGGCTCAGCTCGGTCTCGAGCACCACGTCGGGAGTGATGTCGCGGGCCACGAACTTGCAGAACAGGCAGTCTGTGCCGGCGCCGCCGGCGCTCGTCTCGTCTGTCACGCGACCACCCTAGGCCGTCGTACGCCTGTGCCATCCTCGACGACATGGCCGACCCCACCCCCGGAACGCCCTCCCCCGACGCCTCCTGGCGACCCCAGACGCGCGCGGTGCGGTCCGGCACGACCCGCAGCGGGTTCGACGAGACCTCCGAGGCGATCTACCTCACCAGCGGCTACGTCTTCTCCAGCGCGGCGGAGGCCGAGGAGGCCTTCCTCGGCGAGAACGACCACTACATCTACAGCCGCTACACCAACCCGACGGTGTCGATGTTCGAGGAGCGCCTGCGCTCCCTCGAGGGCGCCGAGGCCTGCTACGCCACGTCGTCCGGCATGGCCGCGGTCTTCACCGCGCTGGCCTCGCTGGCCGGGTCCGGCGACCGCATCGTCGCCTCGCGGCAGCTCTTCGGCGCGTGCTACGTGATCATCGACGAGATCCTGCCCCGCTGGGGCGTGGAGTCGGTCTTCGTCGACGGCACCGACCTCGACCAGTGGCGCGAGGCGCTCAGCACGCCGGCGACCGCGGTGTTCTTCGAGTCGCCCAGCAACCCGATGCTCGAGCTGGTCGACATCGAGGCCGTCTCCGCGCTGGCCAAGGCCGCCGGAGCCTACGTCGTGGTCGACAACGTCTTCGGCACGCCGGTGTTCTCGCGCCCGCTCGACCTCGGCGCCGACGTCGTCGTCTACTCCGCGACCAAGCACATCGACGGGCAGGGCCGCGCGCTCGGCGGGGCGATCCTCGGGGAGTACGACTTCGTCAACGGGCCGGTCCGCGACTTCATCCGCAACGTGGGCCCGTCGATGTCGCCGTTCAACGCCTGGGTGCTGCTCAAGGGCCTGGAGACGATGGACCTGCGCGTGCGCCGCATGGCCGACAACGCGCTCGCCGTCGCGCGGGCGGCCGAGGGCGCGCCCGGCGTACGCCGTGTGGTCTACCCCGGTCTCGACTCGCACCCGCAGCGCTCGCTGGTGCTCAAGCAGATGACCGGCGGCGGCACGCTGGTCACCCTCGACCTCGAGGGCGGGCGCGACCACGCCTTCCGGGTGCTCGACGCGCTGCAGCTGTTCGACATCTCCAACAACCTCGGCGACGCCAAGTCGCTGTGCACCCACCCCGCGACCACGACCCACCGCCGCATGGGGCCCGAGGGCCGCGCCGCGGCCGGCATCACCGACGGCGTCGTCCGGCTCAGCGTGGGCCTCGAGGACGCCGAGGACCTCGTCGCCGACCTCCACCAGGCGCTCCGCGCCTGAGCCCGCTCCAGACGCTCCGCGCCTGAGCCTCGTCCGGGTGCGGACGCGTTCCTGCGCGTCAGCACCCGGACGGCGCGCCGGGTGTAAACCCGGGGAGGCACCTGCGCGTGCTACTAGCGTGATCGCAGTGAGCCTCCCGTTGTCCCCGCCCGACGGGGAGCCCGTCGGCTGGACCGCCGACGAGGCCGTCGAGAGGCTGTACGCCGCCCACTACGCCTCGCTCGTCCGCCTCGCGGTCCTGCTCGTGCGCGACGTCGGGACGGCCGAGGAGGTCGTGCAGGACGCCTTCATCGCCCTCCACGGCCGCTGGTCGCGGCTGCGCGACCGCGACACCGCCCTGCCCTACCTCCGCCGCTCGGTGGTCAACGGGGCCCGGTCGGTGCTGCGCCACCGCGGGGTCCGCGAGCGGCACCTCGAGTCGCTGCGGGCGTCGTACGACGAGCGGGCCCAGCCCGGCGCCGACGAGGCCGCGGTGGTGGCCGAGCGACGCCGCCAGGTGCTCGCAGCCCTCCAGGCGTTGCCCGAGCGGCAGCGGGAGGTGGTGGTGCTGCGCTACTACGCCGACCTCGACGAGGCCGGGATCGCCGCCGCGCTGGGGATCAGCCGCGGGGCGGTCAAGAGCCACGCCCACCGTGCCGTGGCCCGACTTCACGACCTGCTTCCACCCGACGGCCCGCTCGATCCCGAGGAGTCCTGATGAACGACGAGCTCGGACCCCGCGAGCAGCGCGTCCGCGACGCCCTGCACGACACCGTCGACGACCTCGAGCCCACCGGGGGGCTCTCCCAGATCCGTGCCCGCCTCCAGGAGGACGCCATGCCCGCTTCCCGCCCCCTCTCCCGCAACGCCCTCCTCGCCCTCGGCGGGGCCGCGGCCGTGGCCGTCGTCGTCACCGGCGTCGTGCTGGTCACCCAGGACACCGGCCGTCCGGACAGCGATGCGCCACCCGCCTCGTCCTCCTCGCTCACGCCGGCCCCGACGCCCACCGACAGCCCGTCGACCGAGCCCTCGTCGCCCTCCCCCACCGACACGTCCACGCCGGCCCCCACGGCGACGACCCGGTCCCTGCCGGTCTACTACGTCGGCGACACCCCCAACGGCCCGCGGCTCTACCGCGAGTTCCACCGGGTCGAGGTCGTCGCGGGCGACGAGCTCGCGCGCGCCGTGCGGCAGGCCGTCGAGGCCCCTCCGCTCGACCCCGACTACCGCACGCCGTGGCCCTCGGGCACGAAGGTCAACCAGGTCACCTCGCTCTCCAGCGAGCAGGTCATCACGATCGACCTCTCCGGCGCCTCGGCCGGCAGCCTGCACGACCGCCCGGCGGGCATGAGCAAGGCCGAGGCCGGCATGGCGGTCGAGCAGCTGATCTACACCGCCCAGGCGGCGGTCCAGGACCGCGCTCCGGTGCAGCTCCTCCTCGACGGCAACCGCACCGACCAGGTGCTCGGGGTCCCGACGTCCGAGCCGCTGGCCAACGGCGACGAGATGAGCACGCTCGCGACCGTGTGGATCACCTCGCCGCAGGACGGCGACACCCTCCCCGCCGACGCCGTGCGCATCCAGGGTCGCGGCTCGTTCTTCGAGGCGACGGTGGCCTGGCAGCTCCTCGCCGCCGACGGCACCACGGTCGTCAAGAACGGGTCGTCGATGTCGCAGGAGTGCTGCATCCTCTCGCCGTACGACTTCACCATCCGCGGCGTCCAGCCCGGCGACTACGTCATCCGGGTCTACGACGAGGACATGAGCGGCGGCGAGGGTCCCGGCGAGACCGAGGACACCAAGCGCATCACGGTGCAGTAGCGCCCCAGCGCGGGGTCCGCGCGAGCAGGGCGGCGGTCGCGGCGGCGCCGGCGGTGGAGGTGCGCAGCACCTCGGCACCCAGGCGTACGACGACCGCTCCCGCCGCGCCCAGCGCCTCCACCTCGGCGTCGCTCAGCCCGCCCTCCGGACCGACCACGAGCAGCAGGTCGTCCGGCAGCGGGCCCAGGGACGCGAGCGGGACTCCCCCGCCCTCGTGGAGCACGACGGCCAGCCCGGCGGCGCGGACCCGGTCCCCGACACCGGCGAGGTCCGTCGGCTCGGCGACCACCGGCCACCAGGCGCGGCGCGACTGCTTGGCGGCCTCACGCGCCGTGGAGCGCCAGCGCTCGAGCGACTTGGCCGCCCGCTCGCCGCGCCACCGGCCGATCGAGCGCTCGGCGGCCCAGGGGACGACCTCGTCGACACCCACCTCGGTGAGCAGCTCGACGGCGAGCTCGCCCCGGTCGCCCTTGGGCACGGCCTGGGCGACGGTGACCCGGGGCGCCGGCCTCGCCACGGACTCGGCCGCGTCCACGTGGACCGTCAGCGAGCGCTTGGTCGCCGCCGTCACGGTCCCGACCAGCCGGGTGCCGGTGCCGTCGGTGAGGACGACGCGCTCGCCCGCGGCGATCCGGCGTACGACGGCGGCGTGGTGACCCTCCGGCCCGTCGAGGACCACCTCGTCCCCCGCGGCCGACGAGGCCGCACCGGGGAGGTGGAAGACGGGCAGGCCGTGCAGCTCGGACACGGTCAGGGACGCGGGCCGAACGCGTCGCGCAGGCGGCCGAACATCCCCTTGTGCTGGTTGGCGACCTGGCCGGAGGCCTTCTCCTCGCCGCGCAGGGTGGCGAGCTCGAGGAGCAGCTCCTGCTGACGCTCGTCGAGCCGGGTCGGGGTGGTGACGATGACGCGCACGACGATGTCGCCGCGGCCGGCGCCGCGCAGCGACGGCACGCCACGGCCCTCGATGACGACCTCGCTGCCGGACTGCGTGCCCGGCTTCACCTCGACGGCGACCTCGGTCTCGGCGCCGGACAACCCCGCCTCGTTGGCCGCGGCGACCGACAGGTCGGACTCCAGCGTCGGGAGGGTGATCGTCGCGCCGAGGGCGGCCGCGGTCATCGGCACCTCGACGACGCAGTGCAGGTCGCGGCCCTTGCGGACGAACACGTCGTGCGGGCGCACCCGCAGCTCGACGTAGAGGTCACCGGCCGGACCGCCACCGGGGCCGATCTCGCCCTGCTCGGCGAGCTGCACGCGGGTGCCGTCGTCGACGCCGGCCGGGATCTTGACCGTGAGGCTGCGGCGCGAGCGCACGCGGCCGTCGCCGGCGCACTCGCGGCACGGCTCGGGGATGATCTGGCCGTAGCCGCGGCACGCGGCGCAGGGACGCATCGTGCGCACCTCGCCGAGGAACGAGCGCTGCACGTGGAAGGTCTCGCCCCGGCCCTGGCAGGTCTCGCACACGCGCGGGCTGCTGCCCGGTGCGGCGCCGTTGCCCTGGCAGGTGCCGCACAGGACGGCGGTGTCGACCTTGAGCTCGCGGGTCGTGCCGAAGGCCGCCTCGGCCAGGTCGACGTCGAGGTTGATCAGGGCGTCCTGGCCGCGGCGCACGCGCGGGCGGGGTCCGCGACCGCCACCGGCCGCACCGCCCCCCGCGCCGCCGAAGAAGGCGTCCATGATGTCGCTGAACGAGAAGCCGGCACCGGCACCGCCGCCGAAGCCGCCGAACACGTCGCCGCCCATGTCGTACTGGCGGCGCTTCTCGGGGTCGGAGAGGATCTCGTAGGCGCGGGAGACGTCCTTGAACCGCTCCTGCGTCGCAGGGTCCGGGTTGACGTCCGGGTGCAGCTGGCGGGCCAGCTTGCGGTAGGCCTTCTTGATCGTCTCGGCGTCAGCGTCCTTGGACACACCGAGGGTCTCGTACGGGTCTTGGCTCACGTGTTCCTTAGCCTTCGTCGAGGATCTTGGAGAGGTACTGCGCGACGGCACGCACGCTGGCCATCGCGCCGGGGTAGTCCATGCGGGTCGGCCCGAGCACCCCGAGGGTGCCGAGCGCCTCGTCACCGGGACCGTAGCCCGTGGTGACCACCGAGGTGGCGCCGAAGCCCTCGTAGGGCATCTCCGAGCCGATGCGGACCGTGAGGGTCGACGGGCTCGAGGCCTCGCCGAGGATCTTGAGCAGCAGCACGTGCTCCTCCAGCGCCTCGAGCAGGGGCTGGATGGACAGGTTGAGTCCCTCGCCGTAGCGCGCGAGGTTGGCCGTGCCGCCGACGATGACCCGCTCGTCGGAGCGGTGGTCGGACATCGCCTCGATCAGCGCGGCCACGAGCATGCTCAGCAGGGCCCGCTGGTGGCTCGGGAACTGGTCGGGGAGCACCGCGAGCTTGTCCACCGCGTCGACGATGCGCTCACCGACGCACGCGCGGTTGACCGCCTGGCGCACGAGCGCGAGGTGGTCGTCGTCGAGGGTGTCGGGCAGCTCGACCACGCGCTGCTCGACGCGGCCCGTCGAGAGGATGAGCACGACGAGCATCTTGGTCGTCGACAGCAGCACCAGCTCGACGTGGCGCACGGTGGAGCGCGACAGGGTGGGGTACTGCACGACGGCGACCTGGCGGGTCAGCTGCGCGAGCAGCCGCACCGAGCGGGTCACCACGTCGTCCAGGTCGACCGCGCCCTGCAGGATCGTGGTGATCGCGCGCTTCTCGGCCGCGCTGAGCGGCTTGACCTCGCTGAGCCGGTCGACGAAGAGGCGGTAGCCCTTCTCGGTCGGGATGCGGCCCGCGCTGGTGTGGGGCTGGGCGATGAGGCCCTCGTCCTCCAGCGCCGCCATGTCGTTGCGGACCGTGGCCGGCGAGACGCCGAGGCGGTGCCGCTCGACGAGCGTCTTGGAGCCGACCGGCTCGTGCGTGGCGACGTAGTCCTCCACGATCGCGCGCAGGACGGCCAGCTTGCGGTCCTCGACCATGCGTCTCGTCCTCCGTCCCTGTCGTCGCGACTGTCGTTGGCACTCCAGATAGTCGAGTGCCAAGTCTACAAGGGTCCCGCCGTAGGGTTGGGGACGTGCACGAGACCGACGAGGAGTTCCGAGAGGTCGCCGACCGCGTCTGGGTGGCACGTCACACCTGGATGGACGTCAACGTCACCGCCGTCCTCGGCGACCGCGGCGTGCTCCTGGTCGACACCCTGGGGTCCGAGCGGGACGCCCGCGCCATGCTCGACCGGCTCCGCCGCGTGACGACCGCCCCGCTCGTCGCCGTGCTCAACACCCACGCGCACTGGGACCACGTCCTGGGCAACGCCGTCGCGGTCGAGGACTCCCCCTCCGCGCAGCTGCTCGCCCACGCGCAGGCGGCCGAGGACCTGGAGTCCACCGTCGCCGCCGGGCTGGCGACCTTCGCCGACGACGACCCCAACCGCGAGGCGGTCCACTCCAGCCGCGTGCTGGTGCCGACCGAGACGTTCAGCTCGGTGCGGGCCCTCGACCTCGGCGACCGCTACGTCGAGCTGGTCCACACCGGTCGCGGCCACACCGCCGGCGACGTCGTCGTCCGGGTGCCCGACGTCGACGCGCTGCTGGCCGGCGACCTGCTCGAGGAGGGTGCGCCACCGGCTTACGGCCGCGACTGCTTCCCGCTCGAGTGGCCCGTCACCCTCGAGCTGGTCGGCCAGCTGACGACGCCGGAGACCGTCGTGGTCCCCGGGCACGGGGCGGTCGTCGACCAGGCGTTCCTCCACGAGCAGCGTGCCGACACCGGCGTCGTGGCCGAGACCATCCACCACCTCGCCGGTCAGGGAGCCTCGCTCGAGGACGCCCTGGCGCACGAGGACTGGCCGTTCCCGCGCGAGTCGCTCGCGACCGCCGTACGCCGGGCCTTCGAGCAGCTCCCGCGCTCCGCGCGTCGTCTGCCCGTGCTCTGACCCGCGGGCTAGCGTTGGTCGGTGAGCTCTTCCCCCGGCGGCCGCTACGGCAACGACGTCCTGCAGTCCGACTGGCGCGCACCCGCGCGTGGCCGCGCCGTCGAGGTCCCTGCTGACAAGGGGCTGGTGGTCGAGGAGGTCACCACCGACTGGTGCGGCGAGATCGTGGCGGTCGAGCGCGACCTCGACACGGTGACCCTGGAGGACCGGCGCGGCAAGCGCAGGACCTTCCCCCTCGGGCCCGGCTTCCTCCTCGAGGGACGCCCGGTGATCCTCCGCCCGCCGGCGCGGTCCGGCCCGGCGGTCGCCACCCGCACCGCCTCGGGATCCGTCGCGGTGCAGGGCGCCAAGGCCCGCGTCGCGCGGGCCAGCCGCATCTTCGTCGAGGGCCGTCACGACGCCGAGCTGGTCGAGAAGGTCTGGGGCGACGACCTGCGCATCGAGGGCGTCGTCGTGGAGTACCTCGCGGGCGTCGACGACCTGCCGTCCCACCTCGCCGACTTCAGGCCCGGTCCCGAGCGCCGCGTCGGGGTGCTCGTCGACCACCTCGTGCGTGGCTCCAAGGAGAGCCGGATCGCCGACGCCGTCGTGCGCGGGCCGCACGGCAAGCACGTGCTCGTGGTCGGTCACCCCTACGTCGACGTGTGGCAGGCCGTGAAGCCCGCCCGCCTCGGTCTCTCCGCGTGGCCCACCGTGCCGCGGTCCGTCGAGTGGAAGCACGGCATCTGCCAGCACCTCGGCTGGCCGCACCGCGACCAGGCCGACGTCGCCCGTGCCTGGAAGCGCATCCTCGGCTCGGTGCGCTCCTTCCAGGACCTCGAGCCCGCCTTCCTCGGCCGGGTCGAGGAGCTGATCGACTTCGTGACGACGGGTCCAGACGACCGCTGAGCGCGCGCCCGGGGCGAGTAGATTTCTTGTCATGACGACACCTCCGGGTCCGCCGCCGCCTCCGCCCCCGCCACCCCCGGCCGGGCCGCCCTCCGGCCCGCCGCCGGCGCCGCACCCGTCCGGCACGACGCAGGACGAGCGCACCTGGGCCCTGCTCTCGCACATCGGCTGCCTCGTCGGCGCGTTCGTCGCGATGGCGTTCCTCGTGCCGCTCGTGGTGATGCTGGTCAAGGGCAACGAGTCGGGCTTCGTCCGCGCGCACGCGGTCGAGTCGCTCAACTTCCAGCTGAGCATGCTGATCTACGGCATCGCCGGCTTCCTGCTGATCTTCGTCGGCATCGGCATCATCGTGCTGCCGGTGCTCGGCGTGCTGTGGCTGGTGTTCGTCGTCCTCGCCACCATGCGGGCCTCCGAGGGCCAGGCCTACCGCTACCCGATCACGATCCGCTTCGTGAGCTGAGGTCGCCTGCCCGTCGGCCCAGCCTCAGTCGAGCAGGTCGCGGACGACTCCGTCGGCGAGCAGCCGGCCCTGCACGGTCAGCCGGAGCCGGCCACCCTCGAGCGTGAGCAGCCCCCGCTCGACGAGGTCCGGCAGGCGCTCCTGCTCGGTCGGCGACAGCACGGCCGCGTCGAGCCCCTCGTCGAGCCGGATCCCCAGCAGCAGCGCCTCCTCGTGGCGCTCCTCGGCGGTGAGCACCTCACGGTCGGCCTCCGGCGAGCCGCCGTCGGCCAGCCGCCGCGCGTACTCCGCCGGGTGCTTGACGTTCCACCACCGCACGCCCTCGCGGTGCGAGTGCGCTCCCGGTCCGACGCCCCACCAGTCGTCGCCGCGCCAGTAGCCGAGGTTGTGGCGGCACCGGGCAGCCTCGTCGCGCGCCCAGTTGGACACCTCGTACCACCCCAGCCCGGCGGCGGTCAGCCGCTCGTCGGCCAGGAGGTACTTGTCGGCGAGGTCGTCGTCGTCGACCGGCGCGACCTCTCCCCGGCGTACCCGTCGGGCGAGGGCGGTGCCCTGCTCGACCACCAGGGAGTACGCCGAGACGTGGTCGGGCGCGCACGCGAGCGCGGCGTCGAGCGAGGTGGACCAGTCCTGCAGCGACTCCCCCGGCGTGCCGTAGATCAGGTCCAGGCTGACCTGCTCGAACCCGGCTGACCGCGCCCACTCGACGACGCGCGGCACCCGCTCGGGGTCGTGGGTGCGGTCCAGCACCGCCAGCACCGGCCGGACGGCCGACTGCATGCCGAACGAGATCCGGTTGATGCCGCCCTCGCGCAGCCGGATGAGGTCCTCGGCGCTCACGCTGTCGGGGTTGGCCTCGGTGGTGACCTCGACGTGGGGCGCGAGCCCGAACTCCCGGTCGATCCCGGCGACGATCCCGGTCAGGTCCTCGGGCGGGAGCAGGGTCGGGGTGCCGCCGCCGAAGAACACCGTCTCGACGGGCCGGTCCTCGGCGGCCCAGGTCGCGCGGGCCAGGCGCACCTCGGCCAGCGCCGCCTCGGCGTACGACGCCCGCGACGCACCCGCAGGCGCGGCCGCACCCCCGAGCTCGTCGGAGGTGTAGGTGTTGAAGTCGCAGTAGCCGCACCGCACGGAGCAGAACGGGACATGGACGTAGAAGCCGAGCACCGCCCCATCATCCCGCCCCCCGGCTGCGCCGGGTCCGCCGCGTCCGGGCGCGAACGCGCTATGGCGCGTTCGCGCCCGGACAAGGCGGGCCTGTGGAGGACGAACGCGGCCCAGCGCCCGTCCGTGGCACGGTGCCGCGATGAACGAGAACCCGACGGGTACGACGAGGCCGCGGTTCTGGCTGCCCATCGCCGAGCGGCAGGAAGGAGTCCTGTCGCGGAGGCAGCTGGAGCTCTACGGCGTCGGCGCCGACCACGTCCGCAACCAGGTCGCGGCAGATCGCTGGCAGCTGGTGAGTCCGACGGTCGTGTGCCTGACCACAGGTCAGCTGACGAGCGCGCAGCGTCGTTGGGCCGGCGTGCTGCACGCCGGTGAGCCGGCGGTCCTGGCGGGACTGACCGCGTTGGAGGATGCCGGGCTCGACAACTGGGCGCGCGCCGAGGTGAGCGTGCTCATCCCGAAGTCCGAGGACCCTCCGGTGCTGACCGGCACGCGATTCGTGGAGACCCGTCGCGACATCGCCGAGCTCACCGAGCCGGCGTCGAGTCCTCCACGCATGACCGTGGAGTCGGCGGCCCTGCTCTTCGCGGCGTACGACCGCTCGGAGCGGACGGCAGGTGGCGTACTCGCAGCCGTCGTGCAACAGGGCCTCACCACGGCTGACCTCCTCGCGGAGCAGCTCAAGGAAATGAAGCCACTGCGCCGGGCTCCACTGTTCCGGCTGCTGCTCGACGACATCCGCGGTGGCGCGCACTCCATGGCCGAGATCGACCTCGGACGACTCTGCCGCGAGCACGGCCTCGCTCTGCCCGACCGGCAGGTGCCGAGACGAGACCGCTCCGGACGTCGGCGCTACACCGACGCCGAGTGGCACCTGCCGGGCGGGCGCAAGGTCGTGCTCGAGGTGGACGGGAGCTTCCACGTCGAGGTCGAGCACTGGTGGGCGGACATGGCACGCGAGCGCGAGCTGGTGCTGGATGGTGCCATCACGCTGCGCTGCTCGAGCCAGGAGGTGCGGGCGCAGGGAGCCGAGATCGCACGGATCCTGCTGCGCGCCGGCGTACCCCGCTCCCGTCCGAGTGCGGACGCGTCATAGCGCGTTCGCACTCGGACGAGGCGGACCGGCGAAGCCGGTCAGGCGGTTGAGGCGTAGAGCTTGTCGATGACGTCCT
>CAZKZQ010000017.1:0-19329 GCA_964557235.1 uncultured Nocardioidaceae bacterium
CGGTCAGAGGTTGACGGTGCAGTCACCGACGGCGGCGCTGACGCAGATCTGGATGTCCTCGTCGGGCTCGTCGGAGGTGACGCCGGTCATCACGTTGCGGACGGTGCCCTCGGTCTTGCGCGAGGTGCACGACATGCAGATGCCCATGCGGCAGCCGAACTCCGGCTTGAGGCCCAGGGCCTCGGCCTGCTCCAGCAGGGTCGTGCCGTCGTTGGCCGACTCCTTGCCGGAGGTCGCGAAGCTGGTCGAGCCCTCGGCCTCGACGTCGGCAGCGGGCTTGGTGGAGGTCTTGAAGTACTCCACCTTGAGGTTGTCGTTGTCGGCGTAGGTCTCCTGGACCAGCTCGATCAGGCCGGCCGGGCCGCAGGCCCAGGTGGGCAGGTCGGCGAAGTCCGGCACGAGCGCACGCAGCTCGTCGGTGGTGTACGCCGGGTCGCCGCACTCGGGGTAGAGCAGCCGCACCTTGACGTTGGGCGGCAGGTCGCGCAGCTCGGAGGCGTAGATCTGGTGGTCCGGGGACTGGGCGTAGTGCACGAAGTGGACCGTGCCGCCGTACCCGCGTCGGAGCATGGTCCTCAGGATCGACATCACCGGGGTGATGCCGGAGCCGCCGGACAGCAGCAGCACCGACGGCGGCAGCGGGTTGGGGAGGGTGAACTCGCCCTGCGCCGCGGAGAGGAACACGACGTCGCCGACGCGGGCGTCCTCGACGAGGTGCCGGGAGACGACGCCGTCGGGGTTGGCCCGCATGGTGAGCGTGATCAGGTCGCCGGGCTTGGACTCGGCGGAGGAGACGGAGAAGCAGCGGGTGCGCCGGCGGCCGTCGACCTCGATGCCGACCTGCACGAACTGGCCGGCCTGGTGCCCGCGCCAGCGACGGTTGGGCTCGAGGGTCACGGTCGCGACAGGGGCGCCGGCGCTGGTCTCGCGCTCGATCTTGACGATGCGGGCGCGGACCTCGTTGACCACGCCCATGGGCGCGACGAGCTCGAGGTAGCGGTCCACGCCGTGCGGCGTGGTGAGGGCGGCCGCCAGGGGCGACCGGAGAAGAGTCTGGGTCAGAGTCACGATGAATCCCTTTCAGTGAACATCCGTACACTCAGTTTGAGAGGTGCCCGGCCCAGCCGCAAGCGAAACACGGCGTGACGGCGCTCACCGAGGACTCCCTCCCCGCCTGGGACGTGACCCGGCGCACGTGACGATCCGGTGAACAACTGTTCTCAGGGCTAGACTCCCCGCGTGTCCACCGTCCCGACCCGCAGCGAGCGCAAGGAGGCGACGCGTCGTGCGATCCTCGACGCCGCCCTCGCGCTGAGCGCCGAGACCGGTCTCGCCGGGCTCTCGCTGCGTGCGGTGGCCAAGGAGGTCGGCATCGTCCCGACCGCGTTCTACCGCCACTTCGCGAGCATCGAGGAGCTCGGCGTCGCCCTCGTCGGGGAGTCCTTCGCCTCGCTGCGCCAGGTGCTGCGCGACCTGCGGCGCGACATGCAGATCGACCGCGTGATCAGCGACTCGGTCGAGATCCTCGCCCGGCACGCGCTCGAGCGGCGCGAGCACTTCCTGTTCATCGGCCGCGAGCGGGTCGGCGGCATCGTCGCGGTGCAGGACGCCATCCGCCACGAGCTCGGGCTCTTCGAGCGCGAGCTCGCGATGGACGTCGGCCGGCTCACCGGGGGCACCGACCGCTGGTCCCACGAGGACGTCCGGATCCTGTCCAACCTGATCGTGAAGTCCATGGTCGAGACCGCGGTCGAGCTGATCACCCTCCCCGCCAACCGGCCGGACCTGCGCGCCGACGTCGTCTCCGCCGCCGAGACCCAGCTCAAGATGGTCGTGGTCGGCGCACTCAACTGGACGTCGGGCACCGACGCCTGACCCGGTCGGCCGCGCGCGTCACATCAGGCGACGGGCCAGCTTGAGCGGCAGGTGCTTGAGCGCGAAGCCGAGCGGCTCCCACGGCCACTGCGGCACGGCGGCGGAGGCCTTCTCCTTCTCGATCGCCGACACCATGGCGCGCACGCCCTGCTCCGTCGACACGATGAGCAGGTTGTTGCCGGGGTTCCGAGACGTCATCTCCGACTCGATGAAGCCGGGGTAGAGCACCGTCACCTTGATCGGGGTCCCCAGCAGGTCGGCCCGCAGACCCTCGGCGAGATGGGCCACGCCGGCCTTCGTCGCGGCGTACGTCGTGACGTTGCCCGGCAGGCCGCGCATGGCCGAGACCGAGGAGACCATCACGAACTGGCCGTGGTTCTGCTTGCGCAGGATCTCGGCGGCGGCCTCGGTCTGGGCGAGCGCCCCGATGAAGTTGGTCTCCGACGTCTGCCGGTTGGCGTGGAACTTGCCGGTGCCCAGCGGTGCGCCCTTGCCGAGGCCCGCGTTGACGACGAACTTGTCGATCGTGCCGAAGTCCTCGGCGAAGGCCCGGAACACCTCGAAGACCTGGTCGTGGTCGTTGACGTCGAGCACCCGCACCTCGACCCGGCGGTCAGGATGGGCGCCGAGGATCTCGGCCTTGAGCGCCTCGAGGTTCTCCAGCCGACGGGCCGCGAGCGCGAGGTCGTAGCCCTTGGCGGCGAACTGGCGGGCCATCTCCGCACCCAGCCCGGAGCTGGCGCCGGTGATCAGGATCGTGCTCATGGGTCTCCTCGTCGGTGGTCGGGCGCGCCCGGCCGGTCAGCGGTAGGTCAGGGTCTCGGGGGTCAGGTGGGCCTGCTCGTTGAGCGACACGAGCGTCACGCCGCGGGAGCCGGTGACGAGCCGGGACAGCCCGGTGTTGACCTGCACCGGGTTGAGCCGGCCCCACTGCTCGGCGCCCACCCCCAGCAACGACGCCGCGGCCCAGGCGATCGGGCCGCCGCTGGTGAAGACCACGCCCGTCTCGCCCTTGCCCAGCCCCGCTGCCGCCCGGCGTACGGCGGCCTCGACGCGAGCGGTGAACGCCGTGAACGGCTCGGTGTAGTCGGCCTCGTGCTCGCCGGCGGTCCACCGGCTGATCGCGGCGTCGAACAGCTTGTTGAAGTCGGTGATCGGCATGCCGTCCGCCGCGGGCCGGTCACCGTGGGCCTCGAGCAGCTGGACGTGGTCGAACTCCGCCCATCCCTCGTCGACCTCGACGTCGGTCCCCCATCCCGCGGCGCCGATCGCCGCGTCGGCGGTCTGCGCGTGGCGGCGCATCCCGCCGGCCCAGACCCGGCTCGGCGCGATGCCGAGCGACGCGAGGTGCTTGCCGAGCAGGGCCGACTGCTCGACGCCGAGGGGCGAGAGGTTGTCGTAGTCGGCAGCCCCCCAGGAGGCCTGTCCGTGCCGGACGAGCAGCAGGAGGCTCACGCGTCCGCCAGCAGGGTCCGGATGTGCTGCTCGGCCAGGTGCACGGCCGGGCCGAACAGCGAGAACAGCTCGTTGGTGGTCTGGCCGTGGAAGTAGCGGTAGTAGATCTGCTGGGAGATCACCGCCAGACGGAAGTAGCCGAACACCTCGTAGAACCGCCACTGCTCGGGGGTCAGCGAGAAGCCCATGCGCTCGCAGTAGGCGTCGACGAACTCCTGGCGCGTGAGCATGCCGGGCAGGTGCGTGGGCACGCGGCGGAACTGCGCGATGTCGCCGTCGGTGGCCTCGACCCAGAACGCGAGGTTGCCGCCGAGGTCCATCAGCGGGTCGCCGACGGTGGCCATCTCCCAGTCGAGCACCCCGACGATCCTGGTGATGTCGTCCTTGTCGAAGACGACGTTGTCCATCTTGAAGTCGTTGTGGATCACGCACGACGCGACGTCGTCGGGCTGGTGCTCGGCGAGCCAGGCCATCGTGTCCTCGCAGGACGGGGCGTCGTCGGTGCGCGCGTTGCGGTAGCGCGTCGACCAGCCCTCGACCTGGCGGCGGACGTAGCCCCAGCCCTTGCTCAGCCCGTCGAGCCCGGCCTTCTCGACGTCGACCGAGTGCAGCTCGGCCATCACGTCGACCATCGCCAGGCACATGCCGCGCGCCTGCTCCGGCGTCACGTCGACGCCCTCGGGCATCTCGCTGCGGGGGATGATCCCGTCGATGCGGTCCATGACGTAGAAGTCGGCGCCGAGCACGGACTCGTCCTGGCAGAACCCGACCATGTGCGCGACGTAGGGGAAGTGCTCCTCGAGCGCGGACTGGATGCGGTACTCCCGGCCCATGTCGTGCGCGCCCTTGGCCTTGGTGCCGCGCGGGGCGCGCCGCAGGATCAGGTCGCGGCCGGGGTAGCGCAGCAGGTAGGTCAGGTTGGAGGCTCCCCCGCTGAACTGCCGGACCTCGGGGTCGCCCTGCAGCGACTCGCGATCGGCCTCCGAGGCGTTGTCGCGCAGCCAGGTGGCGACGGCAGCGACGTCGAAGGCGTCCTCCTCGCGGACGGTGCGCGATCCCTCCGGGGCGGGGCTGCTCATCGGTTCTCCTCCTCGTCGGTCGAGCTGGTCGACATCCGCTCCAGCCGCGCGGCCTGGTGACGCATCGTCGCGTCGTACGCCGGCCGGTCGGTGACCTTCAGCGCGTAGGCGGCGCGGGCGGCGGGGTCGGGGAGGATCAGCTCCTCGCCGGCGTCGACCCCGGCGAGCACGGCCTCGGCGACCTCCTCGGCGCTGACCGGCGAGTCGGTGACCAGCCGGCTCATCACCTGGCCGACGGCGCTGTCCCGGCCGCGCAGGGAGTCCATCAGGTTGGTGCGGAAGTACGACGGGCACACCGCGTGCGCCTGCACGCCGTAGGACGCGAGCTCGTGGCCGACGGTCTCGGTGAACGCCAGGACCGCCGCCTTGGCCGCGTTGTAGGACGCCATGCCGGCCGGGTGGACGAGCGCGGCGAGCGAAGCGACGTTGACGACGTGGCCGCCGTGCTCCTTGAGCAGGGGGGTGAACGCGCGGACCCCGCGGACCATGCCGAAGACGTTGATGTCGAAGAGCCACTGCCACTCGTCGAGGTCGGCCCGGTCGAGCCGTCCCCCGCCGGCGACACCGGCGTTGTTGACCAGCACGTCGAGGGCGCCCCACTCCCGCTCGACCCACGACACGGCGGCGTCCCAGTCGTCGCCGGAGGTGATGTCGAGGCGGGCGACGCCGTCCCCGGCGTGCTCGGCGAGCTCGGCGCCCTCACGGTCGGTGGCCAGCACCAGTGCTCCGCGGGCGCGCGCGGCGGCGGTGATCGCCGCCCCCAGGCCCGAGGCTGCGCCGGTGACCAGCACCCGCGTCCCGGGTCCGACGGCGGGCGCGGATCCGTCCTGCGTGGGATTGCTCGTCATGAGCCCGAGGCTAGTGGGCCGCCACTATGCTGCCGAGGGCCGAGCGGGAGCCGAGACGGATCGACACACGACAGGGAGCCGCCATGACGCGCTGCACGTCGCGCAACGTCGCTGCGCTGCTGACCGTGTGCGTGGTGGCCCTCGCGGGCTGCGGCTCCGACTCCGACAAGCAGGCCGTCGCCGCGCTGAAGTCCCAGATCCTCGCCAACAACGCGATGACCGGCAGCTCGACGATCAGCGACAAGCAGGCGACGTGCATCGCCGAGGGCGCCGTCGACGACCTGGGCGTGGACACGCTGCAGGACTACTCGATCCTCGACGACGACCTCGAGGTCGACAAGAAGCTCGACGAGGTCGCCCTCAAGGGCAAGGACGCCGACCGGCTCGCAGGCGTCTACGTCACGTGCGCCGACGTCGAGCAGATCTTCGAGGAGCGGCTGGTCGACCAGCTCAGCCGCGACAACGCCGCGGCCCGCGGCCGCATCGAGGCGTGCGTGACCGACGTCGTGACCGAGGACGCCGTCCGCGCGATCCTCGCGCAGCGGTTCGAGCAGGCCGACCCGTCGGCGTACACCGCGTTGACGGGCAAGCTCGGCGACTGCCGCGCGTGAGGACCGCTGCCGCGGGGTAGACCTGCGCCATGAGGATCTCGGGACGATCGATCGGCTGCGTCGCGGCGGCGGTGGCCGCGCTCTCCCTGGCGGGCTGCGGCTCCGACGACGACGAGCCCGCCGCCGAGGGGTCCGGCACGCCCTCGAGCAGCTTCTCCTACGACCCGCAGGAGCAGCGCACGAAGGACGCGACGGCCAACCTGACCGACTTCTTCGCGGTCTACGCGCCGCTGGGCGACACCAGCTTCACGCGCGGCGAGGCGCAGTGCATCGCCGAGAAGGTCGTGGAGGAGCCCGGCATCAAGCGCCTGCAGAAGGTCGGCGTGCTCAACGACGAGCTGCAGTACGTCATCGACGCCGACCCGACCTTCGGCCGCTCGGACGCGCGTGCGCTCACCGACGCGATCTTCGGGTGCAGCAAGGCCGAGCAGCTCCTGCGACGCGAGTCGATCAGCCAGATCGACGGCGCCACCGACTCCCAGCGCGCGTGCGCCGCGGACAAGCTGACCGACGACCTGCTGGCCGAGCTGTTCACCCTCGCGCTGCAGAAGAAGCCGCTCCAACCGGCGACGGACAAGGTGGCTCGCGCCTTCGAGCCCTGCCGTGACGCCTGAGCGGACCACGACCTGCGTAAGGTGTGGCCTGTGAATCTCAAGTACGCAGTCTCAGCCGCCGTCCTGGTCGCCTCGTCCAGCCTCCTCGTGGGCTGCGGCTCCAACGACGACGAGACTGCGGCGAAGAACATCAAGGCCAGCATCCTCAAGGAGGAGGTGGCCGGCGCCAACCTCACCGAGAAGCAGGCGGGCTGCCTGTCGGACAGCATCGTCGAGGACATCGGCGTCGACAACCTGAAGAAGTACGGCCTGCTCGACGACAAGCTCAAGGTCGACGACGAGCTCACCGACGTGAAGCTCAAGGAGAAGGACGCCGACTCCATGGCGAAGGCCTTCACCACGTGCGTCAACGCCGAGGAGCTGATCGAGAAGCAGTTCTCGCAGGCCGCCTCGGGCATGACCGACAAGCAGCAGGAGTGCATCAAGGACGCCCTCACCGAGGAGAAGGTCGAGGAGGTCCTGTCGCTGACGTTCCAGGGCAAGTCCGACGAGATCTCCAGCGGCCTGCAGGCCGACCTCGTCAAGTGCGTCACGCCCACCGGCTGAGCTGAGCGGTCGGGCGGACCGCCTACGACGCGACCGTCGCCACCACGCGCGAACGGGAGACCGGGTCCGCCCAGACGTTGGCCGTGCGCACCAGCCGATAGGCCGAGATCAGCAGCAACGGCACGGCCACGAGGACCGGCCACTCCCACGACGTGCGCGCGAGCACGGCGAAGAACAGCCCGACGAAGGTCGTGCTCAGGGCCAGCCGCGAGGAGTAGGCGACCATGACCAGCGGCGGGGCCGGGGTGGCCCGCGCGCTGCGCAGGTCGACGGGGAACGGGCGCCGGACGGACCAGCGCAGCGACGCCGACACGACCTGCGCCGACACCACGACCCCGCCGGCCAGCACCGCCGAGAGCTCGGCCGCCTCGGGCAGGCCCGCCCGCAGCGAGGCGAGCACGATCGTGCCCGCGGTCGCCGCGAGCAGCACCTCGAGCAGGACGTAGACCCGCGAGGTGAAGACCAGGTGCGGCGAGACCGGCAGGCTGTCGCGCCACAGGGCGCCGCGGCCGTCCAGGCACCAGCTGTTGACGCCGAAGAGCAGCGCGCCACCTGAGGCGACCAGCCCCGGCAGGATCGTCAGCATCTCCCACTCCAGGCCGCCGGCGATGGCCACCAGCCCGGGCATCACCGCGAGCACCACGAGCCCGCGGCGCAGCGGCACCGACCGCCAGATGCCGACCCGGTCCGTGCGGATCATGGCGACGAGGTCGGAGCCCGGCGCGGGCCGAGGCGTGTAGGACGCGGACTCGACGCGCAGCTCGTCGCGCGCGGGCCGGCGTACGACGGCGGCCGCGGCTGCGGCGCCCGCCACCACCGCGACGACGGTGAGGACGACGAGCTCGGCGACGACGCGCCAGTAGTAGACGTCGATCCCCTGCGCGGCGCCGAGCGAGGCGATCGTGATCTGGATCGTCGGACTGCTCTCCAGGAGCGGCACGAGCCGGTCGGCTGCGATCAGGTAGGCCGCCACGAGGCCGAACACCGCACCGACACCGCGGATCGTCCACGGTCCGGCCGGGCCGCGGCGTACCCACTCCATCGACCAGCCGATCACCTGGGCGATGGCCGTCGCGCAGACGAGCCACAGCAGCACGGGCAGCTGGACCAGCGGGAGCCACCACGTCGGCCCGATGACGTAGGCCGTCGCGCCCAGCAGCGTCCAGGCCTGCAGCAGCCAGGCGGTGTTGAGCGGGGCCATGAGCAGGGCACCGAGGTGGTCGGTGAGCGGCGTGACGGGGTAGGCCACGCCCTGGTCGCGCGGGATCAGCTCACGACCACCGCCCGAGGCGGCCGCCGAGATCAGGGCGATCACCAGGATCCCGACCATCGCCGTCGGCAGGATGCTCTGCACGTCGGTGAGCCGGGACGGGTTGCGCTCGATGAACGCCGGGACGACCGCGAAGCCGAGGGTGAGCAGCCCCATGAGGAGCAGGCCGTAGGCCGCGACGCGACGCGAGCGCCCGCGCAGGCCCGCGGCGCGGAACGCCACCAGGGACCGGGTGTCGGAGATGCTGTGGATGACGGTCTCGAAGCGGCCCTGGCGCGCGCCGACGGTGCGCCTCAGGCTCGGCAGCTCAGTCGAGGAGGGCACGGTAGGCATCTGCGCCCGCCTCCCCGGTCATCTCCGAGGCCGGCATCTGTGCCACCGCGGATCCGCCCCGGAGCACGATGGCCTCCTGGCACGCGTCGACGGCGAGCTCGCGCAGGTGGGTGGAGACCAGCACGGCCGACCCGCGCGCACGGGCGTCGGCGATGACCTCCATGGTGGCCTCGACGCCGAGCGGGTCGACGCCGTCGAACGGCTCGTCGAGCAGCAGCACCTCGGGCTCGTGGAAGGCGGCGAGGATCACCGACATGCGCCGGCCCATGCCGTGGCTGAAGCCCGCGGTCACGCGGTGCGAGGCCGCACCGAGGTCGAAGCGCTCGAGCAGGCGGCGAGCGCGCTCCTCCCAGTCGTCGAGGCGGCGCAGGCGGGCGGCGAGCTGGAGGTGCTCCCACGGCGTCGCGCGCGGCACCAGGCCGCCGACGTCGGGGCAGTAGCCGGTGAGGCGCTTGACCGCGATCGTCTCGCGACGCAGGTCGTGGCCGTGCACGCGGACCTCTCCCTCGGTCGCGGGGATGACGCCGGCCAGCACGCGCATGGTCGTCGACTTGCCCGCGCCGTTGCGGCCGAGCAGCGCCGTCGCCGCGCCGGGCTCGACCCGGAAGCTGATCCCGCGGACCGCCTCGACCTCGCCGAAGCGCACGCGGAGGTCCGCTACGTCGACCACGGCAGTGCCGGTCCTGCCGTCGGAGGGCATGGCGGCAGCGTGTTCGGGCACGACGGACATGTCAACGAGTCTGACAAACGACGCCAGTCGAGATGCCTGCTTTGACCAACTCCGTTGGTCGAGGTGCGAACGAAGTGAGCCTCGAGACCACTCCGCGACCGAGGCAGGGAGTGGTCTCGAGGCTCGGGCTTCGCCCTCGCACCTCGACCAGCGAGGGGCTCAGACCGTGAAGGGCTCGCCCTTCTCCGCCTTCTCGACCAGGCTGGCCGGGGGCTCGAAGCGCTCGCCGTACGCCGCCGCGAGCTCGCGCGCCCGGGCGACGAACGCCGCGGGGCCGGTGCCCTCGGGGCCGGTGTAGCCGTTGATGAACTGCGCCGCACCGCCGGTGTTGGCCGGGAAGCCGATGCCGAAGATCGACCCGATGTTGGCCTCGGCCGTCGAGTTCAGCACGCCCTCGTCGAAGCAGCGGACCGTCTCGATCGACTCGATGAACAGCATCCGGTCCTTGCAGTCCTGGATGTCGGGCTGCTCGTCGGCGGCCGGGAAGAGCTCGGCGATGCCGGTCCACAGCTTGCCGCGCTTGCCGGACTCGTCGTACTCGTAGAAGCCGGCGCCCTTGAGCTTGCTCGGGCGACCCGCCTCGATCATCGCGTCGATGACCTTCTCGGCCGGGTGCGGCGTGTAGGTGCCGCCGTCGCGCTCGACCGCAGCCTTGGTGGCGTTGCGGATCTTGACCATGAGCTCCATGTTGAGCTCGTCGGTGATCTGCAGCGGACCGACCGGGTAGCCGGCCTGCAGCGCCGCACGCTCGACGGTCATCGGGCGCACGCCCTCGCCGAGCATCGCCAGGCCCTCGTTGATCTGGGTGCCGATGACGCGGGAGGTGTAGAACCCGCGGCTGTCGTTGACCACGATCGGGGTCTTGCGGATCTGCTGGACGACGTCGATCGCCTTCGCCGTGGCGGCGTCGTTGGTCTTCTCGCCACGGATGATCTCGACCAGCGGCATCTTGTCCACCGGCGAGAAGAAGTGCAGGCCGATGAAGTCGTCGGGCCGGTCGACGCCGTTGGCCAGCTCGGTGATCGGCAGCGTCGAGGTGTTGGAGCACAGCAGGGCGTCGGAGTTGATCACCGGGAGGATCTCGGCGAACACCTTGGCCTTGAGCGACGGGTCCTCGAAGACGGCCTCGATCACCAGGTCGGCGCCGGCGGCGTCCTGCGGGTCGTCGGTCGGCGTGATCCGGGCGAGCATCTCGTCGGACTTGTCCTGCGTGAGCTTGCCGCGCGAGACGGCCTTCTCGTTGAGCTTGGCGGAGTAGGACTTGCCGCGCTCGGCCGCCTCGAGGGAGACGTCCTTGAGCACGACCTCCATGCCGGCCTTGGCGCAGACGTAGGCGATGCCCGCGCCCATCATGCCGGCGCCGAGGACGACGACCTTCTTGGCGACGTACTGGTCGTGGCCCTGGGGGCGCAGCTTGCCGGAGTTGATCGCCTGGAGGTCGAAGAAGAACGCCTGGATCATGTCCTTGGCGTTCTGGCCCGTGGCGAGCTCGACGAAGTAGCGCGCCTCGACCCGCTCCGCGCCGGCGAAGTCGAGCTGGGCGCCCTCGACGGCGGCGGACATGATCGCGCGGGGAGCCGGGTAGTTGGCGCCCTTGAGCGTCTTGCGCAGGGTGGCCGGGAAGACCGGGAGCATCTGCGCAAGGGCGGGGTGCGAGGGGGTGCCGCCGGGCATCTTGTAGCCCTTGCGGTCCCACGGCTGCTGGGCGGCCTCGGCGTCGTCCTTGACCGACGCGAGCCACGCCTTGGCGGTGGAGATCAGCTCGTCGGCGGGGACGACCTCGTCGACCAGGCCCTTCTCCTTGGCGGCCTCGGGCTTGTAGCGCTGGCCCTGGAGGAGCACCTCGGTCAGCGCGGTCTGCACGCCGAGCATCCGGACGGTGCGGACCACGCCGCCGCCGCCGGGGAGCAGGCCGAGGGTGACCTCGGGCAGGCCGATCTCGTAGCGGCCCTCCGCGGCGATGCGGCGGTGGGTCGCCAGCGCGATCTCGAGGCCACCGCCGAGGGCGGCGCCGTTGATCGCGGCGACGACGGGCTTGCCGAGGGTCTCGAGGCGACGCAGGTCGGCCTTGATGCCCTGGGACTCGTCGAACATGCGCTGGGCGTCGGCCTTCGTGGCCTGCTGCAGCATGTTGAGGTTGCCGCCGGCGAAGAAGGTCTTCTTGGCCGAGGTGAGGACGACGCCGGTGATGTCGTCCTTCTCGTCGTAGAGGCGGTCCACGGCGGCCTTCATGCCGTCCTTGTAGGCCTCGTTCATCGTGTTGGCCGACGCGGAGGGGTCGTCCATGGTGAGGGTGACGATGCCGTCGTTGTCCCGCTCGTAGCGCACAGCGCTCTGCTGGTCAGTCATGCGTGTGGGTTCCTTCTGTCGTTCGAGGTCGGAGGTACGGCGGAGCGTCAGACGCGCTCGACGATCGTGGCGATGCCCATGCCGCCGCCGACGCAGAGCGTGGCGAGGCCGCGCTGCAGGTCGCGGCGCTCGAGCTCGTCGATCAGGGTGCCGAGGATCATCGCGCCGGTCGCACCCAGCGGGTGGCCCATCGCGATCGCGCCGCCGTTGACGTTGACCTTGTCGTGGTCCAGGTCGAGGTCGCGCATGAAGCGCATCGCGACGGCCGCGAAGGCCTCGTTGATCTCGAACAGGTCGATGTCGTCGACCGTGAGGCCGGCCTTGGCCAGTGCCTTGCGCGACGCGGGAGCCGGGCCGGTGAGCATGATCGTCGGGTCGGCGCCGGAGACGGCGGCGGCGACGATGCGCGCCCGCGGGGTGAGGCCGAGGTCCTTGCCGACCTGCTCGTTGCCGATCGCGACCAGGGCCGCGCCGTCGACGATGCCCGAGGAGTTGCCGGCGTGGTGGACGTGGTCGATGCCCTCGAGCCAGTGGTACTTCTCCAGCGCGACGGAGTCGAAGCCGAGGTCGCCGTGGAACTGGAAGCTCGGCTTGAGGCCCGACAGGCTCTCGACGCTCGTGCCGGGGCGGATGAACTCGTCCTTCTCCAGGATCGCGAGACCGTTGCGGTCGCGCACGGGGATGACCGAGCGGTCGAAGTAGCCGTTGGCCTGCGCCTTGGCGGCACGCGCCTGGGACTCGGCGGCGAAGCCGTCGACGTCCTCGCGGTTCCAGCCCTCGATCGTCGCGATCAGGTCGGCGCCGATGCCCTGCGGGACGAAGGCGGTGCTGAACGCGGTGGCCGGGTCGGCGGCCCACGAGCCACCGTCGGAGCCCATCGGCACGCGGCTCATCGACTCGACGCCGCCGGCGAGGATCAGGTCCTCCCAGCCGGAGCGGATGCGGCCTGCGGCCTGGTTGACGGCCTCGAGGCCGGAGGCGCAGAAGCGGTTGAGCTGGACGCCCGCGACGGTCTCGGGGTAGCCCGCGGCGAGGGCCGCGGTCTTGGCGATGTCGCCGCCCTGGTCGCCGATCGGGGAGACCACGCCCAGGATCACGTCGTCGACGCGGGACGGGTCGAAGCCCTCGTGGCGCGTGCGGACCTCGTCCAGCAGCGTGGTCACCAGGTCGATGGGCTTCACCTCGTGGAGGGAGCCGTCCTTCTTGCCCTTGCCCCGGGGGGTCCGGATCGCGTCGTACACGTACGCCTGTGGCGAATCAGCCATGGGTCCCAACTTTCCAACGAGCGGTGTCCCGCGGCCGCGGACCGGGCGCGGAGATGACAACGGTCGATTGTGACACCATTACTGTCACGGTCTCAATGGCTCGGAGCCCCGGTCCGGTGTGACGGGCGTCGCACGCCCTCAGGCCTGGACGGCGGCCCCGGACTCCAGCAGCGCGTCGACGTCGGCGACGCCCCAGGCCTCGAGCACCGCGCGGGTGCCGCCGCCGGGGACCGAGGGACCGGTGGTCAGGGTGGCCTCGGTGCGCGAGAACCTGGGGGCCGGAGCCGGCTGCAAGAGGCCGTCGCGCTCGACGTACACCTCGCGCGCGGCCATGTGCGGGTGCTGCGCCGCCTCGGTGAGCGGGAGGATCGGCGCGACGCAGGCGTCGGTGCCGTCGAAGACCTCGGCCCACTCGGCCTGGGTGCGCGAGGCGAAGGTCTCGGTGAGGACCTTGCGCAGCTCCCCGAGCGAGGCGAAGTCGTTGCGGTCCGGCGCGGTGTCCTCGATCCCGAGCAGCCGGATCATCTCGGCGTAGAACTGCGGCTCGAGCGCGCCCACGCTCATGTGCTTGCCGTCCGAGGTCTCGTAGACGTCGTAGTAGGGGATGCCGCCGTCGAGCAGGTTGGCCGCGCGCTTCTCCTGCGCCCAGCCCCCGGCGAGGATCGCGGCCCACATCAGGTTGAGGTGCGCCGCTCCGTCGACGATCGCGGCGTCGACGACCTGGCCCTGCCCGGAGATGCGCGCCTCGAGGAGGGCGGCGAGCACCCCGATGACGAGGTACGCCGACCCGCCGCCGAAGTCGCCCACGAGGTTGCTCGGGAAGTGCGGGCGGCCGGGCTCCTGGCCGAGGCCGTGGAGGACGCCGGCGATGGCGATGTAGTTCATGTCGTGGCCGGCCGTCAGCGCCAGCGGGCCGTCCTGGCCCCAGCCGGTCATGCGGCCGTAGACGAGGGCCGGGTTGAGGGCGAGGCAGTCGTCGGGGCCGATGCCGAGCCGCTCGGTGACGCCGGGCCGCATGCCCTCGACGAGCACGTCGGCGGAGGCGATGAGCTCCTTGAGCGCGCGCAGGGCGTCGGGGTTCTTCAGGTCCATCGCGACGCTGGGGCGGCCGCGGGTGAGCAGGTCGGCCTCGCGCGGACCCGCGCTGGCCGCACCGCCCGGCTTCTCGACGCGGATCACGTCGGCGCCGAGGTCGGCGAGGATCGTGGCGGCGTGCGGGCCGGGCCCGATGCCGGCGATCTCCACCACCTTGATGCCCCTGAGCGGTCCGGTCCCCTGGTTCAACGCGTACGAGTCAGCCATGCCGGGATTCTGACAGCAGAACTGTCACGGTCAAGCCCGTCTCGGGACGGTGTGGCGTGCAACTCGTTGCACACCCTCTGCAACTCGTTGCATACTCCTCGCCATGGCCCTCGAGCACGCGATCCTGGTCTCGCTCAGCGAGCGCGCGGGCTCGGGCGTCGACCTGACCCGGCGCTTCGACCGGTCGATCGGGTTCTTCTGGACCGCCACCCACCAGCAGATCTATCGCGTGCTCGGGCGCATGGAGACCGACGGCTGGGTGGTCTCGACCGCAGTCGCCCAGTCGGGACGCCCGGACAAGCGGGTCTACGAGGTCACCGACGCCGGCCGCGACGAGCTCCGCCGCTGGCTCGGCGAGCCCCTGCTGCGCGAGTCCTACCGCTCCGACCTCGCGGTCAAGCTGCGCGCCGCGTCGTACGGCGACCGCGCGGGCCTGCTGCGCGAGGTCGCCGCCCTGCGCGCGGAGCACGCCACCCGGCTCGCGGCCTACGAGCAGATGGCGGCCACGCAGTACCCCCAGCCGGACAAGCTCGACGGCCCCGACCTCGACCAGTACCTCGTGCTCCGCGGCGGCGTCCGCATGGAGGAGTTCTGGGTGGAGTGGCTCGGGGAGTACCTCACCGCACACGGCACCACCACGGAGGAAAGATGACCCCCTTCCCGCACCTGCTGTCCCCCCTCGAGGTCCGCGGCGGCACGCTGCGCAACCGCACCGTGATGGGGTCGATGCACACCGGGCTGGAGGACCGTCCGTGGCACGTCGACGAGCTGGCGACGTACTTCGCCGAGCGTGCGCGCGGCGGGGCGGGGCTCATCGTGACCGGCGGCTACGCCCCCAACGTGCGCGGCTGGCTGCTGCCGTTCGGCTCGCAGATGACCACGCGCCTCAACGCCGCACGCCACCAGCGCGTGACCGAGGCGGTGCACGCGGAGGGCGGCAAGATCGCGCTGCAGATCCTGCACGCCGGCCGCTACGGCTACACGCCGTTCTCGGTCAGCGCGAGCGCGACCAAGTCGCCGATCACGCCGTTCAAGGCGTCCGGCATGAGCCACAAAATGGTCGAGCAGACAATTTCTGACTTCGCCCGCTCGGCACGCCTCGCCCAGAAGGCCGGCTACGACGCCGTCGAGGTGATGGGGTCCGAGGGCTACCTGATCAACCAGTTCCTCGCCGCGCGGGTGAACAAGCGCGACGACCACTGGGGCGGCAGCGCCGAGAAGCGGATGCGCTTCCCCGTCGAGATCGTGAAGCGGATCCGTGAGGAGGTCGGCGACGACCTGATCCTGATGTATCGCATGTCCCTGCTCGACCTGGTCGAGGACGGCCAGACCTGGGAGGAGACCGTCGAGCTGGCCCACCGGATCGAGGAGGCGGGCGCCTCGATCATCAACACCGGCATCGGCTGGCACGAGGCCCGCGTGCCCACGATCCTCACCCAGGTCCCCCGCGGCGCCTTCACCTGGACGACCCGACGGCTGCGCGAGGAGGTCTCGATCCCGGTCTGCGCCTCCAACCGGATCAACACCCCCGAGCTGTGCGAGCAGCTGATCGCCGACGGCAGCGCCGACCTGGTGTCGATGGCCCGTCCATTCCTGGCCGATCCTGACTTCGTCGCCAAGGCCGCCGAGGGCCGGGCCGACGAGATCAACACGTGCATCGCCTGCAACCAGGCGTGCCTGGACCACACCTTCTCCGCCAAGCGGGCCTCGTGCCTGGTCAACCCGCGCGCCTGCCACGAGACCGAGCTCGTGCTCCTGCCGGTGCCGCGCACCCGCGCCAAGCAGGTCGCGGTCGTCGGCGGCGGACCGGCCGGGCTCGCGACGGCGCTCAACGCCGCCGAGCGCGGCCACGCGGTCACGCTGTTCGAGGCCGACGACGAGCTCGGCGGCCAGTTCCGCTACGCCATGCGCGTGCCGGGCAAGGAGGAGTTCGCCGAGACCCTGCGCTACTACAGGCGCCGCTTCGAGGTGCTCGGCGTCGACGTGCGCCTGGGCCGGCGCGTGGGCGCCGACGACCTCGCGGCGTACGACGAGGTCGTGGTCGCGACCGGCGTCGTGCCGCGGCAGCTGGACCTGCCCGGCGCCGACCACCCCAAGGTCGTGGCGTACGACGACGTGCTGGGTGGCCGCGTCGAGGTCGGTCGGCGCGTGGCCGTGGTCGGGGCCGGTGGCATCGGCGTCGACATGAGCGTCTTCCTCACCCACACCGAGGAGGACCTGGACGAGTGGCTGGCCCACTGGGGCGTCGGCGACCCGTCGGTGGACCGCGGCGGCCTGACCGCCAAGAAGGACCGCACGCCCGCTCGCGAGGTGTGGCTGCTGCAGCGCAAGACCACCACGATCGGCAAGGACCTGGGCCGCACGTCGGGCTGGGCGCACCGCATCGTGCTCAAGGACTCCGGGGTCCACCACGTCACCGGCGTGACCTACGACCGGGTCGACGACGCCGGGCTGCACGTCACCGTCGACGGCGAGCCGCGCGTGCTCGACGTGGACCACGTGGTCGTGTGCGCGGGCCAGGAGTCGGTGCGCGGGCTCTACGACGAGCTGGTCGAGCGGGGCGCGTCGGTGCACCTGGTCGGCGGTGCCGACGTCGCGGCCGAGCTCGACGCCAAGCGGGCGATCAAGCAGGGCACCGAGGTCGCGGCCCGGCTCTGACCGCCGGCCGGGTAAAGGTTCGGGATCTAGGTCCTGATTTGGTCATTTGACCATAAATGCCGTGGCACCCTGGTCGCAGACCGAGGGCTCATGGGAGGAGTCCTCGTTCCATCGAGGGAGCACCCACATGAAGATGCGCTTCGTCACGCGCGCCATCGCCTGCGTCGTCACGACCATCGCACTCGCCGGGGGGACCGGCGCCGTGCAGGTCGCGCAGGCCGACACCATGACCGCGGCCCAGCACTGCCAGAAGGAGCGGCAGGACGTCCGGGCCGCCAAGGTCAAGGTGAACAAGGCCAAGAAGGCCAAGAAGAAGGCGGTCAAGGCCAAGAAGGCCAAGGCCGTGAAGAAGGCCGACAAGCGGCTCAAGAAGGCCAAGCGCAACCTGCGCCGGCAGAAGCAGCAGGCCTCGGCCTGGTGCAGCGAGGCGAAGAGCGAGGCCGCCGCGACCGAGCAGGGCGAGGAGACCAAGGGCGGCTACCAGGACGTCGTCGACAGCCCGTCCACCCAGTCGCTGCCCGCGTCGCTGCGCGCCGCGGTCGAGACCGCCGTCGCCACGGCCCAGGCGCACGTCGACAGCCTGCTCGCCCAGGTGCCCGGCGCCTCCGCCGACGAGCTCGCCCACCTCGTGAACCAGCTCGCCGCCCTCGACCCGACGGCGCTCCAGATGGCCGTCGAGGACCTCGCCGCGCAGCTGCAGACCGCCGGCGGCGACCCCGCCGCCCTGGCCGCGCTCGTCGAGGGCCTGCTCGGCAACGTCGACGAGGGCACCCCCGTGCCGACCGAGCTCGGCGACCTGCAGGCCGCGCTCCAGACCGTCGTCGCCCAGCTCAACGGCTTCGACCCGTCCGCCACGAGCCCGGACGCCCTGGCCGCCGTGCTCGACGGGCTGACCGACCAGCTCGCCTCCGCGTCGCCGCAGCTCACCACGCTCTTCGCGACGCTGGCCGGGCTCGCGGGCGGCACCGTGCCGACCGACCCGACCGCGCTGCTCGACCTGATCGGCGACGCGCTCGCCGGCCTCGTCGGCGGACCGGGCACCTCCGACACGCTGATCGACCTCATCGGCGGGCTGCTCGGCCTCTGAGCCCTCCACCTCGGCGTCCTTAGCGGGCTGCGGCGCAGGAGGTCTCCAGGTCCGGGGCCAGCTGGCGCTGCAGGTCGCGGAGGATCCTGGTGACCAGGCGGGAGACGTCGGGCTGGCTCAACCCGAGCGCCAGGCCGGTGTCGCGCTGGGAGCGTCCCTCGACGAAGCGCAGCACCAGCACGCGCCGGTCCGCCTCGCTGAGGCTGCTCAGTGCGGGCCCGAGCACCAGCCTCGCGTCCGCGGCCTCGAAGTCGGCCTCGCCGTCGGCGGCGATGAGGTCCCCGAGCGTCGAGCCGTCGGCGCCGCCCACCTCGAGGTCCAGCGAGGTCGGGGTGAAGCAGCCACGAGCCGACAGCGCCTCCTCCACCCGAGCGCTCGAGACCGCGAGCCGTCGTGCGATGACCGAGCTCGACGGGGTGTCGCCGGTGTCCTCGTCGATGACCTCCCGCTCCGCGTCGACGCGCGGCTGGAGCTCCTGCACGGACCGGGGCGGCCTGATGGTCCACCCGAGGTCGCGGAAGTGCCGCTTGACCGCGCCCGAGACGCAGGGGAGGGCGTAGGCGAGGAACGGCCTCCCCCGCGCGGGATCGAAGGCGCGCGCCGCGCGGACGAGCGCCAGGCAAGCGGTCTGCTCCAGGTCCTCCAGAGGCAGGCCGCGGTCGCGGTAGCGCCGCGCGATCCCGCGCGCGGCCGGGAGGTTGAGCACCACGACCTCGTTGAGCAGCTCGTGCCGGCGGTCGGGATCGGTCTCCTCCGCGGACCGGGCCAGCAGCAGGTCGGTGCGGTCGAACAGCGCGCTCGTCGCGCGGGGCGCGCGGGCTTCACGAGGCATGGACACTCCAGGGTCGTCGGGAAGTCGATCCCATCGGGGTCCTGGATGGAGGTGCGTCACGCGAGGGGAGCACCGCTGACCACGCTAGCGGCGGCCCGGTCGCGTCAACCACGCCCGGAGGGGTGCCGGGCTCCCCGTTGCCACGCGGGGCGGTCTCGATACCCCCGTGCCGGCCCGGGTACCACGAGGCAGCACCTCGCACCCGTCGGCCGCCACGCGGTGGTCCCCGCAACCTCCTGGAGCTCCCATGTCCGATCGCGACACCCTGTCCCGCAGCCTGCACGACCTCGGCCTGGCCACCTGGTTCGGCGGCTCGCTCATGGGGGCGGTGGGCCTCAACGGGGCGGCGGCCGACGCCCACGAACCGAGCGAGCGTCTGCGCCTCTCGGCCCTCGGGTGGGGCAGGTGGGCACCGGTCAACACCACGGCCGTCGCCACGCACCTCCTCGGCGGTCTCGGCCTCATCCAGGGCAAC
>CAZKZQ010000017.1:19429-26972 GCA_964557235.1 uncultured Nocardioidaceae bacterium
CCCAGCAGGGCGAGCAGCAGCGTCCCGTGGCAGGACTCGGCTCCCGCCTGCGCGGGTGAGGGCCGCACGTCGTCGCCGGGCCGCAGTGCTGTACGCCGACCACGGTGCTGCGCTGTTCCGCCTCGCCCATGCGATCTGCGGTGACGACGAGCTGGCCGCCGACGCGGTGGGGGCGGCGATCGCCTCCGCCGTGGAGGCCGGGCAGCCCGACCAGCGCCCCCTGCGGGAGCTGGCCCGGGCGACGTTCCGCGCGTGCACCGAGCTCGTCGAGGACCCCGCCCCGCAGCGGGCCCTGCTGGCGCTGACGTTGTGGGGCGACCACACCTACGACGACGCCGCCGCCCTGCTGCGACTGTCCCCCGCGACCGCCGCCCAGGTGCTCCGGACCACCCTGTTGGAGGTCGCCCGGGACCGCTCTCCCGGTGGGCCTCAGGGGTGGTGGTGACCCAGGTCCTCGTGCTCGCGGTGTGAGCGCGGCTCGACCTGGAAGGTGGTGTGCTCGACGTCGAAGTCGTCGGCCACCGCCGCGCACAGCTCGTCGAGCAGGCGACCCAGCCCGCGGTCGGCGAGGGTGCCGTCCTCGACCACGACGTGCACCGACAGCGACGGCACACCGCTGGTGATCGTCCAGACGTGCAGGTCGTGCACCTCGACGACGCCGGTGATCCCGGCCAGCCGCGCGCGCACCTCGTCGGCGTCCAGGTCCCGCGGCGTCGCCTCGAGCAGCACGTCCACGGCCTCGCGCAGCAGCAGGAACGACCGCGGCAGCACCATCGCCGCGATCACGAGCGTCGCCACGGGGTCGGCGCGCTGCCAGCCCGAGGTCAGCACGAGGACGGCCGCGACCAGCACGGCGACCGACCCGAGCAGGTCGGTCAGGACCTCGAGGTACGCCGCGCGCAGGTTGAGCGAGGAGTCCTTGCGGGCGCTCAGCAGGCGCAGCGCGACCAGGTTGCCCAGCAGGCCGATCCCGGCGACCGCGAGCATGGGTCCGCCGTCGACGGCGTGCGGGTCGGCGAGCCGGCGTACGCCCTCCACGACGAGGAAGCCGCACAGCGCGAGCAGCACGACGGAGTTGGCCAGGGCGGCGAGGATCTCGGCACGCTGGAAGCCGAAGGTGCGGCGACCGGTCGGGGGCAGGGCGGCCAGGTGCGAGGCGGAGAGCGCGATCGCGACGGCCGCGGAGTCGGTGAGCATGTGGCCCGCGTCGGCGAGGAGCGCCAGCGACCCGGTCAGCAGCGAGCCGACGACCTCGACGACGAGGACGGTGAGGGTGATCGCCAGGACGGCGCGGAGCCGGCGGCGGTCCTCCGCCCGCCCGGCGGCCCACTCGTGGCCGCCGTGGCCGTGCCCGTGTCCATGTCCCACAGCGCCCGAGCCTAGGTCTCGTCCGGGTGCGGGCGCGCCAGGGCGCGTCCGCAACCGGACAAGGGGGGTTCCCTGCGCCGGGACTTGGGAGACCCCGACGCAGGGAACGGACGGCGGGATGCCGTCGGCACACCGGACGCGGTGGCTGGGTCACACCCGCGTGCCGGCTGGGTTGTGCCTCGTGGCACACCCGCCATCCGCCCTTCGGGCGGCGGACGATCCTCCACATCGCCCGTCGCCCAGCAACCGCACTGCCCCGTCGGGCGTCGTGTGGCCGCTCGTGCCGCCGGAGGCTGGAGCCGGGTCGGAGTGGTGGGAGACACCCGGCTCCTCGCGTCGCACCTGAGCGGGCAGGGGGCAGCTGGAACATCTGCCTCACCCGGGCGACGCTGTGGGGACGGCGGTCCGGCGAGCACGATGGCCGCCGCCTCCACGACTGGGGGATTTCGCGGGCTACTCCATGGCCAGGCTCTCTCCGCTGCGCAGGCTGCTGGTGTAGGCGAGCGCCCCCAGCACCCACAGCGCCGACGGCGTGAGTCCGAGGAGCATGGCGGCGGGGTCGGTGGACATCCAGACCCCCACGAACAGGCTCATGATCGCGGCCACGGCGACCGCGGTCTGGCGGTCCTGCTTGAGCGCGAAGAGCGTGAGCGCGACGCCGGCGACGCCGTAGGCCAGGCCGACCCAGAGCCCGCTGGCGGCGAAGAAGACGGCCTCGACGAGCACCACCATGGTGCCGATGGCGAGGAACGTGTCACCGAGGGAGACGAAGCCCTCCTCCTCGGCATAGCGACGGGCGGCGACCAGACCGGTGACGACGGTCAGGGCGAGCGTGGTGAGGGCGAAGACGTTGAGACCGGCGGTGCCGTCGGCGACGGCCGCGCAGCCGTCCCCGGCCCCCATGACGGTGATGTAGTCGGCGCAGCTGCCGGTGCGCATGGTCGCGACCTGGTAGGCGACGCCCACCAGGAGGCCGGCCACGGCCGACAGCAGGCCTTGACGGAAGGTGCGATTCACGGTGCGTGCCTCCTGCACAGAGCCCCCCGAATTCCAGACCGCCCGGCCCGCTCCCTCCGAGCTGGACCGGCCCCACGACTGCGGCTGGCACAAGGTTAGGGGCAAAATGTCTGGTTTGTCACCCGAAGAGTCAGATCTTCGTGCCCGATCGGGTGGGGGCTCGGCTGACCGTTCGGCGGACCCCGGACCTCAGGGCAGGAGCAGGCTGAGCGCCCCCGGTCGCACGGTGGCGGTGAGCGGCAGCGGACCGATCCGCTCGCCGTCGCCGTAGCCCACGACGCCCTCCCCGACGACCTCGACCACCGACCCGTGCAGGACGGTGACGCCGTCGAGCTCGACGTGCGAGCCGTCGTACACCTTGGGCAGGCGGCGGATCATCGACAGCCGCGACCCCGACGGCAGCACGACCACGTCGAGGACCCCGTCGTGCACGTCGGCCATCGGGGCGATGTGCATGCCCGAGCCGTAGTAGCCGGAGTTGGCGACCACGACGTTGAACGCCTCCTGCACGTGGGTGTGCCCGTCGACGGTGACGCGGAACTCCACCGGCTTGTACGACGCCAGCGCGCGCACCGCCGCCGAGGGGTACTGCAGCGCCGAGGGCATCCGGCGCGAGCGGTCCACGATCTCCGAGGCCAGCGAGTCGACCCCCGCATAGAGGCTGCCGAGCACGACGGTCGTCGCCCCGGACGCGTCGCTGACCTCGATCACGTCGACCGGGGTGGCGTCGCCCTCGAGCAGGCAGTGCGCCACACCCTCGGGATCGCCCTCGAGCCGGACCATGCGGGCGAAGTCGTTGCCGCGTCCCGACGGGACGATGCCGAGCGTGCCGCCGGAGGCCACCACGGTCCCCGCGATGGAGGCGAGCATGCCGTCGCCACCGGCGGCGACCACGATCTCGCCGCGCTCCACCGCGTCGGCGGCGACCGCCTGGCTGTACGCCGCGTCGCGGCTCTGCTCGACGGTCACCCGGGCGCCGGCGCGGACCAGCAGCTCGCTGACCTGGCGGACCTTCTCCGGCGCGGACCCGCCGCCGGAGACCGGGTTGACCAGGATGCGGAACGAACGGTCCGTCACGGGATCAGCACCCCCGGGTTGAGGACCCCGGCCGGGTCGAGGGCCTGCTTGACCGCGCGGAGCACCTCGACCCCGACGGGGCCGATCTCCTGGGCGTACCACTCCTTGTGGTCCTGGCCGATCGCGTGGTGGTGGGTGATCGAGGCGCCGCTGTCGATCATCGCCTGGCTGGCCGCGGCCTTGGCCTTCGCCCACTGGCCGAGCCCGTCCTCGAGCTCCTTGGCCGCGACGGTGAAGTAGAGCGACGCACCGGTCTCGTAGACGTGGGAGATGTGGCACAGCACCAGCGGCGGCGTGCCCTGCTCGGCGAGCGCACCCTCGACCGCGGACTTCACCGCGGCGTACACCTCGTCGAGGCGCGACCAGAACGCGACGGTCTCGAACGTCTCGACCAGCACGCCGACATCGAGGAGGGCGTCGCGCAGGTAGGGCCCGTCGAAGCGACCCTCGGCCCACGACCGGCCGACCTCCTCGCCGAGGTTCTCCCCACCGAGCTCGGTGAGCAGCTCGGTCGAGGCCGCGCGGGCGCGCTCGACCTGGGCGGGGGTGCCCTCGTAGCCGGTGATCATCAGGCAGCCACCGGTGCTCTCGCCGCCGACCGCGTCGGGACGGGCGAGGTTGACCGAGGTCTCGGCCTCGTCGGACAGGCGCAGCACGGTCGGCAGCACCTTGCCCTGGGCGAGGCGGCGCATCGCGTCCGCGCCCTCGGCGAAGGACGGCCAGCGCCAGCCCTCGTAGACCTTGACCTGCGGGATCGGCTTGACCTTGAGGGTGACCTCGGTGATCACGCCGAACGCACCCTCCGAGCCCATGATCAGCTCGCGCAGGTCCGGGCCGGCCGCGTTGGCCGGCGAGCTGCCGGCGACGACGTCGCCCTGCGGCGTCGCCATGCGCAGCTTCATCACCATCGAGTCGAAGCGGCCGTAGCCCGCCGACGACTGGCCGCTGGAGCGGGTCGCGGCGAAGCCGCCGATCGAGGCGTAGCGGAACGACTGGGGGTAGTGCCCGATCATCAGGCCGTGCTCGGCGAGGAGCTCCTCGGCCTCGGGGCCGAGCAGGCCGGCCTCGAGCGTGGCCATGCCCGACTTCTCGTCGACCTCGACCAGGCGGGTCATGCGGCGCAGGTCGAGCGACACGACGCCGTCGAAGCCGTCGCGGCGGGCAGCGAGGCCGCCGACGACCGACGTACCTCCTCCGAACGGGACGAGCGCGACGTTGTGCTCGGCGCACCAGGAGACGACTGCCGCGACCTCGTCGTGCGAGGAGGGGCGTACGACGACGTCCGGCGCGTCGGTGCCGTCCCCCTCACGCATGCGGAGCAGGTCGGGGGTCGACTTGCCGCGCGTGCGGGCGATGCGCCACTCGGCGTCGGTGTGCACGTGGTCCTCGCCCACGATCGCGGCGAGCGCGGCCTGCTGGTCGCCGGTGAGGCCGACCTCGGGGAGGCGCACCTCGTCCTGCGGCACGGCCGGGCGCTCGGTGAGCTCGCCGAGGAACAGCGTGATCAGCTCACGCATGGAGTCCGAGACCGGGTGGGACCTGGCGGGGTCTCCCCAGCGGGCCCAGTGCATCTGAGAGTCGAGGTCGATCGTCATGACCCCAGTGTGATACGATGTGACACATGACGTCAAGTCGTCACATCGACAAGCCTGATCCTGACGCCGTCGTGCTCGACGCCGCACGGGACAGCATCCTCGCCGTGGGCTTCCGCCGCTCGACGTTGACCGACATCGCCAAGCGCGCCGGCGTCTCCCGCATGACGATCTATCGCCGCTGGGACGACATGCAGGCTCTGCTCGCCGACCTGCTCGTGCGCGAGTGGGACACCGCGCTGCACGAGGCGCTCGTGGCCACCGCGAGCGACCTCACTCCGTCGGGCATCGCCGCGGGCGTCACCGAGACGGTGCGGCTGCTGCGCGAGGACGAGCTGTTCGCCCGCATCGTCGACGTCGACCCCGAGCTGCTGCTGCCCTACCTCCTGCGCCGGCGCGGCCGCAACCAGGACCGCGTGGTCGAGGTGCTGGCCGGAGCGATCCGGGCCGGCCAGGACCAGCAGCTCCTGCGCGAGGGCGACCCGGTCGCGATCGCCCGCTCGATCGTGCTCGCCGCCCAGGGCTACGTGCTCTCCATCGCCACCATGACCGACGCCGACGTGACCGAGGACGCGCTGCAGCGCGAGCTCGCCCACCTGATCGAAGGACACCTCTCCCGATGACGACCCCTTCCCTCAACGCCGCCCGCCGCTCCGCCGACCTCGACGCCCTGGCCGCGGGGGCCGAGGTCGACGTGCTCGTCGTCGGCCTCGGCGTCACCGGCGCCGGAGTCGCGCTCGACGCCGCCTCGCGCGGGCTGCGCGTCGTCGCGGTCGACGCCCACGACCTGGCCTTCGGCACCTCCCGGTGGTCCTCCAAGCTCGTGCACGGCGGCCTGCGCTACCTCGCCAAGGGGCAGGTCGGCGTCGCGCACGAGTCCGCCGTCGAGCGCGGCATCCTCATGACGCGCACCGCCCCGCACCTCACCCACGCGATGCCGATGGTCATCCCGCTCACCGACGCGGTCGCCAAGCCCCAGGCCACGCTCGCGATGCAGGGCCTGCGCGCCGGCGACCTCCTGCGCCGGATGGCCCACACGCCGCGCGGCCTGCTCCCGGCCCCCAAGCGACTTTCTGTCGAGCAGACAATTGATCGCGTCCCCGGCGTGAGCCGCGAGGGCCTGCGCGGCGGCCTCCTGTCGTACGACGGCCAGCTCGAGGACGACGCCCGCCTGGTCACCGCGCTCGCGCGCACCGCCGCGGCGCACGACGCCCGCATCCTGACCAAGGTGCGCGCCACCGACCTGACCGGCGACTCGGCCACGCTGCGCGACGAGCTGACCGGCCAGACGCTCACGGTGCGGGCGCGCGCCGTCATCAACGCGACCGGCGTCTGGGCCGGCGACCTCGTGGAGGGGCTCACCCTCACGCCGAGCCGCGGCACCCACCTCGTGCTGCGCTCCGACCGGCTCCCCGGCACCGACGTCGCGGTGTCCGCGCCCGTCCCCGGGTCGATGAACCGCTTCGTGTTCACGCTCCCCCAGGCCGACGGGCTGGTCTACCTCGGGCTCACCGACGAGGCGACCGACGAGATCCCCGACGTGCCGCAGCCGGAGGAGCACGAGGTCGACTTCCTCCTCGACACGATCAACCGGGTCCTCGCCACCCCGCTGACCCGCGACGACGTGGTCGGCACCTATGCCGGCCTGCGCCCGCTGCTGTCGGCCGAGGGGTCGACCTCCGACCTCAGCCGACGCCATGCGGTGCTCACCTCCACCACGGGCGTGGTCACGATCGTCGGCGGCAAGCTGACGACCTATCGCCGCATGGCCCAGGACGCCGTCGACGAGGCCGTGCGCGCCTCCTCGCTCGGCGTCGGCGCCTCGGTCACCGCCGACCTGCCGCTCGTCGGCGCCGCCCCCCGGCCCGAGCTCGCGCGGGTCGTCGCGCCGACGCGGCTGGTGCGGCGCTACGGCTCCGAGGCGCCCGCCGTGCTCGCGGCGGCGGTCGCGACGACCGGCCTGCCCGAGGCCGAGCTGCTCGCCCCGCTGACCGACACCGTCCCGGTCACGCGCGCCGAGCTCGTCTTCGGCGTCACCCACGAGGGAGCCCTGGACGCGGGCGACCTGCTCGACCGCCGCACCCGCATCGGCCTGGTCCCCGCCGACCGGGCCGCCTGCGAGGACGCCGCCGCCTGGGCCCTGTCGCTGCGGAGTGATCTCGACTGACCGCTCGCTTCGCTCGCTGCTCGATCACCGTGGGTGCAGTCACCGAGGATCGCTAGGGTCCGGTCATGGACCAAGCGACCTCCCTGTCCCTCGCCCGCATCGTCGTCGGCGCCGCCTCGTGGGTGGCCCCCGAGACGGGCCTGAGGACCGCCCTCCTCGACGCCGAGGCACCGCAGTCGCCGTACCTCCTGCGGCTGTTCGGCGCCCGCGACGTCGCGCTGGGCGCGATCACCCTGCTGGCTCCCCCGGCGAGCAAGCCGGCGCTGCTCAAGGTCGGGCTGGCCGTGGACTCCGCCGACGCCTCGGCCGCGCTGCTCGCGCT
>CAZKZQ010000018.1:0-26806 GCA_964557235.1 uncultured Nocardioidaceae bacterium
CGAGCTCGTCGTTGACCTCGATGCGCAGCGCCTGGAAGGTCCGCTTGGCCGGGTGCCCCCCGGTCCGCCGCGCCCCAGCCGGGATCGCGTCGTAGAGCAGCGCGACCAGGCGGGCCGAGGTCGTGAACGGCTCGCGCTCGCGCTCCCGCACGACGCGGGAGGCGATGCGGCTGGCGAAGCGCTCCTCGCCGTACTCGCGGAGGATGCGGGTCAGCTCGGCCGCGTCGTAGGTGTTGAGCACCTCGGCGGCGGTCGTCCCCCGCGTGGGGTCCATGCGCATGTCGAGCGGAGCGTCCTCGGCATAGGCGAACCCGCGCTCGCGCAGGTCCAGCTGCATGCTCGAGACGCCGAGGTCGAAGAGGATCCCGTCCGCCCCGTCGAGGCCGAGGTCCTCCAGGACCAGCGGCAGCTCGTCGTACACCGCGTGGACGAGGTCGACGCGGTCCTCGTCGACTCCGTGCTCGCGCAGGCGCTCGCCGGCCCGGCGCAGCGCCTCGGGGTCGCGGTCGAGCCCGACCAGCCGGGTCTGCGGGAAGCGCTGGAGGATCGCCAGGCTGTGGCCGCCGAGGCCGAGCGTGCAGTCGACGACCACGGACCCGGGCTTGTCGAGGGAGGGCTCGAGGAGCGCGACGATGCGGTCGAGCATGACCGGGACGTGGCGCGCTCCGTGCTCGTCACGGGTCATCGCGAGCACCGGCTAGCCGACCCGCGAGAGCGCGAAGGTGAGGAGGAGGGTCAGCGCCGTGGAGGCGGCTGCGGAGAACGCGGCGACCGCGACGCCGTCGCGGACCTCGTAGCGCACGCGGCGGGTGCAGCGTCGGTTCTCCATCGCGGCCTGGCGCAGCGCGGCCCAGCCGCTGTCCACGCCTGGCTGCTGGAGACTCATCTCGACCTCGACCCGTCGGGCGGGCCGGCACCGGGATCGCGGGGCCAGGTCCCCGTCCGCTGCCCCGAGGAAGTGGCCCTCTGGCACCGGGGAAGGTGTGCCAGATGACCGGGGAGCGGACGTGAGCCTCGTCCCGCGAGACCGGCTGGTCCCGCTGGTGTGCTGCTGGTTGGTGCTGGGTGCTGCTCGGTGGTGCTGGGTGGTGCGTGGTGGAGCGGTGGTGCGCGGCCCGGGTCAGATCCCGGGGAAGACCTCGTCCGAGAGCTCGGCGAAGGACTCCTCCTGGGAGGTCGAGTACGCCGTCCAGGCGGCCTCGTCCCAGATCTCGAGCCTGGTCATGGCCCCGATCACCACCACGTCCTTGCTGAGCGAGGCCCACTCGCGCAGCAAGGTCGGGATCGTGATGCGGCCCTGCTTGTCGGGGGTCTCCTCCGAGGAGCCCGAGGAGAACATGCGGATGTAGTCCCGGGCGGCCTTGTTGGAGACCGGTGCATCTCGCAGCCGTTCCGTGATCCGGGCGATCTCCGCCTGCGGCCACACGTAGAGGCAGTGCTCCTGCCCTCGCGTGACCATCAGTCCGTCCGCCAGCTGCTCCCGGAACTTCGCGGGGAGGAAGAGGCGGCCCTTGTCGTCGAGCTTGGGCGTGTATGTGCCGAAGAACATCCGACACCTCCCGCCGAAGCCCCCATTGAGGTCTCCCTTTCCTCCACTGCGCCCCACTGTACTCCACTTTCCACCACCGTCAACGACATTCGCCCCACTTCCGCCCCCTCCGGGCTCCCCCTCGGCGCTCTTCGCGCAGGTCACGAGGCGGTCACGCTCGGGGAGGAACCGTGGGTCGGCCGTTCCGTCGGGCTGGGAGCGCCTGAGAGAGTGGTCGGCGTCGGAAGGCGTCGCACCGCGGCGAGCTGTCAGAGAAGGGGAGGGGTCCGTGACCTCAACGACCGAGCAGGGCGCGGCGACCGGGACCTTGGCCGAGGTGGTGGAGGTCGCCGGGCAGATCCGCGCCAACGTCGAGCGCGTGATCGAGGGCAAGGGCGACGTCATCCGCACCGCCCTGGTCGTGCTGCTCGCCGAGGGCCACCTCCTCATCGAGGACGTGCCCGGCACCGGCAAGACCGTGCTCAGCAAGGCCCTGGCCCGCTCCCTGGACTGCTCGGTCAAGCGCATCCAGTTCACCCCGGACCTGCTGCCCAGCGACGTGACCGGGGTGTCGGTGTTCAACCAGGACACCCGGCAGTTCGAGTTCCGCCCCGGCGGCGTCTTCGCCAACATCGTCGTCGGCGACGAGATCAACCGCGCCTCCCCCAAGACGCAGTCGGCGCTGCTGGAGTGCATGGAGGAGCGCCAGGTCACCGTCGACAACACGACCTACCACCTGGACGCGCCCTTCATGGTCGTCGCGACCCAGAACCCGATCGAGATGGAGGGCACCTACGCCCTCCCCGAGGCGCAGCGCGACCGCTTCATGGCGCGCGTGTCGATGGGCTACCCCGTCGAGGCCGCCGAGATCGCGATGCTCGACAACCGCGCGGCCACCAACCCGCTCGACGACCTCAGCGCGGTCACCGACGCCGAGACCGTGCGCCGCCTGGTCAAGGCCGTCGCCGGCGTGCACGTCGCCCCCCTGGTCCAGCGCTACGTCGTCGCGATCGCGACCGCGACCCGCCAGTCCCCCGACCTCTCGCTCGGGGCGTCCCCGCGCGCGAGCCTGCACCTGCTCCGCGCCGCCCGCGCCTGGGCGGCCCTCGAGGGCCGCGACTACGTCATCCCCGACGACATCGACGGCCTGACCGTCCCCGTGCTCGCGCACCGCCTGCTGCCGACCGTCGAGTCGGCGATGGGCGGGCGCTCGGTCGAGCGCACCCTCCGCACGCTCGTCGACGCGGTCCCCGCACCGGCTGCTGCCGCGCTGCGGGGACGGGACACGTGAGCCTCCGCTCGATCCGCACCGCCCTGGTCGACGGCTGGGGCTCCTTGACCCCGCGCGGACGCGGCTTCGTGTCCGCCGGTCTCAGCGCGCTCGCCGCCGCGGTCGCCCTCGGGCTGGACGACCTCGCCCGGGTCGGCGTCCTGCTGCTCACCCTCCCGATCGTCTCCGCGACGATGCTCACCCGCCGCCCTCCGCGGCTCGGGCTCTCGCGCACCGTCTCACCGCGCACCCTGACGGTCGGCCAACCCGCGACGGTCGACCTCCGCCTCAGCAACGAGGAGGGCCGCCCCGGCGGCGTGCTGCTGCTCGAGGAGCGCGTGCCCTACGCCCTCGGCTCGCGCCAGCGCTTCGTGATCGACCGCGCCCGCGGCCAGTGGGAGCGCACCGTCCGCTACACCGTCCGCTCCGAGGTGCGCGGCCGCCACGTGCTCGGCCCCATGGCAGTGCGCTCCGCCGACCCGTTCGGGCTCGTCGAGCGCCGCCGCGCCTTCGTCTCCACCACCCCGATCGTGGTGACCCCCCGCGTCGAGCAGCTGCCCGTCATCGGGCTCTCCGGCTCGTGGACCGGCAGCGGCGACAACCGGCCGCGGGCCTTCTCCGGAGGGTCGGCCGAGGACGTCACGATCCGGGAGTACCGCCGCGGCGACGACCTGCGCCGCGTCCACTGGCGCTCCACCGCCCGCACCGGCGAGCTCATGGTCCGGCGCGAGGAGCAGCCCTGGCAGTCGCGCGCCACGGTCTTCGTCGACAACCGGCGCACCTCCCACGCGGGCTCGGGGCCGTCGTCGTCGTTCGAGCGCGCCGTCTCCGTCGCCGCCTCGGTCGTCGTCCACCTGACCGCCCGTGGCTTCCGCGTCCGTCTGGTCACCGCCGAGGGCACCCACGACGCCACCGCGTGGCACGAGCACGGCGTCGTGCGCAGCGAGGCCGGCCCCCTGCTCGAGGCACTGGCCGTCCTCGACCCGGTCGACCGGTTGCGGCTCGACGCCCCCTGGGCGCAGGGCCAGCAGACCGGCGGGCTGCTCGTCGCCGTGCTCGGCGAGGGACGGCCCTCCGACGGCGGCGTCCTGCGCCGCATGCGGCACAGCGCGGGCCTGGCGCTCGCCGTACGCCTGGACGCGGCGGCGTGGGAGCGCTCCGCCCGCCAGTCCGAGACCGAGGGACGCGGCGAGCGGCCGACCGTGCCGTGGCTGCACACCCAGGGCTGGCAGGCCGTCGGGCTCGGCCCGCGCGAGTCGTTCCCCGAGCAGTGGAGCCAGCTCGCGCGCCGCCGCAGCAGCGCCCGGCTGGCCGGGGCGACCGCGGCGCAGGCCGTCAAGGAGGTGGGCACGTGAGCGAGATCGACGAGACCCCCCGACGCCGCCTGCGGATGGGCCCGGGCACCGGGCTGCTGACCCTGCTGGCGACGCTCGCCACCTTCTTCACCCTCACCGGGTGGTCCGACATGGTCGCGGACCCCAACGGCTTCCTCGACCCGATCGGCCGGATCGCGGTCTGCTACGCCGTCGTGTCGGTGGTGCTGCGCCGCCTGCCGACGCCGCGGTGGCTGCTGTTCGTCGTGCAGGCCTACGTCCTGTGGGTGCTGCTGGGGTGGAACAGCCTCGACCTCCGCCTTCGCGACGCCCTGCTGCCCCTGCCGGCCACGGTCTCCGACCACGTCGACGCCGTCCGCGCCGGCGCCGAGGCCGCGCAGCGCTACCCCTCCCCCGTGCCCACGCGGGTCACCGAGATCCACCCGCTGCTGATCCTCGGCGGGACCGGCATCCTCGTGCTCGTCGACCTGCTCGCCGTCACGCTGCGCCGGGTGCCGCTGGCCGGCCTGCCGCTGCTGGCGGCCTTCACCGTGCCGGTCGCCATCCTCGACGGCTTCCCGTGGGTGACCTTCCTCGTCGCCGGCTCGTTCTTCGTGCTGCTCCTCGCCGCCGACCACCTCAGCCGGCTCAGCCAGTGGGGCCGCACGTTCGTCGGCCGACGCCCCGGGGAGGACCCGGCCGCGCTCGGCGCCGGCGAGGCCCTCCAGCGCAACGGCACGCTGACCGTGCAGATCGGCGCGGTCGCGCTGGTCGCCGCGGTGCTCGCCCCGCTCGCGGTCCCGGAGTACGACGGCCTGCTCGGCGGCGGCGGAGCCGGCGGCGACGGCAAGGGCCGCACCGTGTCGCTGGAGAACCCGATCGCCAACATGCAGCGCGACCTCGACCAGGGGCCCGACGTCGACCTGCTCTTCCTCACCACCGACAACCCCGACCCGGCCTACATCCGCGTCACCGCGCTCGACCTCTTCGACGCCGACACCTGGCGTCCCGGCCGGCGCGAGCTGCCCGCGACGCAGAAGGTCCAGGGCGACCTCCCTCCCCCGGCGGGTCAGGGATCGGCCTACCGCGCGGAGACCTACGGCTATCGCTTCCGCGCCACCGACGACCTGGAGTCGACCTGGCTGCCCCTGCCGTTCCCCGCACTCGCGGCCAACGTCACCGAGGGCGACTGGCGCTACGACATCACCACCCGCGACGTGCGCGCGATCGACGACGGCTTCACCACCGCCGGGGTGTCCTACCAGGCCACCGGCGACGAGGTCGACCCGCGCCCCGAGGCCCTCGTGGAGTCCCGCCCCGCCCCCGCCTCGCTCGCGCGGCTCAACACCGAGCTGCCGTGGAAGACCGACCCGGCGTGGCTGGCCGACCTCGTCGACGGCATCACCCAGGACGCCGACTCCGACTTCGGCGCCGCCGTGGCGATGCAGCGGTGGTTCCGCAACGACAACCGCTTCACCTATTCCACGAACAACGCCGACGGCAGCGGCATCGACGCGCTGCGCTCCTTCCTCACCACCGACCGCACCGGCTACTGCGAGCAGTTCGCCACCGCGATGGCGCTCATGGCCCGCGTCTACGGCATCCCCTCCCGGGTGGCCGTGGGCTTCCTGCGGCCGGACCCGCTCGGCCCGGGCGAGTTCGTCTTCAGCACCCACGACCTGCACGCGTGGCCCGAGCTGTACTTCGAGGGCGCCGGCTGGGTGAAGTTCGAGCCCACCCCCAACGACCGCACCCGGATCGTCCCGTCCTACACCCGCGGCGAGGTGCCCCGCCTGACGCCGGTCGGCCCGACCGACGCCCCGAGCGCGTCAGCCACCCCGACCCCGACCCGTGGCCCCAAGCAGGTCGACACCGCCGCGGCCGGCTCCGACGCCGAGGGCGGCGGCCCGTCGCCGTGGTGGCCGGTCGGCGTGGTCGCCCTGCTCGCCCTGCTGCTCGCTCCCCGCGGGCTGCGCGAGGCGTCCCGGCGCCGGCGTGCGTCGGGTGAGGACCCGGTCGCCCTCGTCGAGGGCGCATGGGCCGAGCTGCGGGCCACGGCCCTCGACCTCGGCCTCGGCTGGGACGACCGGGTGACCGTGCGGGTCCGGGCCCGTGCCCTGCACCAGCTCCTCGGGCGCTCCCCCGTCGCGAGCCGGCGCACGTCGGCCGACGACGCCGTGCCCGAGCCCGCCGCCCGGGAGGCGCTCGACGCCCTCGTGGTCGCGGTCGAGCGCACCCGGTTCTCCGCGACGCCCCCCACGGTCGAGGACGGCCAGGGGGCGGCGGCCGCCGGCGAGACGGTCGCCACCGCGCTGCGGCAGCGCGTCGCCGAGCGCACCCGGCTGCGCGCAGCGTGGCTGCCCCGGTCGGTCACCTCCCCCGGCCGTCCGGCTCCGGTGACCAGCGGCGAGCAGGCGGCCCGCGCGGCCGCGGCCCGCGACGACCAGCGGGACAGCCTCAGCCTCTGACCTGCCCAGGAACGACGACACCCCCGGCGGCTGCCGGGGGTGTGGCGGTGGATCAGGAGGTGCGGCTCAGAAGCCGCCGCCGCCCTCGCGGCGACGACGCCAGCGCTCCTCGAAGCGCTCCATCATCGAGCCCTGGTGGGGGGCGCGCTTGGGCGAGCGACTCCGGCCGGACTTGCCGCCGCGGATCACGCGGAGCGGGCTCGGGTCCTCCGGGGCCGCAGCTGCCTGGGCCGAGGGGTTGGCGTCGCGGGCGCGCCACGAGCTGAGGGCGAGGTAGGCCGAGCCGAGCATGAGCAGGAAGCCGACGATGCCGACCGCGACCATGGGGAGCACCACACCGGCCATGAGGCCGGCGAGGCCGACCACGAAGCCGACGGCGCCGATCACGACCTGACGGCGGGCTCGTTGGCGCAGGCGCGTGCCTCGGAGGGTGGAGGCCAGCTTGGGGTCCTCCGCGACGAGGGCACGCTCCATCTGCTCGAGCAGTCGGAGCTCCTCTTCCGAGAGCGGCACGGTCGCCTCCCTACGTGAGCGGTTGTAAGTCGATTCTAGGCGGCCGTTCCAGCGCGTGGTAGCCCGACCGGAAATTGCCCAGGACTGCCCAGCTCACACCCTCCCATCGGGTGGTCACGGACGCCCTCCGCCGAGCAGCGAGGCGGGTCGCACCGCCGCCGATCCGAAGCGGGTGACGGCACGGTCGACGGCCCGGTCCGCCTCGGCCCATCCCTGCGGCCGCTCGCCCAGGACGAGCTGGCGCGTGGTGCCCTCGCGGGGACGGAGGTTCTCCACCCGCACCCCCACCAGGCGCACGCGGGCGCGCTGGAGCCCGAGGCCGGCGAAGACCTGGCGCACGGTGTCGTAGACCTCGTGGGTCACGTCGGTCGGCTCGGGCCTGCTGCGGGTGCGGGTGATGGTGGTGAAGTCGGCGAACCGCACCTTGACCGTCACCGTGCGCCCGACCACCTCGGCGGCCCGCATCCGGGCCGTCACCTTGGCGGTGAGCCGGAGCAGCTCGCGCAGCAGCACCTCGGGGTCGTCGGTGTCCCGCCCGAAGGTCTCGTCGGCCCCGACGCTCTTGTCGGGCGTCGCGGCCTCGCCCAGCACGTCGGGCGAGACCGGGAACCCGCGCGTCGGTGGCGGACCGCCGCGGCCGCCGGCGACCTCACGGTCGTCGTTGCCCCACGACAGGTCGTGCACCTGAGCGCCGAACGCCTGGCCCAGGGCGCGCTGCACGGTGGCGCGGGGGGTGTGGGCGACGTCGCCGACGGTGCGCAGCCCGAGCCGTTCGAGCTGGGCGACGGTCTTCTCCCCCACCCCCCACAGCTCGCCGACGGGCAGCGGGTGGAGGAACGCGACGACCTCGGCGGCCGGGACGACGAGCAGCCCGTCGGGCTTGGCCCGGCGGCTGGCCACCTTGGCCACCCCGATCGTGTCGGCCACGCCGACCGAGCACGTGATGCCCTGCTCGTCGTGCACCCGGGCGCGCACCAGGGCCGCGATCTCCGCCGGCGAGCCCAGGCGCAGCGCCGAGCCCCGGACGTCGAGGAACGCCTCGTCCAGCGACAGCGGCTGCACGACCGGGGTCACCTGGCGGAAGACCTCGAGCACCGACCGGGACACCGCGGAGTAGAGCGTGTAGTCCGGCGGCAGCACCAGGGCCTCGGGGCACAGCCGCCGCGCACGGGTCATCGGGATGCCGGAGCGGACCCCGCTGCGCCGCGCCTCATAGCTGGCGGACAGCACGACTCCGCGGTGGCCCCCGCCGACGATCACCGGGATCCCCTGCAGGGCCGGGTCGTCGCGGGTGGCGACCGCGGCGTAGAACGCGTCCATGTCGACGTGGAGCACCGGCGTGGAGACGGGGCTCGGGCCGGACGGACCCGCCGGGCCGGCCGGAACCGTCGGGCTGGCCGAACCGGCCGGGCCCGTCGGGCCGTGGCGGGCGCGCAGGTGGGAGGGCGCGAGGGTCATCTCGTCCCCCGCGGTGCGGTCGGGGCGGCCGCGTCAGGCGCGGTCGGGGCGGCTGCGTCAGGTGCGCACGGCGAGCGCGTGGACCTGGGTGGCCAGGGTGAGGTACTCCGGCCGCTCGGCCACGGCCTGCTCCAGCGCGGCCAGCGAGGCGGACGCACCGGGCTCGAGGTCGACCAGCGAGCTGGGCACGAGGTCGCTGAAGACGCGGACGGCGTGGAGGGTCGGCCGCTCGAACCCGGCCGCGAGGAGCAGGTCGACCAGCTCGTCGGCGGTGAAGCGCTGCGGCTGCAGCGGGCCGGACGGGGCCGCGCCTGCCTGGGCGGTGCGGTCGGCCTGGCCCGCCTGGTCGGCCGTCGGACCGGTGAGGGTGGCCAGCGCCTGGTCGAAGTGGCCGGCCATCGCCCGGGCGAGCACCGCGGCGTGACGCTGGGCGCAGAGCAGGCTGAGCAGCCCGCCGGGGCGCAGCACGTCGCGGAGGCCGGCGAGGGCGACCGCGGGGTCCTCGACGATCTCGAGCACGCCGTGGCAGAGGACGGCGTCGAGGTCGTCGGCGAGGGTGCCCTCGGCCCGGTGGGCGGCGAGGGTCGACAGGTCGCCCTGGATGCCGGTGACCCGGTCGTCCACCCCGGTCTCGCGCGAGCGGCGGTCGAGGATCGCGAGGGCGTCGGGGCTGGGGTCGACGACGGTGACCCGGTGGCCGAGCTCGGCGACCCGGACGGCGAACCCGCCGGTGCCGCCACCGATGTCGAGCACGTGGAGGGCGGTCCCGTCGGCGCCGAGCTGCCCGAGGCGGTCGGACAGCGCCGCCCACACCACGGCCGTGCGGGTGCGGGACCGCGTCTGGCTGTGGCTCTCCCGGGCTCCGACCATGGGACCCACCCTAGAGGCGTCGCGCTGCTCATCGGCCACTGCTCCCCGGCGAGGAGTGCCACAGCTTGCGCGGCGGCTGCGCGCCGGCGGGCTTGATGTCGGCATAGGGGGACATCGCGAACCCGCTGGAGTGGACGAGCACCCGCCGCACCCCGTCGGACCCGACCTGCCCGTCGTCGGTGGGCACCCGCTCGTCGACCGGCGGGTCGAGGACGGCGTGCACCGCCGGGGTGCCGCCGGAGCGCCACGCCTCGAACAGGGTGGCGAGGTCCCAGCAGCCGGTGGCCCGCAGCGAGACGCCTCGCCGGCCGGTGCGGCGCAGGTCGCCGCGGGCGACGAGCAGCCAGGAGTGGAAGACCGTGGTGGCGCAGGGACCGAGCGCGTCCTCGAAGAAGGTCAGGTCGACCGGTCCGGTGGAGTCGTCGAGGGTGAGGAACACGACGCGTCGTCCCGAGCGGATCGGCGGGGTCTGGGTGGCGACCTTGACCCCGGCGACCAGCAGCGAGGCCGCCCGCCGCTGCCGGAGGAGGTCGCGGGAGCGGACGATGCCGAGCTCGTCGAGGAAGCGGCTGTAGAAGTCGAGCACGTGGCTGCTGGTGTCGAGCCCGAGCACCTCGAGCTCGGCCTGCACGCGCTCCGCGGCGTCCATCTCGGGCAGCCCGCTGACCGCGCCTCCGTGGAGGGCGTCGGTCGGTCCGTCACCGAGGTCGAGGGTCAGCTGCACCGACTCGACCGGCTCGGGCGGCGGCGTGGCCCGGGACTGGGCCGACGCCGCCTCCCACACGCCGGTGTTGCGGTCCAGCGCCTCGGCCAGCCGGGTCGTCTTGGCCGGGGTGCGGCGTCGGCCGGACACCCCGCGGGCGGAGACCGCGCGCTGGAGGCCGCGCGTGAAGCGGTCGTGGTCGGCGACCTGGAGGAGCAGGTCGCGCCGGGTGACCGCCCCTCGCCGGGCGGGCCCGCCCGCTGCCTCGCGGATGGAGTAGAGGTGGTCGAAGGCGCCGGCCACGACGAGGTTCTCCACCACCGGGCGGGACACCCCGGCGCGGTGCCAGAAGTCGCTGAGCGAGTCGTAGGGACGGGCCGCGACGATGCGGGCGACCTCCGCCTCGGTGATGCCCTTGACCTCCGCCAGGGCGACACGGATGCCGTAGCGCGGGGACTCCCCCGACGGCCCCGATCCCTCCGGACCGGCCCCCTCGTCGAGGCGGACGACGGTGTAGGTCGCCTCGCTGCGGTCGACGTCGACGCCGAGGACCGCGATGCCGAAGTGGCGGGCGTCGTCGAGGATGAGTCGCTTGGGGTACATCCCGGGGTCGTGGGTGAGCACCCCGGAGAGGAACGCCGCGGTGTGGTGGGTCTTGAGCCACGCCGACTGGTAGGTCGGCAGCGCGAAGGCCGCCGCGTGGGCCTTGCAGAACCCGAAGGAGGCGAAGGACTCCACCACCCGCCAGATCGCCTCCACCACGCCGAGGGAGTAGCCGCGGCCGAGGGCGCGCGGGAAGAACCAGACCTTGACCTCGGCCATGCCGTCGACGCTGCCCATCGCCCGCCGCGCCTCGTCGGCCTCGGCGAAGGAGCAGCCCGTCAGCTGGGCGATCAGCTCGATCACCTGCTCGTGGTAGACCACGACGCCGCGGGTCTCGCGCAGGATCGGTCGCAGGTCGTCGTGGAGGTAGCGCGGCATCCGGAGGCCGTGCTTGGCCTCGAGGTAGGGCGTGATCATGTCGCTCTTGACCGGGCCGGGCCGGAACAGCGAGATGTCGGCGATCACCTCGCCGAAGGTGTCGATGCCGGACTTGCCGACCAGCTCGCGCTGGCCGGGCGACTCGATCTGGAAGCAGCCGAGGGTGCGGGCGCTGCTGATCAGGGCGAAGGTCTCGGGGTCGTCGAACGGCACCTGGGTCTCGTCGTCGAGGTCCACCTCGACGCCCTCGACGCGGCGGATCTCGGCGACCGCGTGGGCCATCGCCGACTGCATGCGGATGCCGAGCACGTCGAGCTTGAGCAGGCCGAGGTCCTCCACGTCGTCCTTGTCGAACTGGCTCATCGGGAAGCCGGCGAAGCTGGCCTCCACCGGGGTGCGGTCGAGCAGGGTGTGGTCGGACAGCAGGACGCCGCAGGGGTGCATCGCGATGTGGCGCGGCAGCCCGTCGAGCCGCTCGGCGAGGGAGAACAGCAGGCCGAGGCGCTCCTCGCCCAGGCCCGCCGCCCGCAGCTCGGGCAGCTCGCGCAGCGCGATGCGGGCGTCGCGGGCGCGGATGTGCGGGAACGCCTTGGCGATCGCGTCGACCTCGCCGCCGGGCATGCCGAGCGCGGCCCCGACGTCACGGATCGCGTGGCGCACGCGATAGGTGTCGCGCATGGAGACCGTCACGCACCGCTCGCCGCCGTAGCGGTCGAGGATCGCCTCGTAGATCTCCAGCCGTCGCGCGGACTCGACGTCGAGGTCGACGTCGGGCAGGTCGCGGCGCAGCGGCGAGAGGAAGCGCTCCATGAGCAGGCCGTGGCGGATCGGGTCGACCCCGGAGACCCCGAGGAGGTAGTTGACCAGGCTGCCGGCACCGGACCCGCGGGCCGCCGAGCGGATGCCGCGCTCGCGGATCAGGTCGCACACGTCGGCGACGGTGAGGAAGTACGACGCGTAGCCGAGCGAGCCGATCAGCTGCAGCTCGTCGTCGAGGCGCTTCCAGATGCGCTGGCGCGGCGCACCGGAGTAGCGGCGGCCGATCGCGTCCTCGCAGCGGGCGCGCAGGAGCTGGTCGGCGGTCGACGCGCCCGCCCCGCCCGCGGCCGTCTCGAGCTCGGGGAAGTGCACCTCGCCGATGCCGAGGTCGGTCCGGGGGTCGAGCGCGCACCGGTCGGCGAGCTGGCGGGTGCGGGCCGTCAGCTCGCGGCAGGCGTGGCCGTCGAGGCCACCGAACCGGCCGAGCTCCTCGGTCACCAGCGCCATCTCCTTGCCCGACTTGAGGTAGCCCTCGGCGTTGCGGCGGTCGAGGTGACGCAGGTCGAGCGGCACCAGCCGGCGGGAGGCGTCGAGCACGTCGGCCACCACGGCGTCGCGCCGGTCGGCGTGGCGGACGACGTTGCTCATCACGGCCTGGAGCCCCTCCTCGCGCGCGGCCCGCGCCATCCAGCCGGCGTGCAGCGCGGTGCCCGGACCCGACCCGCCGATGCGGTGGTTGACCACCTCCACCGCGAGGTCTGCCGGGTCGAGCAGGTCGCGCCAGCGGCGCAGCACCGCCCGCGCGTGGTCGCCGCGCCGCGCGGTGGCGGCGAGCCCGAGCTCGGAGGCGGGACCGAGCAGGACCACCACGTCACGGCCGGCGGCGTGCTCGGCGACCAGGTCGAGGGTGCAGACCGGGTCGCCCCGCTCCCCCGCCAGGTGGGTCGCGGAGACGAGCCGGCAGATCGCCGCCCAGCCCTGCTTGCTGCCGGCCAGGAACGTCACCCGCGGCAGTCGCCGGTCGCGCACCGTGCCACCGCGCACCGGGGTCCGCGGACGCTGCCCGGGCCGGCCGGCGCCGGGCCCGCTCGGGTCCGGCACCAGCCCGGACGGGGCGAGCGCCAGGTCGACCCCGAGGACGGGACGGATCCCGGCCCGCTGGCAGGCCTTGACGAACCGGACCGCGCCATAGGCACCGTCGCGGTCGGTCAGCGCGAGGGTGTCCATCTCCTGCTCCGCGGCACGCTCCACCAGCACGTCGGGCATGGAGGCCCCGTGCTGGAGGGAGTAGCCGGAAGCGACGTGGAGGTGGACGAACGGGTCGCCCACGGCGGGCTAGCCGAGCCGCGCGAGCCGGTCCACGCAGGGCCGGTGAGGGGCGAGCCCGAGGGACTCCTCCACGAGGGCGAGGAAACGGTCGGCCTCGCGCACGAGGTCGTCGGCCTCGCGCTCGGTCACCGCACCCCTGGCCCCCGAGGCCGCCGCGGCCCGCTTGGCCGCGCTCTGGGAGAAGAACGCCGCCCACTCGGCGAGCTCGGGGGCCACCTCGGCCAGCAGGACCCAGGCGTTGCGCTGCGGGCGGCGCCGCCGGGGCTGCACGTCGGGACGGGCCCGGGCCGCCAGGAGGGCGGCGGTCGCCCGCAGGGCGGCCATGTGGGCGTGGGCGTAGCGCAGGCCCACGTCCCCCACGGTGATCGCCTCGCTCAGCGCCCGGGCGGAGCGCTCGAGGTAGGCGAAGCTGGCCGCCGGCACCGCGAACGGGTCCAGTGGTCCGGGCGGCGGCGGGACCGGGGTCGCCACCGGAGCGGTGATCGGGGAGGTCGTCATCGTCGTGGCCACCCCGCTCAGTCCACGCACCGCGTGAGCTGCCAGGTGCCGTCGGCCCAGTCGAAGACCAGGTCGAACACCCCCCGGCCCTCGCCGGTGGCGTGACGGCCCGCGGCCGCCTCCACCCGCCAGACCTCGCGCTCGGCCAGCAGGTCCACCGCACCGATCGCGTCGACCCGGCTCAGCGTCGCGGTGCCGTGGCCCCCACCCCCGCTCGTCCGGCCCGCCGGGGCTTCCCCGCCCCGCGGGCCGTCGGTGCCCCGCGCTGCGTCGGCGTCGACGGACTGCCACCACGGCCCCGTCTCCACCCAGCGTCCGACCACCTCGGCGACCTTCCACAACCGGCCGCGCCACAGGAACTGCTCAGGACCCTCGACGGGACCCTGCGCTCCCCTCACCATGCCCCGGCGGACCTCCACCGGGTCGTCGTACCTGCGCATCCCCAACCTCCAACGGATCGCTGCCCCTTCGGGCGGACCGGCCGACCTCGACCGTGTCCCACCCCTGCCTGTGCTCTCGACCCGTCCGACCCCTGCGCTGCGCCTGCCTGTGGCACCGCCCCCACGACTCGCCTGTGCGTGAGAGGGTGCGGGCGGGGGTGGGGGTCGAGGTCACCCCCGCCGCGTTGTTCGAACATGTGTTCGAACAAGTCCAAGGTAGTCGCCGCTCGTCCGCGGCGTCAACCCCGAGTCGAGAGCCTGTGGAGGACCGTGAACCACTCGAGCACCAGCCCGTCCACGAACCCCACGACACCAGGAGCCACCGACAGTTCCGCGAGCGCCGGGACGGACCCCGAGGCGAAGTCCGAGCACGCCTCCATCGCGGCCTTCCGCGCAGCACTCGCAGCAGCCGGGGGCACCGGCCGCATCGTGGTCCTCCCCGACTCCGTCCACACCGCTGCGCTGGCCGCCGCCGCCCTCGGCTGCGAGGTCGGCGCGATCGCCAACAGCCTGCTGTTCGACGCCGCGGGCTCCCCCGTGCTCGTGCTCACCAGCGGCCGCCACCGCGTCGACGTCGCCAAGGTCGCCGCCGAGCAGGGCCTCCCGCCGCTGAAGCGGGCGGCTCCCGAGTTCGTCCGCGAGCACACCGGCCAGGTGATCGGCGGCGTCTCCCCGCTCGCGCACCCGGCCCCCGTGCCGACGTACCTCGACCGCAGCCTGCGCGACTACCCCGAGCTCTGGGCAGCCGCCGGCCACCCGGCCGCGGTCTTCTCCACGACGTACGACGAGCTGCTCGCCCTCACCGGCGCGACCGAGATCGAGGTGAACTGAGGTGGCCCGCATCGCCGTCGTCGGCGGCGGACTCGGCGGCTGCGCCAGCGCGATGCGGCTCGCCAAGCTCGGCCACGAGGTGACGCTCGTCGAGGCCCTCCCGACCCTCGGGGGCGCGATCGGCGTGACCAGCCAGGACGGCTTCGAGTGGGACACCGGCCCGTCGACGACGGCCCTCCCGGCCGTGCTGCGCGACCTGTTCCGCAAGTCGGGCCGGCCGCTGGAGAAGGAGCTCGACCTCGTCCCGGTGCAGCCGATGCGCGAGCACCGCTTCACCGACGGCACCCGGCTGCCGCTGCCCTCGGGCAGCCGCAGCGAGCAGATGCAGGCCGTCGACGAGGCGTTCGGCGCCGGGGCGGGCCGGCAGTGGGCCGACTACGTCCACAGCCAGGCCGACGTGTGGGACGTGCTGCGGCGCGACTTCCTCGAGCGCCCGTGGTCGGAGAGGACCGCGTCCAAGGAGGCGCGCGACCTGCTGCGCAGCCGCCTGATGATGCACAAGGCGGTCACCCGCACCTTCCGCGACAAGCGGCTGCAGACCCTCGCCTGGCACCACTGCGTGCAGGGCGGCCACGACCCGCGCAACGTGCCGGCGTGGTTCGGGATCGTCGACTACCTCGAGCAGAACTTCGGCACCTGGACGTTCCCCGGCGGCTTCGGCCGCCTCGCCGAGCTGCTCACCAAGCGCCTCGGCGAGCGCGGCGTCGCCGTCCTCACCGGCACCACCGCCAAGGACCTCGCCATGGGTCCCCAGGGGCCCCACGCCGTCGAGACCACGAGCGGCACGGTCGACTGCGACAAGGTCGTCGTCGCGATCGACCCGCGGCGCCTCCCCTCCCTCCGGGCCCACGTCGACCGGTCGATGCCGGCGATCCCCCCGGCCGTGTGCCACGTCGGGCTCACCCAGGAGGTGCCCGACATGCCGCGCGAGATCGTGGTGCACGACGAGTACGTCATCACCGTCCGCACCGACGGCCGCGCCCCCGCCGGCAAGGCCGCCTGGACCCTCGTCGGCCGCGGCAAGCTGTCGGAGGACCTCGTGATGGCGCTGGCCCGCAAGCGCATCGACCTGCGCGACCTGGTCGAGACGCGCATCGACCTCTCGCCGCGCCAGCTCGTCGAGCACTGGTCCGGCTCCCCCTCCGGCGTGCTCTGGCAGGGCCGGGCGACCGTCACCGACCGGCTGTCGGTCGAGACCCCGCTGCCCGGGGTGTACGCCGCGGGCGCCCACACGGGTGGCGGCGGGCTGGTGCCGTTCGTGGGACTCACGGCCGCCGTCGTGGCGGACGCCATCGGCCCCGCCTGAGCCGCCGACCCGGGCGGGGCACACGGCAGCGGGTCAGCGCTCGCAGCGGACCTCGGTCTCGGCGCGGCACAGGTCGCGGCCGGCACGACCGTCGGCCGAGTCCCGGCCGAGGCCCCCGACGAGCCGGTCGGCCAGCCGCCCCCCGACGAGCACGTCGGGCCCGGGGCCGCCGTTGACGGTCAGGTCGCCGCCCGCGCCGCAGGTGTCCTCCTCGACGGTGAGGTAGGTCAGGACGTCGGCGCCGTCCGCGCCGAGGACCGAGCCCTGGCACGCGTTCCAGCGGATCCGGTCGGCGCCCGACGTGCCGATCACGCGCACCCACGACGCCACCGCGTGGGCGCGGTCGAAGCCGCGCACGCTCGAGGTGGCACCGGCACGGCCGGGGCGCACGAAGCGCAGGGTGCCGGGCCCGAGCTGCAGGTCGACGTCGCCCGAGGTGTAGTCCGCGCCCACGGAGAGCAGGTCGTCGCCCGCCTGGCCGAACAGCTCCATCGCTCCCGCGCGGGCGAGGTTCTCCGCCGAGAGCTGGAGCACGTCGTCGCCCCCGCCCATCCGCGCCTCGTCGAGCGCGACCAGCGACCGCACCGACTCGCCCCCGTCGCCGCCGACGAACCGCACGTCGCGTGCCGCGCCGGCGAACAGGTCGAACGTGCCGAACGACGACCACCGCGCGACCTCGGCGCCGTCGTGGGTGGCCCGGCCGGACGCGTTGTCGAGCACGTAGGCACCAGGGGCGGGGAAGGCCTCCCACGTGATCCGGTCGGTGCCGGCGCCGCCGCGCCACTGGGCGGGGGCCACCGCGCCGATGACGCTCAGCCCGTCGTCACCCGGCCCGAGGTCGATCTCGTCGGTGTCGGGTGTCGCCCGGGTCCCGCCGGTGGAGACCGTGTCGGCACCGCCGCCGGTGGACACGGTGTCGGTCCCGTCGCCGAAGTCGGGGGCACCGGCCTGCTGGAGGACGAGGTCCGCCTCGTCGCCGCCGGTGTAGGTGTCGTCACCGGGGCCCAGGAAGGCGACGGTGCTGATCCCGACGTTGCCGGTCGTGTCGACAACGTCCTCACCCGCACCCGCGTCGATCGAGATCTCCGAGCCGATGTCCGTCGATGCGGAGCAGATCAGGTCGTCACCGCCGCGGGCGCTGACCTCGTTGGCACCCCCGGCCACGATGACGTCGGGTCCCTCGGTGCCGCTCACGAAGTCGCCCCGCTCCCCCACGATCGTCGCCGGCTGCCCCTGGCAGGTCGGTGGTGCCGCCGCTGCGGGCGCGGCCGGAACGGCGGGCACCCCCAGCAGCGCACAGACGGCGACGGCGAGCAGACGACGGTCCCGAGACATCGATCCTCCTTGGCGGCGGGTGCGCGCAGTCTGACACGCGACCCGGGGCCCGGAGGTTGCCCCGTGCGAGGAATCAGCCGACCGGCAGGCGGAGGTTGGCGTAGATCTCGCGGGTCGCCTTGGACTTGTTGAGCGTGTAGAAGTGCAGCCCGGGCGCGCCCTCGGACAGCAGCGTCTCGCACAGGTCGGACGCCACGGCGATGCCGGCCCGGCGGACCGCCTCGGGGTCGCCCTCGTGCTCGGCGACCCGCGCCACGACCGACGCCGGCACCTCGCGTCCGGACAGCTCGGCCATGCGGGTGACCTGGCGCAGGTTGGTGATCGGCATGATCCCCGGCACGATCGGGATCGTCACGCCCGCGTCGCTCGCCCTCGACACCAGCGAGGAGTACTCGGAGGCGAGGAAGAACATCTCGGTGATCGCGAATTGCGCGCCAGCCTCCTGCTTGGCCAGCAGCACCGCGACGTCGTCGTCGAGCGTCGCGGCCTCGCGGTGTCCCAGCGGGAAGGCCGCCACGCCCACCGAGAAGTCGCCGATCTCGCGGACGAGCGCGACCAGCTCACTGGCATAGGTCAGGCCCCCGGGAGCGGTCACCCACGGCGTGCCGGGTCCGGCCTCGGGGTCGCCGCGCAGCACGAGCACGTTGCGCAGCCCGGCGGCGGCGTAGTCGCGCACCACCTGGGTCATCTCCTCGCGGGAGTGGCCGACGCAGGTGAGGTGGGCCAGCGGGACCATCGTGGTCTCCACGGCGATCTTGCGCGTGATGCCGATGGTGCGGTCGCGGGTGGTGCCGCCGGCGCCGTACGTCACCGAGACGAACGTCGGTTGCAGCTGCTCGAGCGAGCGCAGCGTCTCCCACAGCGCGACGGTGCCGGCCTCGTCCTTGGGCGGGAAGAACTCGAAGCTGTACGACGGCCCGCGGCTCAGCAGCTCGGGCACGCGCGGCCCCGGCTTCACGGCCACGCGTCCCGCACCGGAGGGCGCGGACACGGCGGGGTCACGGGGGTCGGTCGCCATGTCCGGAACGATACGGTCCGGCGATACGCTCACGCGGTGACCGCCGAACCCTGGGACGCCCGCTCCGACTGGGACGACGCACGCTTCCGTGCCGCCGTGCAGGTCGTGGTCGACACCTTCGTCGCCGAGCAGGCCGCAGCACTGACCGCCCTCGGCCCCGACGCCAGACGGCTCACCGACGCCGCCGCGTCGGCGGTGCACGGGGGCAAGCGGTTCCGCGCGATGTTCTGCCACTGGGGCTTCCGGGCGGTGCGTCCGCCCGCCGACCCCGAGGAGGCGCGCGGGCTGCTCCGCGCGACCGCGGCGCTCGAGCTGCTGCACGCCTCGGCGCTCGTGCACGACGACCTGATGGACGCCTCCGACACCCGGCGCGGCCGCCCGTCGGCGCACAAGGCGTTCGGCGCCGAGGCGCGCCTGGCGCAGTGGCCCGGCCAGCCGGAGCAGTACGGCGCCGCCGCCGCGATCCTGCTCGGCGACCTGCTGCTCGCGTGGGCCGACGAGCTGCTGCGCAACTGCGGGCTGCCCAAGGACCGGGTCCTCGACGCCCTCCACGTCTTCGACCTGACCAAGACCGAGGTGATCGCCGGGCAGTTCCTCGACGTGTCGGTGCAGGCGCGGGGCGAGTCCGACGTCGAGCAGGCGATGCGGGTGCTGCGCTACAAGTCCGCGAAGTACTCCGTCGAGCGCCCCCTCCACGTCGGCGCCGCCCTCGCCGGCGCGGACGAGGAGCTGCGCTCCGCGCTCACGGCGTACGGCGTCCCGCTGGGTGAGGCGTTCCAGCTGCGCGACGACCTGCTCGGCGTCTTCGGCGACCCGGGCACGACGGGCAAGCCGGCCGGCGACGACCTGTCGGAGGGCAAGCGCACCGTCCTGGTCGCGCTGGCGCTCGAGGCGGCGGACCCGGCCGACGCCCGCAAGCTCGACACCGCGCTGGGCCAGCCGCTGTCGGGCCGCGAGGTGGCCGAGCTGCAGCGGCTGATCGAGCGCAGCGGGGCGCACGCCCAGGTGGAGAAGCGCATCGAGGAGCTGACCGCCGACGCGATGCGGGCGCTCGCGCAGGCGCCGGTGACCGTCGAGGCGCGCCGTCGGCTGACCGATCTCGCCGAGGCCGCCACCCAGCGCGTCGTCTGACGCTGCGCTGACAGGGGCCCCCAAAAAGCAGAAGGCCCCCGGGTCAGTGCTTGACCGGGAGCTCCTCGAGGTCGAGGGCGGGACCGTCACCGCGCAGGATCACGGCGAACGCACCCTCCCCCTGCGTGCGCTCCTTCATCAGGCCCAGCGCCTGGTCGAAGGTCGCCTCGTCGTGCCGGGCCAGCGGGCTCCAGCCGTCCCACAGCAGGACGGTGCCCCTGCCCTCGCCGGCGGCGAGCGAGATGCCGTCCAGCGAGTCGGTGTCCGGTGCCTCGACGGCCGCGCACAGTGCCTTGACGAAGGCCTCCTTGTCCTCGATGGTCCAGCCGTCGAGGTGGCGGAAGGTCCAGCCGGCGTGCTCGACCGCGTGCTGCACGTCCTCGACGTGGGCGGCGTTGTGCCACTGGTAGACGTCCGGGGGTGTGTGACCTGCCAGGAGGGCGGCCAGTCCGCTCATGCTCGTCTCCTCATCGACCACGTGATGGCGCCCGGGGTCGACCCCACGGGCCTTTCCCCGACCATAGACCTCAGGGAGCAGGCGTCAATGGGGCGTCGGAGCCAGAGCCGGAGCCCGGCCGGGGTCAGAAGCCGAGGACCTGCGCGCGCCGCTTGACCTCCGAGCCGCGGTTCTCGCGCAGCGCGTCGATCGGGCGGCCGGGGAGCGTCGGGTCGGCGGTGAAGATCCAGGTGATCTTCTCGTGGTCGTCGAAGCCGGCGTCCTGGAGCAGGGTCAGCAGCCCGGGCACGCCCTTGACCACCTCGCCCTGGTCGAGGAACGCCGCCGGCACCTTCTGGCCGGCCCCGGGAGCGGGCACGAGGGCGGCGAGGTGGTGGTCCTTGATCATCTGACGCACCTTGCTCACGGTGACGCCGAGCGCCTCGGCGGCCTCCGACCAGGACAGCCACTCACCGACGAGGTCGCCGATGTCGCGGGTGCGCTGGTCCTGGGGGTCGGGCTGGTTCGCGAACGGGGTCGTGCTGCTCATGGGACAAGCCTGCCAGGCAGGGGGATCAGGCTCCCAGCCGCTCCCCGAAGAAGTCCATGACCGCGTCGACGAACTCCTGCTTGCGGTGGAGGGTGACCGTGGCGTGCTCGCGGCCGGGCAGCTCGACGGCGAGGAAGTTGTCCCCCAGCTCGCGGCGCAGGGTGTCGAACCGCTTGCCGACGGCCAGGTCGCCCGTGAAGCGCAGCCCGAGCACCGGGCAGCCGGCGGCGGCCCGCTGCTTGACCCGCTCGAGGTCCTCCGGGGAGAGGTTGAGGTCGGCCGAGCGTCCGGGGAGCCCGACGAAGGGCGCCGACGGCTGCGCGACCACCGGCGCGGCGATCGACTCGTCGACCATCATCGCCAGCGCGAACCCGCCGGTGAAGCACATGCCGATCGCCCCGACGCCCGGACCACCGAGCTCGGCGTGGAGCTCGCGGGCCAGCGAGCGCAGCCACCCGGCGACGGGCGCGGTCTCGCGCAGCGCGATCTTGGTGAACTCCCGGCTCACGCAGACCTGGCGGATCGACGAGGCGAGCGAGCCCGCGGAGATCGGCCGGCCGGGCGTGCCGAACAGGTGCGGCATGACCACGGTGTAGCCCGCGTCGACCAGCTCCTCCGCGAACCGCTTCACCTGCGGCGTGATGCCGGGGATCTCGTGGATGACCATGACGCCGGGCCCGCTGCCGCGGCGGTACGTCGGGTGCGTCGTGCCGTCGTACGTGTGCTCGCCGAGCGTCCAGCCCTCGAGGGCGACCGCGCCCACGTCAGTCCTTGGGCTCGAGGAGGAACACGGGGATGAGGCGGTCGGTCTTCTTCTGGTACTCCGCGTAGGTGCCCCACGTCTCGACGGAGTACTGCCACCAGTCGTCGCGCTCGGGCCCGTCCTCGAGCTCGCGCACGGTGTAGGACCGCACCTCGGGGCCGTCCTGGAGGTCGACCTCGGGGTGGTGGCGGAAGTTGTCGGCCCAGGTCGGGTCGTCGGGGGCGCCGCCCTTGGAGGCGATCGCGACGTACTTCCCGTCGCGCTCCACCCGCATCACGGGGTTCTTGCGGAGCTTGCCGCTGCCGTGGCCGACAGAGGTGATCACGACGATCGGGTAGCCCGTGTCGCGCAGGGTGTTGGCCTCGGCTCCGCCGGAGGCTTCGTACGCCGCGACCTGGTCGCGGACCCACTTCTGGCTGCTGGGGGCGTACTCACCGGTGAGGGTCATGTCACCCACCCTGCCCCAAGGCTGGTCGGGGCGCGAGGGCTCAGCCCGAGACTCGAGACCACCCCGCCACGCCGCGACACGCCTGAGGAGGGCCCCGAGGGGTGGCCCACCTAGAATCGGAGGACCTCTCCCGCCTCCCTGCGAAGGACCCGCGCCGTGCCTCGAGTCGACGACCCGCTCCTCGGGCGCGTCCTCGACGGCAGATACCGGATCGGCAGCGTCATCGACCGCGGCGGGATGGCGACGGTCTACGAGGCCCACGACCTGCGGCTCGACCGCGAGGTCGCCGTCAAGGTCATGCACGACACCCTCGGCGACGACCCGGCCTTCGCCCAGCGCTTCGTGCGCGAGGCGCGCTCCGCGGCCCGGATCAACCATCCCAACGTCGTCTCGGTCAGCGACCAGGGCGACGACGGCGGCCGGCTGTTCATCGTGATGGAGCAGGTCCGGGGCACCACCCTGCGCCAGGCGGTGCGCGACGAGTCCCCGATGCGGCCCGAGCGTGCGCTGGCGCTGCTCGAGCAGGTGCTCCAGGCGCTCGAGGCCGCCCACGCGCAGGGCATCATGCACCGCGACATCAAGCCCGAGAACGTCCTGATCTCCTCCTCCGGCCAGGTCAAGGTCGCCGACTTCGGCCTCGCCCGCGCGTTCGGCGCCGACACGCAGCACACCCGCACCGGCGGGCTCGTGATCGGCTCGGTGTCCTACCTCTCCCCCGAGGCGATCCAGCAGCGCGACGTCGACCCGCGCGCCGACGTCTACGCCGCCGGGGTCGTCCTCTTCGAGCTGCTCACCGGCCGCAAGCCCCACGAGGGCGACGGCGCGATCCAGGTCGCCTGGAAGCACGTCCACGAGGACATCCCGGTCCCCTCGGAGCACACCGCCCAGCACGTGCCGGACTACGTCGACGCGCTCGTGCGCTCCGCGACCGCCCGCGACCCCGACCGGCGCCCGCGCGACGCGAGGGTCTTCCTGCTCTTCGTGCGCCGCGCCCGTGCCGCCCTCGACGCCGGCGTCCGCGACGACCCCGAGCTCGCCGCCGACTTCCTGCCGCGCTCGCTGGGCGTGGACACCGCGAGCATCGACTACGTCGACGACACCCCGACCGTCGTCACCCCGTTCGACGACGAGCACACGACGGTCATCGACCGCGACGAGGCCCTGGCCGCCGCCCCCACGGGTGCCGTCCCTGCCTTCGCCGCCGGCGCCGGCGCGCGCGCGGCCGCCCCGTCGTCGTACCCCTTCGTCGAGGAGCAGCCCACCCAGCGCGCCTCCGCCGTGCCCGGGCCCCGCACGCCGCCGCCCGGTCCCCCGGCCGGCGGCCGGCCGCGCCGGCCCAAGCCGCGTCGCAACCGCCGCGGGCTGGTGCTGTTCGTCGCCGTGCTCGCCCTCGTGGTGCTCGTCGCGCTCGCCGGCTGGTGGCTCGGCATGGGGCGCTTCACCAGCACCCCCGGCGTGATCAACCTGAGCGAGGCCGCCGCCGAGACCAAGGTCGAGGAGGCCGGCCTGGACTTCAAGGTCGGCGAGCGTGAGTTCTCCGAGACCGTGACCGCCGGCTCGGTGATCAGCACCGATCCCGAGGCCGGTTCGCGCATCGTCCAGGGCGGCACCGTCGAGGCGGTGATCTCCAAGGGCCCGGAGCGCTACTCCGTGCCACGCCTGCACGGCAAGACGCTGGAGAAGGCCGCCGCGCTGCTCGAGGCCAGCAACCTGACCCTCGGCGACGTGACCGAGGTGTTCCACGAGTCCGTGCCCGAGGGGCTCGTGGTCCGGGCGACCCCCGGCTTCGGCGTGGAGAAGCCGCCGGGCTCGGCCGTCTCGGTGACGGTGAGCAAGGGCCCCAAGCCGATCCGCATCCCCGACTTCACCGGCAAGGACGCCGAGCGCGCCCAGTCCGTGCTGAGCGAGAAGGGCTTCGAGGTCGAGCAGACCGAGGAGAACTCCGACACCGTCGCCAAGGGACGGGTGATCTCGCAGACCCCGAGCTCCGGCAAGGGCTTCAAGGACGACGTGATCAAGCTGGTCGTCTCCAAGGGCCCGGTGATGGTCGCGGTGCCGCGCCTGGCCACGCAGAGCGTCGAGGACGCCTCGTCCACCCTCGAGGGGCTCGGCTTCCAGGTGAAGGTCGTCAAGACCGACCTCTACATCGGCTGGGACCGTGTGGTCCGTCAGAGCCCCGGCGGCGACGAGCTCGCGCCCAAGGGCAGCACCGTCACGCTCTACATCGTCTGATGCCCGGCGCCCCCGAGCGCCGCGCCCCCCTCACCGCCGCGCTGCTCCTGCTGTTCGTCACGGCCGTGTGGGGCTCGACCTTCTCGATGACCAAGGACGTCGTGGCGCAGGTGCCGGTGATGGACTTCCTCGCCGTCCGGTTCCTCATGGCGGCGGTCGTGGTGTCCGCGCTCTTCCCACGCGCGCTGCTCTCGCTGCGTGCGGTGACGGTCCGCCGCGGCGTCGTCCTCGGGCTGCTCTACGGCGTGGCGCAGGTCGCGCAGACCGTCGGGCTCCAGCACACCGCGGCGAGCGTGTCCGGCTTCGTCACCGGGATGTACGTCGTGTGCACGCCCCTGCTGGCCTTCCTGCTGCTCCGCGAGCGGTTGCCGGTGACGACGTGGCTCGCCGTGCCCCTGGCGACCGCGGGGCTCGCGGTGCTGAGCCTGCGCGGGTTCGCGATCGGCTACGGCGAGGCGATCACGCTGGTCGCGGCGGTGCTCTACGCGCTGCACATCGTGGCGCTCGGCGCGTGGTCGACCCCGGAGGAGGCGATCGGCAGCTCGGTGGTGCAGCTGTTCGTGATCGCGGCCCTCGGCTTCGTCGTCGGCGCACCCGGGGGCATCACCCTGCCGTCGACGACCGAGGTGTGGCTGCAGGTGACCTACATGGCGGTCTTCGCCGCCGGGCTCGCGCTCGTCGCCCAGACCTGGGCGCAGGCCCACCTGCCGCCGACCAGGGCCGCGATCATCATGTGCACCGAGCCGGTCTTCGCCGCGTCGTTCGCGATCCTCTACGGCGGCGAGTCCCTCACCGGGAGGCTCTTCCTCGGCGGCGCGATCGTGCTCACCGCGATGCTGCTGGCCGAGGTCGGTCCCCGGCGCCACGTCGAGTCGGAGGTCACCCACCTCGCGGTGTGACCGGGCCTCCCACGGGTGCAGACTGGGACTGTCGACGACGCCGACCACCAGGAGGACGCGATGGCGATGCTGGGCATGGTCGAGCTCCTCCTGCTGCTCGCGCTGCTCGCCGGCGGTGCCGTGGTGGTCGTGAGCGTGGTCGTCGGGGCGACCCGCCGGCCGCCGGTGACGGCCGCTCCCCCGCACCCCATGCTCCCGGGCCCCGACCCCGTGCTCGCGCGGGTCAAGGGCATCGCGTGGGACAGCCGCGAGATCGACACCCCGCTGGCCGACGCGCTCATCGCCCACCTCAACGAGCACGAGCGCGACGCCGACCAGTCCGCCGTCCGCAACCAGGTCGGCGAGATCGCCTGGCAGCACCGGGAGACCTGCCCCAACCTCTCCGCGATCGTGATCGCCGAGCTCCGCAACCCGGGCTGACCCGCCCTCGCCGTCTCCCGGCCCGCGTCCGACCCAGCCACGGCCCGGCCCGGGCGGGCCCGGCCCGCGTACTCCGCCGTACGTGCTGCGGATCGTGCTCCTGGACGACAGGTACGGCGGAGTACGTCGGGTGGGCGGCGTCCTGTGGAGAGCGCGAGCAGGCCGCGGACCGATCCAGGCACCCTGCCGGATGCCCTTCACTCCTCGGCTCGCGCTGCCACCGGGACTGGAGGTGCCACGGCCCATCGACCCGGCCGGAGTGAGTGGCCCGACCACCGGCCAGGCGCGCGGGCCCGCCTGGGAGCGGGTCGGGAAGAACGCCTACCGGCCCACGAGGGTCGGCCCGCCTCCCGAGCAGCGCATCTTCGACGCGGTCGGTCAGCTCCCCGCGTGTGGAGCGGTCACAGGGTGGGCCGCTCTCCGCGTGCACGGGGCGGCGTACTTCGACGGGAGGACGGTCGCGCGTGGCGCACCGACCGACCGACCCGTGCTGCTGGCGGCCGGGCGCCGCTCCGGTCACCGACGGGCCGACGGAGTGCTCTTCAGCTATGAACCTCTGCCGGCCGACCAGGTCGTCCTGGAGCACGGGCTCCGCGTGACCACGCCGGCGCGGGCGCTGTTCGACGAGCTGCGCACAGTCCGGGAGCCACGTGCGGCGCTCGTCGCGGTCGAGATGGCGGTCGCGGCTCGGGTGGTCCGGCTGGAGGACGCCCGGGCCCACGCCCAGGCGCACCGGACCTGGCGCCGCAGCATCGCCGCGATCGCAGCCTTGGACCGAGCGCGGCACGGGGCCCGCTCCCCCAAGGAGGTCGAGCTGCGCCAGGTGTGCGAGCTGGATGCGGGGCTGCCCGAGCTGAGGATCAACGTGCCGATCTTCGACCTGCGCGAGAACTTCCTGCTGGAGGCCGACCTGCTCGAGGAGGGCCGCGGGCTGGTGATCGAGTACGACGGCGCGGACCACGGCGGGACGGCCCGGCGGTCCCGGGACGCCGAGAAGGCCGAGCTGTGCCGGAGGCACGGACTCGAGCGCACCACGATCGTCGGCCCCGACCTGGCGCGACCCGGCTTCGTCGTCGACCGGGTGCGGGCCGCGTGGGGTCGGGCGCAGGCCCTCCCGTGCAGCCAGCGCCTGTGGACCACCGAGTGGCCTCCGGGCTGGACGCCCTGGTGGTGACGTCGCCGGCCACGCCCGCGTACTCCGCCGTACCTGCTGTGAAACGCGCCCTGAGCGACACGTACGGCGGAGTACGCGGGCTCGGGCGCGGGCAGCAGCGGGCTCGGGCGCGGGCAGCAGCGGGCTCGGGCGC